>NZ_JBYSVX010000031.1:12305-66772 GCF_058986605.1 Pseudomonas sp. GW821-FHT07E12 | reverse complement strand
CGGCCTGCAGCGGTGAGTGCACCACCCTGCCCAGCTCGGCCTGCAGCTGGACGCGGCGGTGGCCACGTGCGCGGGCCGGTGACAATCGCACCAGGTCCTGCAGCTGCCGGCGGCGCCGGCGACGTGGATCCGCCCAGGGCGTCCTGCAGGTCGACCAGCTGGCCAGCGTCAGCGTCCGCATCGAGCGCGGTCGGCCTGCAGCGGTGAGTGCACCACCCTGCCCAGCTCGGCCTGCAGCTGGACGCGGCGGTGGCCACGTGCGCGGGCCGGTGACAATCGCACCAGGTCCTGCAGCTGCCGGCGGCGCCGGCGACGTGGATCCGCCCAGGGCGTCCTGCAGGTCGACCAACTGGCCAAGGCCAGCGCCGGCATCGAGCGCGGCCGGGCCACGGTGGCGAGTGCATCACCCTGCCCCAGCTCGGCCCGCAGCTGGGCGCGGCGGTGGCCACGTGCGCGGGCCGGTGGCAATCGCACCAGGTCCTGCAGCTGCCGGCGGCGCCGGCGACGTGGATCCGCCCAGGACATCCTGCAGGTCGACCAGCTGGCCAGCGGCAGGCCCGACATCGAGCGCGGCCAGGCCGCGGCGGTGAGTGCGCCCCCCTGCCCCAGCTCGGCCTGCAGCTGGGCGCGGCGGTGGCCACATGCGCGGGCCGGTGGCAATAGCACCAGGTCCTGCAGCTGCCGGCGACGTGGATCCGCCAAGGGCGTCGTGCAGGTCGCCCAGTTGGCCAACGCCGCCGCCAGCATCGAGCGCGGCCGGGCGCGGTGGTGGGCACACGCGCACAAAAAAGGGGCGACCGATGGCCGCCCCTTCACTATGCCTAGATGCCTCGCCTACGGCGTAGCCTTGCAACTTGCTGTCGGGCTGTTGCCGATGCAGATGAAGCGTGTTTTCTCGCCATTTTGGAGGATGACCTTGCTGAAAATTTCTTGTCCCGAACTCAGTCCGCGTAGCGTCCCGTCGAGCTGTAGCCCTGCCCCCTCAACGGTGCTGATCTCAGTTCGGACGGGTGTGCAACCGCCACCCGTCACCACCGTCGTCTGCACGACGCCTACCCGTTCAGCCGGCGCATCAAAGAGCCTCGCCTTCTCAACATCAGACGAGAACCTGGCTGACATAACAAGGAAACTTCCAGCGACAAATATGCCAATCACGGCGCGACGCAATGGCATCAATCCCATCATGCAGACGACGCCAGAGAAGAACGCGGCGAGGATCGCGATCACCATCAGCATGCTGGCAAAAGGCTCCAAAGCCCATCCAAGCTGCGCCAAAGGAAAAGCATTTAATCCTTGGGTGGAAATGTCTTCCACGACCGCCATCATCGCCCTTCCTTGTGCACGGCCGAGGTTCGGGAAACGACCTTTCTAAGCAGCTGTTCGACGCCCACGGGCGTGGCACTGGCTTCATACATCGTCTTCGGATCAAACACGATGTGATCGGCTTCAACGTAGCGCAGGCGGTTGTAGACTTCTGCGACCACGACGTCACGTGCCTGCGCGGCCTTGAACCGGGCATCCTCATCCGCCTGGCGCCGACTCTTGCCAAAAGCCACATAGAGCAGGGCGGCGGCAAGGGCCCCGACAGGTGCCCAGATTCCGATACCGGAGAGAGCGCTGCCGACGTTATCGTTGATCGCAGCGACGGTAGAGCCCGCCGGGGCATTTGCAGCAGGGGCGACAAGATCAATGACGCCCGGGGTCCAGCTCATGAAGACGCCAATGCCTAAAAATGCCAAGGCGGGCCCAAGAACGTAAAGGATGTTGTAGGAGGTCTTGCGCGGCGCCTGAAGCTCCTTGGCGCGCTTCGACTGGGTGCGCTTGGTACCGCGCATCCCGCCTACGAAAAGGCCAAGGCCGCCGGTGCCCATACCAACGCCAGCACCAGTGCCCTTCCAAGTACCCTCAGTGGTCTCTTTCGCGACGATTGCAGCCAGGGCAACGCCATCTGATGGTTTACGCATTCCATTACTCCGTGGTCGATCGCCAGCCAGTGGCGCGGCGCAAGTGCGCCGCGCCGTGCAGGGTTACAGGCTACCGCTGAAGCTGACGAACACCGTCATGTCAGTGGCACGCTTCTGCGCTGCGGTGGTGCTCAGGCCGATGTTGCTCTGCAGGCCGAACAGCTCCATGCGCGCGCCCAGGATAGCCGTCGCGTAGCTCTTGTCGAAGTCCAGGCCGGGCACGCGGTAGCTGCCCACTTCCGGCACGGTCTGCAGCCATGCGCTGGCCTGCTCGCCGTCCTCGAACTGGTGGTCATAGGTGACCTGCACATACGGCTTCACGCTGCCGCCGTCGAACCGGGCCTGCCAGCCGATACGACCCACCGTGGAGTCGATGTCCTGGTCGTTGTAGCCCAAGGCGGTGGCGCTCAGGTTGCTTTCGGTGTAGCCGTCGATCTTGACCTTCTGCCACGTCACCGAGGCGACCGGACCGTGGCGGAAACCGCCCTCGGTACCGAACTCGTAGCCAGCATTGATCGCGGCGGTCAGGTTGCTGCCATCCGGCGAGCCGGTGTGTTCGCGGGTGGCCGGGCCGAGCTGCACCTTGCGGGTCACGTCATAGGACAGCCAGGTGTGGCTGACCTGGCCATTGACCCATGCGCGATCACCGTACCAGCCAGCAAACAGACCCAGGCTGGCGTCGGTCTGCTTGAAGTCGCCCTTGCTGTTGCCGAAATCGGCGTCCAGGCGCCCGTAGCCCGCGAAACCGCCCAGCACGATGCCATCACGCGCCCAGTCCATGCCGAACAGGCCAGCCGGCGCCAGGCCGTCGTACAGGTCGGCGTGATCGTAGCGCTGCATATCGCCCCGCACACCGCCCCACCAGGACAGGCCATCGACCGGCCGGGCGCCCAGGTGCAGGCTGACCTGATCGGCACGGGCGCGGCCCACCGTCTGCGCCGAACGCGTCAGCACCTGCTGCAGGCGCGGGGCCTCCAGCACCGAAACCGCGTACTGGCCCAGGATCTCGTGGGCAGCCGTCGACGGATGCACGCCATCGGCAAACAGGTAGGCGCTGTACGCGTCCGGAGCGACGTAGCTGAGCGGGTTGCACACGATCACGCCGGCATCGCCGAGCTGCGCATTGGGCTTGCAGCCCGCGTCGGTCACGTTGCGGAAGCCGTATTCACCCGGGTTCGCGGCGACTTCGCGGAGGATGGTGAAGGTGTCCAGCGGGATGAAGTTGACACCCGCCGCCTTCAGGCCGCTGTACAGCGAGCTGTTGTACGTGGAGGAGAAAGGGGTGCCGGTGACGGCGCCCAGCGGGCCCATGGCGAGGAAACGCGGAGTCAAGCCCAGGTCCGGCATGTTCGGAACCAGCAGGTACTGCGCGCCTGCCTGCTGCAGGGTCTTTGCGAGCGAGACCTGATCGGTGATCGAGGCGTTGATGATCGTCTGCGCCTGGCCGAGGGACTGCAGTGCGGCGAACACATCATTCGAGCCGCCCCACACGGTGTAGAGAGCGTTCGGGTCGGCCTTGCCACCGTTGGCGGCCAGGTAGCGAGCGGCCTGGCTCTTGATCGATGCGATCGGGCCAAGACCGCCGGCGCCGTCCACGCCCACGCGGGCACCGCCCACGGCGTAGTTGTCGCCGCTCTGGCCATTGCCGTTCGGCGTTGCATTGGTCCCGTAGTGATCCGCAACGTGCTCCGACCACACCCAGCCCGGGTTGGTCGTGAACCGGCCGGTCACTGCGCGGCTCTCGGCCGGCAGCAGTGGATTGAAGTAGCCGGAGTCGGTGAGGCTGTCGCCGAAGAACACCGTCTGGCTGAAGGAGTCGGACGCCATTGCCGGCGAAGCGGCCAGGGCGACAGCCATCGCCATCAGGGTGCGGGTGAAGCAGGTGCGGGATTTCATTGCGGTGGTGCTCCTGGTACGTAAAGGTTTATGGCATTCCAGCCACGGGTTCGCTCAGACGCAAAAGGCAAACGGTCGAGAGGCGAAGGCCGGCGTCAGCGTTATCGGCCTTCCCATGTGTAAGTTGAGCCGGTAGGCATCAACCGGTGACGCGCTCCGTATGTGATATGACCCATACTGTATTGTATAAAACACACAAACGCAACCCCCCACGAATGTGCGGGAGGTCACGTTTTTGAGATCGAAGGGATTTAAAGGCTGCGGCCCGCCGCGAGGGAGTTCGGGGGGAATACCCCGCGGCGGGCCGCACCGGAGAACAGGATTTGAACACTGCCCTTACATTGTCGTCGCGATCACGGCATCACGGCAAGGGGAACGCGATGCAGCCGATGCCAAACATTGCATTCTGCCCAGGAGCGCGCGCGTCCCACAGTGCACGCCCGACCTTGCCTGCGGTGTACATGTCGTCACTGATCAAAGCTGTCTCCAACACTGCATCCCAGTTGTTCGCGAGATGCGTTCCGTTTCCCGTTTGATACAACCCACCGCAGTTCGAGCTGTTATACGCATGAATCTGCCAGCCCCCGTTGATGCATTGATAGGTCGCTTGATACGCCATGCAGCTCTGACCCATCGCCCTGATGTTCCATGATCCAATTGCCAGGCGTCCAAGGGTCGCGGGGCCACATTGTGTGGGCGGCAATGGGACCGGTAGCGGCGCTGTGGAGAGCGTGTGCAGCTTCACCTGCGGGGAACAGGATCCAGGGTCCGGTACCGGATCCGGATCCGGCGGCGGCGGCGGCGGCGGCGGCGCGGTGCAGGAGTTGTTCTGGCTACGGATGCCACCAGTGGCTGCCCAGCTTCCACCGCCCACCCTGCGCTCTTCGGCCTCCCAGGTGTTGGAGCCGCTGTAGCCGGCAGGACAGCCCGCCGACTGTGCAACCCACCGCGTCTCGACAACGGCCGTGCACGATTCGACATAGTTCCGAACCGCGCCAGTGGCAGTCCACGCCCCATTGCTGATGCTGGAGACTTCCTCAGCCTCCCAGGTGATCGACCCGCTGTAGTACGCGGGACACCCCTTGCTCTGCGGCACCCAGCGGGCCACAGCACCGTTGCGCATGATCGTCGGGGCCTGAACGGCGCTGCCAGCCGTCAGGGAAACATTGCCCCCTTTCGGATTCAGTTTGACCGATCGCGCGCCGGCCGCCGTCCCCACCGACAACGTGCCTTCGACAGGGGCCACCCAATCGGTGCCGACCTGGCGCTTGCCACCCACGATGACGATAGGCGGCTGCGCGCCGGCCGCACTGCGGCCGCCGGCATCAGAGGGGCGGGCGACCGTGATCGATCCGTCCGAACCCCGCTGCGTACTTTGCTGCGCAATGACCGGCAGCGCGACCGCTGCTATGGCGATTGCGAGGATGGTTCTCTTCATGCTCATTCTCCTTTGAACTGGGTCCAGTAGTAGGACGCGAACGCCAAGTCGACGATGTTGGTTGGGGGGTTGGGATCGGGCGTGGCGGCGCCAAGCTCGATAAGGGTGATGTTCAAGGGCTTGCCATCGATCCAGATCACCGCCTTGTCCTGGTCGTAGACCTCAAACCGCGCGTCCTTGAACCGCGCGGCCTTTACAGCTGCAGCCGCCTGCAGGGGTTCCTTCACCACCACATCCGCCAGGTGAAGTGCCTCCTCAAAGAACCTGTCGCCATTCGGGACCGAAGCAACCACTGCGCCATCGGCGTAACGGACCACGTTCCCGTATCGAACCTCGAACGCCAGGCCTTTGGAGGAGGCGTGGATTGCGGATCTGCTGTACCAGTACCCGGCATTGCGCAGCGCATGCCCACGGCGCTGGGCCTCGGACACCCCGATCGCTTCAAAGAAAGAGTTCTGTGGAAGGATCAGGAAAACAGCAGTTAGTCCAAGCACCAGGGCGGCAGCAGCTCCGCCCCAGTACAGCCGGGGGTGGTCATAGCGGAAGTCGGTGAGGTTCAATGCCAACCCCCGCCGTCCTTGGTCATGACCAGGGATGCGCCACCGACATCGAACACCACACGATCGGGCTGCACCGCGACCAGGCGCGGGGTGGTGGAGACGCCTTCCGGGGTTGCTTCGAGCGCGGCGAGCCGGCTTCCAATGGCGTAGAACCTGCCCCCAATGAAGACGCCGCCGCTGCTGACTCCCTCGATCTTGATGGTTCCCCTGGCCAGCTCGGCGAAGTCAGGCGCCGGCGCTTGCTCCACTTCTCCGGCACGGCTTCCGAAGGCGGCTTCCACCGCGGCCGGATCCACCGCTTCAAGTGCCCTCGCCTGCTTTGCCGAGGCCTGAACGGCCACAGGAAACATCGGCTTCACTGCGGCGACCTCAGCAGCCGATGAAACATCGGCCGCCTGTTCCACCGGGAGCTGAGCGAGATTGAGGTTGATCTTGTTGCCGAGACCCCACAGCCCGACCACTACGGTCAGACCTATAGCGAGCTGCACCAAACTGGAATCGAGAAGCTTCATGCTGCCTCCTGCCGCGCGAGCACGCAGAAATCGGTGAGCACAGCAGTGGGTTGTTCTGCCGTGCCCTGGATGGCCATGCCGCCGATGTATACGTTCGGGCGGGCGGCAAGCGCGCCGATGCCAGCCAACAGCTGACCGTAGGAATTCGCTGTGACCTGAAGCCCGGCTGCAGCGTTATCCGCACTAGATGCCAGACAGATCCGTGCCAGCTGCAGGTCGACGTTGTTTTGTGTCACAGCCTCGGCCTTGGGGACGCTCACTTTGTCCAGGTCGGTCTGCAGACCCAACTGCGGGAGCCTGAGCGATCCAACGAGTGCGAGCACGTCGCTGTAGCGCTCAAGGCTGGGGTAACGGCGATTCCACTGAGCATTGGATGCTTCCAACGCCTTTGCGGATTGCTTCCAGCGGGCAACGCCCTCGGTCGCCTCCCGCTGCTGCTGGGCTCGCTCGCTGAGCCGGGCGAAGCCCTGGCAGCCCATGAACACCGCAACAGCCGCTACCGCTACGCCAAAAATAGTGATTTTGCTCATTGAATCGACCCCTCAATGGTCAATTTGCGAACGTTCGAGCCGATGTCGTCGTTCCACCCTCCCGGCGTCAGCCGCAGTGAGAGGCCAGTCGCCGTGCTGATCTGTGCCATCACGCCTTTCGCCTGCTCCATTGCCGATAGCGCGCTGATCGGAACCTCCACCACCATGTGCACATCGGCCGGGCGTGTCGGGGCGAAATTGGCCGCCAACGGCTGGCTACCCGGGGCTTCCGGTGTCACCGCAGGCCCAAACTGCCCCTCATCGCGGCCGCTGGCGCCGGCGCCGAAGGTAACCGTGACGATGCGCAGACCTGGCACCGAGGCGATGCCACTGACCACCCTGCGGCTGCGCTCCGCAAGCACGATCTGCGGGCGAGGCGACTCCATGAATGCACGTTGCCGCTGCTGCAGCTCCAACTTGGCGTTGTTGACGCCGCCGGCAGCCTGCAGTGCAGGATCTGCTGCCTCCCGCTGATATTCCTTCCCGGCCGAGCTGTACTGCTGCCAGCCCACCGCAAGCAGCGTGCAGTACACGACTACGCCCACGCCCGCCACGATGCCCCCAGTCCGGTAGGTGCCAGCAGACACCGAACGGGCATTGATCGGCGCAAAGCGAAGGCTGCGCAGGGGTTTGACCCCCAAATACTCGATGCCATCCTGGGCCCAGTCCGGCAACGGGGCAGCCGCGACGATGCGGGCATGCGGAAACTGCGCACGCATTTCGCCAAGCAGCACGCGCAGCGCGACGCTGAACCGCTGCTCAGACATTGCTGGCAGCTCCCTGTCTTCGATCGCCACCAGGGTCTTCTTCTGAAAGACGAGCACGTCCAGGTAGGTCGTGCCAGCGCTCTCGACACCGCCCAGCAGGATGGTCGTCTCTGCCGCGTTTGTCAGGCCCCACGCCAGGTACGCGTCCAGTGCCAGCGCGTATCGGGTGCGGCTACGCTCGAACAGACGCTGATCGAGCGCAACACGCAATCCCCGAGCCTTACGGCCCACCAGCGCCGCCACCGCCGGCTTGGTACCGCGCTCGGCCTGCAGCAGCATCGTTTTTGGGACTTCGCGCACGGGATCCAACGATGCCCAGGCACTATGGCCAACAAGCAACAGCTTCCTGTGCCCAGCTTCGTCCAGCATGTCCGGATGTGCCAGGATCTCGTAATCGGTCCGGGCAGACGCCCGCCCGGTCGCCTGCGGCTTTTTCTGGCGAACTTCTTTCTTCTTTCGCCTACCCGTCGGCGCGATGGCCGCCGGCACCATCTCCTCCAGCTCCATTCCGCCGCTGGGCTCAATGTCGTCCACCAAATCGTTAGGCTCCTGAGCTGCTGCGACATCGATCGAAGGCTGCGCAGCGGTGCCGCCTTTGGACGGTCTGAATCTATTCAAAAGGTTCTTCAGCATGACGTTCTCACCGGATGTTTTTGATATTGCTGAGCATGGGCAGGTAGAGCATGAGCATCGTGCCGCCCACTACCGCCGCAGAAATGCCCATCGCCACGTACTGGCTGATCTTGAGCACCTGGTCGAACGCCTCTTCGCCGTTCTTGACCAGCTCCGGCGACACCCGGTTCAGCTCTTCATCGAGCCGGCCAGTGACATCACCCGTCGAGAACGCGTCGATCACGTACTCCGGCCAGCGCTGCCGGGGATCGTCCGCAGCTAGCTTTTCGAGGTTCACTGCTTCAGACAGCGGGCGATGCTTCACGGAAAGGTCATCTGCAAGAAGAAGCACCCCCGCACGAAGCGGCGCCGGCAGAACGGCGGACGTAGCCCGGACACTGGTCGCGGTCGGAATGCCGGCCGAAAAGGACATTGCGGCGTACTTGGTCCAGAGCCCAAATGCCATCTCTGTCAAAGCTGGGCCGATCACGGGAGCTTCCAGCAGCATGCGCTGGGCCTCCAACTTGAAGGCTGGCGACCGCAGCCATGCCACGACACCGAAGATCAGGGCCACGGCCGCGACGGAGGCGAACAGCCAGTTCTCAATCAGCCAGGCCTGCGTCGCGATCCCGGCGCCGGTGAATCCGGTCATTGATCCGGAACGGCCGTTGGCACGCTGAATGCTCTCGCCAACCACCGGGACCACGGTCACGAAAAGCGCAAGGAACAGCAAGAGCGCCGCGGCGACGATTCCGATCGGATACTTCATGCGTCCGGCCGACGCGATAAGGCGCTGCTGGAGCTTGAGCGATTCGCAGTAGTGCTCCAGAACGGCAGGCAGCTTGCCGGTTGCTTCGCCGGCTCGCACCACCACCACGCCCTCTTCTGGCCACACGCCGCCGATGATCTCCGACAGCGGAGTGCCATTCTGAATCTTCTGAGCGGCACCGCCCCAAAACTGCGCATACTCCGGCTGCTGCTTTATCAGCTTGCCCACAGCCCAGCTCAGGGCCCGCCCCGCAGCCAGCTGGGATCGCAGTGACGCTGCAGACCTGATCACTTCCTTCAGGTTCATTGGTCGTTCCATGATTACCTCAGAGGTGAAGTACGGAGTTCAGGTCGACGTTGCCGGCCTGCAGCTCGCGATGTGCCGATGCAACCATGGTCAGGGTGCGCGCGTTCGACATCACTTCCCGGGCCTGGGCGGTACCCGCTTCCCGTGCAGCCAGGGTGCCGGCAGCGGTGCGCACTTCACGAGTGAAGGGCAGTACCTCGCAGATCAGCGCGTAACCAGTGAAACCGTTCTGACAGTGCTGGCACCCGGACTCGGAATGCGGCACCGATCGGTAGAAGCTTCCCGGGAGGGGCAGATCCTCACCAGCAAACTGCATGTACAGATCCCACCGGCGGCGGTCTTCATCCGTTGCGTCGTGCGGAACCTTGCACTGCTCGCACAGGGCGGGTACCAGGCGCTGGCTGATGACAAGGGACATCGCCTCGGCGAGCTGGAATCGCTTGGTACCGTCCACGAACTGGCTCAGCAGATCAAACGCAAGAACACAGTCTTTTGCGTGGATACTGGACAGGGCCAGACAACCCGAAACCGACGCGTTAACGCAGAATTCGGCCGTTTCTTTGTCGCGGACCTCGCCAATCCAGAACACATTCACGTCGTGCCGCTTCAGGCCGCGCATGATCGTGTTGAAGCGCTCCTGGTCTTCAATCTGCGTGCCGTCCCGGCGATGCATGATGGTGGGGACATTGAACTGCGTGATGTGGGAGATATACCGTTCCACGGGATCTTCGACGGACACGCGTTTCTTCGATTCGCCGTAGATGGTGTGGTGAAGGCCGACCATGCCGCCGATGGTCGTGGACTTGCCGCTGTTCATGGGCCCGGCAACGACGATCCCGCCTGCAGGCATGCGGATGGCGTCCTCAATCGCGGACCTGACCTCGGCAGGGAGCTTCAGCTCATCCAGGTCGATCTTCGATTCACTCCGCGAGAACAGCCGGATACTGACCGAGGGCCTGCCCTTGATGTCACCACCGTGGTTCTGAGGGATGAAGGACAACCGCATGAAGGCATCGCCAACGGTCGATCGGTAGGTGATCTGGCCATCCAGCGGTGTCCTGTACTGGACATTGTCCGGATTGGCCCCCGATTTGTTCTGCAGCACCTGGATTGCCGCGTCGGCTACCTCGGGTGGCCAGGTGCGACCGGTCATGGCCGGGGCAAGCGCGCCCCAACGGCGCACGGACACGCCGTAGCTACCGTCCAGGTTGGGCGTCAGCGCGATGTCGGTCCCCTTCGTGGAAATTGCATGATCGAGCAAGCGAATCAGCTCGCGTCGCTCCGGATGGTTCTCTGTGTCCTCAGTTGCGGCGTACCACACCTGGGCTTGTTCATTGGCGTAGGTTTCCCCATTGCGGTGGCGCGACAACAACACCGAGATGTCGTCACGCGCCCCAACCGCGAGCAACGGGCGTTCACCGGCCGCGGCGGTCAGCGGATCCTCGGACCGCTCCGAACGGCCCATGGTCTCGAACTTGGTCATGCCCGTATGGGTCGCGAACACCAGGACCGGGCGGGCGTTCTCGATGGTCATCAGCACGCATTCAAGCGCATCGCAGCGGCCGCGGATCTCCGTCTTGACCATATCCGGATGCGAACTGAGGTACTTGAGCTGGCTGTAGAAGGGCGATCCGCCGGTGATGGCGATAATTTGCTCCTGCACCGGCTGCACCGTGGACGGGTGCTGCTCTGCGGCGTAGGTAAGCAGGTCCTTCGATGCCGGCTTGTTCGCCTGCAGGCGTGCCAGATCAGCATCGTTCAAAACCTTTAGCGCACGGAGGGCTTCGGCCTGGCTGGTGCCCACAGCCAGCGCCAGCTCAGCCAGCTGCAGTATTTCTGCCGGAGGATTCAACCAGCCCCACTCGGCTACGAGCTGGTCGACGGGGCTACTGGAACTCTTCATCATCGCGGACACGGTTACTCCTGGACCTGCAAGGGGGTTGCAACCACAACGGGGGTACCGTCAGCGGCTGTAAAGGGTGTTTCGGTGGTGAGGACGATCAGGCTGGACGACTGGAATTGGTATTTGACTGGCTGGCCCCAGTGGTCGAACAACGCGCCACAATCGAGTGGAATGCCCCGCCAGACGAATACGCCGCGACAGTTCGCCGCCGCGCCTGAGTAGCCCGCCAAGGCCGCCAACGTGCGCTGCTGCCCCGGTGCAAGCCCTACCCCGTCGTTTCCAGTGGAGGGAAATGCCTGGTTTGCCGTCCAATGGTCGGCAAACAGTTGCAGCGTCCGCATCATGCGCACGCGCTGAGTGGACATCTCGGTGTTATAGGTTTCCTTCGATTCAGTGCGGTACCAGGTCCCGTCGTCCGCACCACACCAGGCTTGTGCGGTGGCGACGTCGCCGGTACCACACGCGTTCTCAGTCCGGTATGAAGCAGCGCCATCGCTCCGCACCGCTGTCCAAGCGGCAGCTCGCTGGAAGCGCCACACGCCGTCATTGATGGCACCGCTACGCTCGTATCGCTGCCAGGGGTTCCTGGCAGCTCGCAGATGCTCAAAACCATCAGCGCTGGTCAGCGTGTCAAGACTCGCCGGCGCAGAGCCGTGAAGACTGACGTACTGCTCAATGCCCTCGGCGATCTGCTCCTGGTCCACGCGCATGGTCATTTCCTGCCGGCGCGAGGTGTCACTCCTCACACTGGTGGTGAGAGCGAAAAGGCCCGTCATCAGAGCGAGGAAAACAGCAGATACCCAGAGCACCCACATGGCGTCAGTCCAGCAGGATGGTTACGGTGCGGGTGCCACCGGACGCCGCGCTGTAGCGCACGACATCGCTGGTGGTGTCCGAAGCAGCCAAGGTCGAAAGGTTCTCGGTGTAGCTCTGCGCCAGGGACAGAACGGCCGCATCGGGTACGCGCTGGAACTCAACGGTGAACTTGGCCAGGCCACCACCGGTCACGTTCATGGGGTAGCTGCCCACCTGCCATGCGGTGCCGTTCTTGGTAACCGAGTCACGGATCGGGCGAACCGACGAATCGGAGTAACAGGTCTTGTACGTTGCCGCCACGGCCGGCTCACCGTTAAAGACCACGTCCAGCAGCGTCCGGCCAGACGCCGGCAGCGGGCTACCCGTGATGGCGCTGGAGGTGCCGCAGGTGCGCGCGATCTGCGCAATGGAATCGGTGCTGCTTTTCGCGACGCGCTTGAGCAGCTGGGCTCGCGCGGCGTCGGTATTGCCAACCATGTTGCTGATGACGATGGCGGCGACGATGCCCAGCAGCACCACGACAATCATCAGCTCAACGAGCGTGAAACCGCCTTGCCGGCGCTTGGTGTAGAACTTCTTCACTTTTGGATCTCCTTGTGGTCTTACAGGGTCAATAAAACGTTGTTTGAAAGAACAGATTGGTCGGGTGCACCACCGGCTGAGACGTTGGCTAAGAACCGCAGGGCCGCTGCGTGCGGTGGAGCGTTGGGATTCTTTGAAGCGAGCGCGTCGTAATCGGCGCAATACTCCAGCCGACCGCCCCACCCCGTTACTCCAAACTCTTCGCGAGAAAGCCCCACAAGCGGGAGGATCTGCGTGCTGTCCAAGGCATACCAGCCATCCCTGCAGCCCTGGTTACCGGCGGGCGATTTGCCCGCGAGCGTCGCGCCAGGGAACCAGTTGGTGGTATCCGTGGGCGCGGCAGCCAACTGCTTGCCGCGGTAGTAGGAGAGCAGCGCATCTCGAACGCGATCCACCCGCCGAGCGGTGGCGGCGAGCATGTCCATTTCAGCCGGCAACGTGGACACGAAGCGGGCGCCGGCATCGGGACTTACCTGAGCCCAGGTGTTCCGGTTGGAGGCCGTCAGCGCCGGAGAGGCGCCCGGCCGGCCGGTCGCCCCATTCGGATTGCAGGTGCTTCCGGTGCGGGCGCACTCCGTCAGGTAGATGACGCCCAGGTCATAGCTGATTGTGACCGCAGGGCCGGAGCGACCGTAGAGCGGGACATCCCGGGTGATACCTGTCACGCGTTGGTATACGCGCACGTTCCGCGCTGTCGTGCCATCGTCGTTGATCGCATTCCGTGCCAGCTCCAGGTCAGAGAGCGCGGCGTTGAACGACACTTCCAATGGCGTGCTGCCGCTCGGATTCTGCACGGTCATCGTGTAGCCGGCGCCGGTATAGGGCGCCGGCAGCCGACCACCGTTGTTTCGCGCCCACTGGGCCATCGCGGTTGCGATGGCCTGGTTATCCTGCGCCGCCTGCGCCCGCCAGCTTCCACGCATGGATGCGACGTACTCACCCAGCAGCGGTGCAGAGAGGAGAAGCAGAACTGCGATCACCACCACCACGATCATCAGTTCCACCAAAGTGAAGCCGCTGGCGTTGTTGCGGCGCATCTCAGCGCTCCTTTACCGAGACGCGAAGTGCGAAGTAGTAGGTCTGCTGATCGCGCGAGGCCGACTTCTTTCCGAACGGACCGCTGATCGTGCCTTTCTTCCCCGGCAGACCGTCTTCATTGAGCGCGCGATTTTCCTTGCTCAGACCCCCGATCACAATCAGGTCGCCATCACGCAGCAGTGCTTCGCCGTTGTAGGACATCTGCGTGTCCAGTGGAATGCTGGTCGGGACCGTGCTGAAGGTGTTGCCCGAGCTGATCGTTTGGTTGATCTGCTGAAAGCCATTGGGCAGAACGTGGTTGAGATTGATCTGTGCGCGGATAAGACCAGTGGAATAGTCAAAGCGCGGGTTGATCGTCAGCTGGGTGCCGAACGACTTGGACTGAAGGGTGTTCTTCGTCGCGCTTACTGCACCGCTCAGGCCGCCAGAGGACGTTTCCTGCGTGACCAGGTTGAAGTAGGTCGGGGTCTTATTGCTGAACTCAGCGGGCACACCGGAGGTGGTGGTCACCACCGGCTCCTCAACGATCGACACCCGGCCCATCTCCGACAACCAGGAGTTGAACACCTGCAGCGAGTCTGCTGCGGAAGTGATACCGATCAGGGCACCGCCCACACTTTGAGCACCCGCCGAGACCGAGGGCAGGCCGCCGCCCGTAGGCATGGAAACCGTGACGCCACCCAGCGCATTGTTCTGGATCACCGCGCCATAGCGCCCGGATGCGAACTTGGCGAACGAGGTGACGTCCAGACCTTCGGTATCGCTGCGCTTGCGCGACACCATCAGCAGCTCACCCTTGAACGTGATCGAGGCGTTGTACATCGCCTGAACCTTGGTCAAGTAGGTGTCCAGGTCGCTCAACAGCCATGCCGGTCCTGAGACGGTTACCGAGCCCGTTTCAGGGTTGATGGCGTAGGAGCCGATCCAGCTTCGCGCCCCCTGCCCCGAGCCATTGTCAGCGCTGACGGCTGCGCCTGCGGCTGCGCCGCCGGTGATCGGCGCGGCCGCGGGTGCAACTGCCACGGGGCTGCTGCCCTGGCCAGCGATGTTGCCCTGCTCACGGGTCAGGCGAACCTGCAGCCGATTGTCCAGCTCGCGGGTCAGCGATTGCCAGAAATTGTCGGCGGCGTAGATCCGCGCGCCGGTGCCGGACTCTTGCCCGCTACCCGAGCCCGCGCCACCGCTGAGGTTGCGCCCGCCCCCCATTCCGCCGTTGCTGGCGTTGGTAATGTCGGTGTCGTTTGCGTTCAGCGCAGTCGCGTTGGCGCCACCGCTCGCAAAGGTGGTGGAACGCGGACCCACATTCAGGGTCCAGCTGCGCGACCGCACCGGCCGCACCGTCACCAGCTGGCGGTTGTCATCGACGTCGTAGTCCAGACCAACGCCGCCCAGGACCACGCGGAGAACGGTATCAACGTCGGTGTGCTTGATGCGCCCTTGCCAGGTATACCCGGTCAGCGGCTGATCGCTGACGATGTTCACGCCTTCGGCGTTCACCATCTGCAGCACAGTCGCCAGCGGCACGGGTTCGTCCAGCTCCACGTTGATGCGCTTGGATGCCAGCCACGAGCTGCGCTGCTGGCCTGCCGTCAGCTTCACCCGGCGGACCGGGATGTACAGGCGCTCGTTGGCCTGGACTACGGCGTCCGCCGCGGCCACTGGCTGCTGCGCGAATGCAGCTCGCACATCACGGTCATGGCCATCGATCTCCTTGCGGACCTCGGTGGACATGCAACCAGCCAGAGCGAGCGCGAGCAGGCCGGTGGCCCAAATCTTGGGGGTGTGGGTGCTTCGCATTTATCGGATCTCCGGCTTTCCGTCCGAAATGACGGTCTGCCTACGGGTGGACTCGCTGACGTGCAGGAGCTTGGGATTGTTGGCGCGGTTGAACGTCACGGCGATATTCACGTCCGGCGGCAGGCCGTTGGCGAAGCGGGTCACCGCGTCCTCCAGATTCGCGGCACCGAAACTGACATCGACCTCAGACACCAGGTCGGTGGTTTCATCTGCCTTCGGCCAGTACAACTCCCACCCTTCCGAGCTGGCCCAGGTCGCCAGGACCTGCCTAAGCGGCGTATTGGCGGGCACTTTCCATTGCTTCAGGACCCTCGGCGGCACGACCACCGGTGGCGGGGTGTAGTTGCCAGCCTCGACGACGACGAACCCGTCGTCATCGACCGATGCCGCCCCGCCCGGCGCATCGGCCGCATGCGATGCAGCAGAGGCCGCCAATGCAAGCAGGCCGGCGCAGCAGAAGACAGATCGTTTATTCACGGGGTTGCTCCAGAAAGGGATTCGGTGCGAACTGCGGGGGCACTGCCTGCCCCCTGTTCGACGATTGCGGTGGCCTCGCGGACCTGGACGATTCGGTCGGCTTTGAAGACCAGCACCTGCAGGCGCCCGCCATCGCTGTCCGTCCACTGCCGGCGACTACCGGCAAGTGCCTTCATCGCGTCCAGGAACTCCCCTGTGATGTGCAGCTCGACGCCACGGGGCTTTTCCTTGGTGTCCCACTTCAGCTGCCAGCCTTGCGGCAACCATGAGCGGATCGTGGATTCGACAGTCACATTCGCCATCGCGCGCCATTCGCGCTGCGGCACAACGGCTGGGGCGACGGCTGCAGCGACCGGCGCCGCGCGTGCAGCAACTGCGCTGGACCGGGGCGCTGGCCGTGCCGTGATCAACGGATTGCGCAGGCACTCGTCGAAGGCCGGGTTGGGGGACAGCGACCCGTCCTCGTTGCGCAGGACTGGCTTCACCGCGTCGAGGCATCGTTGAGCATCGCTTTGCTGTGCCGCGGCCATCGGCGTCCATCCAAGCCCCAGCACCAAGGCCAGCGCGCCAAAAATTGAAACGTGCATGTGTAGTGATTCCTTGCGTTTATCGCTGACGGCTGTATGGCGGCAGGATGATGTCCTTACTGACCATCACGTTGAATTTGTAGCCCGGGCGTACCTCCACCGTTGCAGCGCGGTCCAAGCTGCGCTTCGCATGCTCGGCACCGACTTGGCCAAGCTGGCGACCCAGCTCCCCGGCCAGGATCTGCTGCGAGTCATACGCGCCATTCGTTCCGCTGCTCCTGGGCTGTGAAAGCTGGACACCGGAAGTGAAAGCCGCGATCAAAAACGCGCTCCCAAACGTGCTGAGATAGTGGTTGTTGGTCTTGTCGCCGAAGCCCGCGTATCCAGCCCGATCCGAACCCGGCATGAGGCCAATGTTCAAAGAAGAGCCATCCGGATAGATGACACGGGTCCAGCCGGCCAGCACGCGGTTCTGGCCAAAGCTGATCCCAATGTCATACGTGCCAACCAACCTGGAGCCCTGCGGAATCAGCAGATGCCTCCCGGTGGCCGTGTCGTAGACGTTCTCACGCACCTGGCCGATGATCTGGCCCGGCAGGTCCGAGTTGATGCCGCTGATCAGCATCGACGGGATCAACGAACCGGCCTTCAGCTCATATGGCGACAGCGCCACTTCCCGGGTTGCCTTCAGGTACGTTTCCGAGCTTCCACCCTGTTCCAGGAAGGCACGCTTATCGGCCTGAGCCTGGCGCCCGGCGTCCTGACCAGCAGCACCGCCAAGGGCCGCACTGCTGAGCTTCTGCAGCTCCGCAATCTGCGCAGCAGTGGCCGGGTCCATCCCGCCCGTGTTCACCCCTGCAAGACCCGAAAGAGCCGCCATCGTGGCCGGGTCAAGACCCGCCGCAGCCGCATTCTGCTCGCCCTTTCCGCCTGATGTGGAATCGCCCTGGAGCGCAGCCCGCTGCGCCTCGAACTTCGACTCTTCCAGCTCCTTCAGCTTCTCCAGACGTGCCATGCGCCACTGAGCAGCGAACTGTTCCTCGGGCGATGGCTCGGCCGCGGTAGAAATCAACCCGGCGTTGCCCGAACCAGAACCGTCCGAAGGCATCGAGCCATCCGGAATTTCTTGGGGAGCGGGCGGCCCGACCGCGAGCATGGCCGGATCGGTGGGCACATCGGGGGCAATATAGCCATCACCAGCCATGCCGCTGCCAGCAGTGGTAGGTGCAACAGCAGCTTCATTGAGGGAAGACGGCGTCGCGGGCGCTGCCTGTTGCTTCATCTCAGCCGCCTGCCGCTCACTCATCGTGTAAGTGACTGCGAACACGAATGCAACAACGATGGCGCCAATGATGATCAGCGGCACCTTGTTGATTCGCTTCAGACCCTTGGGCGGCGTGGGCTTGGGGTGCAGCTGGAAGTCCGGGGAATCGTCCGGCCCGCCAATTTCGACTTCATCCTGGCGCAGTTCTTCACCGGACATAACCGACCTCCCGGACCGCGAACGGAGACACGGCAAAAAGACCGCCGCCAGCGCTGCGCACATACCAGCGTGATGCCACAGTGCCATCTAGCTCAATCTGAACTGACACACCATCCGGCCAGGCCGAAACTGCATAGCTCACGCGGTGCGCGCTGGCTGGAATGATTGCGCCGGTATCGCTCTCCATGACAGCGAAGCCACCACGTCGCAGGGATTCTGCGAGGACCGGAGCCACCGGGTCACGCCACCGCGCGAACCTGGGCAGATCGATGGCAATGATCGTGCGCGCGGGCGGATGCTTCTGCCCGAGGTACGCCGCCATCTCAACGGCGATCGAGGCTGCATCCGCTTCGGTGATGCCGCGCGAAATGTAGGGCTTCCGGAGCAGGCCAGTGCAGCCGGTGAGCACCAGCGCTGTGCAGGTAATCAACAGGACGCGCCACATCATCGCGATTTGGTCCGAGAGATGGTTACGCGCCGCTGATCCCGACCCACGCCGGAGATCAAGGCCGCACGCTCGATCACCTTGTCGATCACGTAGCGATCCCCGGCCGCCCGGTAGTTAACTAGCTGTTCCTGGCCACCATCCATGGCAACCAAGGCCGGCGACTCGCCGTGCTGCATCGTGTCCGGGAACTGGATGTACGTCTTTACGCCATCGGTATAGACGCGAAGGGGCAGCCATGCTGGTTTGTCGCCGCTCATACGGAAGCCAAAATCCAGCTCTCCGAAGGTCTGTCCGGTTGGGAGCGTGGTTGCTACAGCCTTTTTGGCGCGCGATTCTGCATACGCGGCCCACTCGCGATCGACGTCCTCCGGATAGTCAAATGCAAGCATCGGCATCCAGGTGGATGGGGTGCTCCGCAGCTTGATCGTGTAGCCACGGCGATCCGTGGCGATCCGGATGCTTTGCTCCAGCCCTGAATCGGTCGCCTTGACGACAATCTCGGTGATCTCGCCCTGCGGGGAGCCGACGACCGTAGGCTTGAACTTCCACCGCGTCTTGTCGGCCGCGTCGATCTGATTGACGGTCTCGCCGGGCTCCAGGCGGATCACGCAAATCTGCATCGGGGCGCAAACCAACGTAGGCAAGGTGGCCCCAAACAGGTAGCGCACGCTCCCGTCCGACTCCCAGCGCGGCTTGTCCGGGTTATCCATCCACTTTGCCGCCAGCGCGACGGCATGCTGTTCTTTATCCGTCAGCTTTACCGGCGCGTTGGAGATCATGTTGACTTCGGGAACCACAACACCCTCCATCACGCGTCGGCCCAGCGCCGGGACTTCCTGTGCCGCTGCCGGCAGCGCAGATGCCATCGCCATTGCGGCCGCCAGTAGGCGGATGCTCATCTTCATGTTCACTGTCCTAAATGCGGTTGCCATCAGAGCCGTTCGGCCCAGGAGTAGTTGGTAACGAAGACACCGAAAGAGTTTTTGACCAGCTCGGATGCCTCGGTCGGCGTCCGGATTTCAACCGTCGCGGTAGCCTGCCAGCGGCGTTCGCGCACTTCGCGGCCGCCACGCCCACGAATTACCTCAGTCCATTCGATCCGCCAGGTTGAATCACTCAGCGGGAGCACTGATTCCACCCGGACATCTACGGTTTCCTGCGATGCGCGGGTGTACGGATTGTTGGCGCGGTGATACTGGCTCAGCTCCTGGTACGCCGGCGAGCCAGGCATCGTCATGGCGTACGCCTTCTTGTTCACCGCGTCGATCGCGCGGCCATCGACGTACACCACGCGAGCACCCGTGATCCACTCATTGAGTGCGGCCCGGATGTGCTTCTGCTCCGGGCGAACGCCCGCCTGCATCTGACTGACATTGGTTACGCTGCCATCGCCGTTCGTCGCGATCACATACGCGACCACGCGTTGATCATTCTTGATCATGACCAGGCCGCCAACGGCCAGGAACGCGACCGCAATTGCCCCAAGCGCAGCGATGCGCCAGTTCCGGGCCTGAGCGATATAGGAGCCGTACCGCTCCAACCACTCCTGTTTGGCGGAATCGTAGGGGCTGGCCGAAGGCTTGAGCTTTGATTTGGAATCGTCGCGCTTCATATAGTCTTTATCATATATGGCTAGTTACGCGCTGACCAGCCCAGTAACGGCTGGCAGCGCGTATTCTTTAGGGATTCGGTGCTCTACCCGCTGTTCTGTGACTGCGGTCGAAGAACCGGGCTAGTCGTGCTTCGGCGGCTTTGCACCGTTGCTCTTTCCACCGCTGGAGCTGTCCTTACCCTCGGTCGGCGACTCCGGCTTGATCACGTTGTCCGGCAAAGGCATTGGAGCCGAGCTGGTGCCAGCGTCGGAGTCCTTTTCCTTGTCGCCCTTGAGGTTGCCGGGCCCAGTAGCCAGCCCGTCGGCCGATGGACTGGTGTCCATTCCAGGCGTCACCATCGCCCCCGCCGCGTATGCGCCACGGCCTGCGTGACGGGCCGCCTCGAACATGCCGCCCAGGCCACTCTCTTTCCCACCCTTCCCAGGGTCCGCACCCTGCCCCGTCGCAGCGTCTTCCGGGCTGCTCTCAGCCGCGGCGGTGCCATCGTCACCGGTGCCCGTCAGGTCGTCCTGAATGTCCGTTCCGGAGTTGTACTCCTCATCGTTCGCAGCGGCCGGACCACCATCGTCCTCACCCGACGACCCGCCCTCAGCATCGCTGCCGCCACTTGAATCACCACCGCCCTCGCTGGAGCCACCAACGTCACCGGCTCCACCGCCAGCGCCGTCTGCAGCTTCACCAGCGGCAGCGCCACCGCGCCCCACACCTTCACCGAGTTCTGCCATGCCAGCACCGGCGCCTTCCGCCGCCGCTCCACCTGTACTGGTGAGGGTTTGACCTGCGCCCATACCAGCAGCCGAACCGACCGAACTGGCAGCATTGGCCGCAGCGCCCGCTGCCGCAGGCGCCGCAAGCCCACCTGTAGCCACTGTCTTGGCCACCGCAGCGGTGGCCGCGGCCGCAGCGATGCCGGCGGCAGCAATCCCGCCGATCGCCCCACCGCCACCAGGGGAAACGCCGGCGATTACGCCCTGGATCAGCTCGGGGATCGTCTTGCAGCAGTATGCGCAACACAGCGCCAACCCGAGCAGCGTGAACGTCGAGGAGCCGTCCGCTGACATTGGCTGATAGGCGTCCGCCCACGTGCTCGATGCCTGACTGATCAGCCCTACCAGCAGTGAAAGCACGAAAAGTTTGGCGCCAACAGAGACGCCATACTTCAAGAACTGGAGCGTCATATCACGGGTCCATGACGAACCCGCGAATCCCATCATCAACACGCCAGCATTGATGACGATGTAGCTCTCGAAGAGCGCAACGGCCATGAGCACGGCGATGAAGGCAAAGCAGAGCAGTACGATGATTGCCGAGATCGAGGTGAGTACCTGGGCGAACGGGTTGAGCGGCGATACAAGCCCCGCGCCGGACTGCGCGATCTTGGTTGCGAATTCGACCGCCAGGGTGAACATGTCCGAGGGGATTAGGCTCTTCGATGATCCGGCAGCTGCAGCGCCAGCCTGACGGAAGCTATCAACGATGGCGGTGTTCCATTCCACGGAGAACATCAGGAAGGCAAACCAAAAACCGATAACCATGACCTGTCGGAATAGCTCGCCGAAGAGTTCGCCGAAGTCGGGGCTCTTGAAGGCCAACATCCCCATGCTCCAGGTGAACTGGATAGTGGCCAGCAGCCAGAACAATGTCGTGGCGTAGCCCTGAAGCTTTGGCCCCCAAGACGCCGAAGTCTGCTGCACAAGCTGCAGCAGACCGTCAAACGATGCGGTCGGGTCTTGAAGGTCCGCAGCGAACGCCGGTGCTGCAGTGACGGCCAGCACAGCGAACAAGGCCCAACCTGCCGCTTGCAGGCATGCTCGGGAGCCAGCCATCAGAACTCCGCTCCTTTGGTTTTTGGCTTGGAATGGGCCTTTCGGACATTCTCCGCGAACGGCAAATCCTTGCCGGCCACGCTCTCGTAGGTGTCGCAATCCGGCACGCTGCCGGCGTAGCACTTGTTCTGGATGACTTCAAGGTCGAGGCTTGGCACCGGCTGCGGCTTGTCACAGCCAGAAATTGCGATCGCCATGGCCAGCACCCCAAGCATTGCGCCTATCCGGCGCCAGCAGAGCCCCGCTCTGTTGTCCATGATGCGCATCAGAATTCCTTGCCCTTGCTCTTCTTGGGCTCGTTAAAGAAGCGGTTGGTGTTTGCGTCTTCCGCCGCTTGCCGCTGGGTTTGCTGGGCGAGTGCCTGCGCCTGCATGTTGGTTTGGGCGGCCAGCAGCTGGCGGAGCTTCTGCGTCTGCTGAACTTGCTGCGCGGCCATCTGATTGCCTACCTGAAGTGCCTGCATCCGTCCGCCGGCGCTCTGGCTCTGCGCAACCAGGTCAGCCAACACGGCATCTTCGTCATCCATCATCTCGACCTGCATGCCGCCGGCTTCCATCGCGTTCTTGGCGTTGTCGAAGCCCGACTCCGCCCATTTGGCGTACTCGTCCTCGAAATTCTTGTCTCGGCGTGCACTGGCAAAGGCCTTGTAGTCTTTGAACGTGCCCTTGAACTGCTTATCGAAATCCTGCGCCTGGTAGGCCAACGCCTTGGTCTTGTTGTAGACATTGCGCAGCTTCTTCATATCGCCGGTGACCGATGCCCATTGCGACTCACTCAGGCGGCCGCTGTTGCGCGCCATGTCTTCGTACTGGCGCAGCTGCGTTGAAAGCTGCTGGCTCTGTGCCTGGAACGACTTGGAGTCGTCCTGGGCACGCTTCAGGTCAGCCAGCATGACCTGAATGGTCTGCGGCAAGTCGGTTACCGCCCACTGCGCGTTGGCCGGGCCAACGGCGATGCACGCCGCGCCCGCGGCGGTCAGCGCGACACACATCACACCCGTGCGGGCGAAGCGCTGGGCTGCAGTGGTGGTGGCTGTCCAGGTCCTGCGGATGATCTTGCTCATGCTGCTTCACCTCTGTCGTTGAGATACTTGTGGTAGTCGATGTCGTTTTCTGCCAACCAGTGGCGATGCCAACCGGTTCCGTGTTGCTTGTGCAGCGCTTTGATTCGTGCAATTGAGGTCTTGTCGGACGCGGCAGTGAAGGCCAATGTGAGCGGCCCAAGACGCATATTGAAGATGCGAGATCCGAGGCTTGATTTGTAGTAGTACTCCTGCTTTGCCGTTGCTCTGGATATGAGCTGGATCTCTTGACTGTTGAGACCAAAGCTCTTGTAGAGGTCGGTATCCTCCAGCGCATCCTTGTTCGGAAGGAAAATCTTCGTCGGGCAAGACTCTCGAAGTACGTCCAGGATTCCCGAGCCGACTGCATCGGAGAGGCTCTGAGTTGCGAGCACAACTGCGCAGTTCGCTTTACGCAGCTCCTTCAACCAGGACCGCAGCGCCGCACGGAACACAGGGTTGCCCAATGCCATCCATGCTTCGTCCAGGATCAACAAAGCCGGCTGTCCTTTTAGGCTCTTCTCGAATCTGCGGAACAGGTACCGCAGCACGGGCAGGGCCGCCGCATCGCCGAGCTTCATCAGCTCATCAACCTCGATCACATTGAACGGGTTGTCCGCCAAAGCGTCGGTGGTCGCATCAAGCAAATATCCCATCGGTCCAGAAACGGTGTAGTAGCTCAATGCCGCGCGCAGATCCTCCTGCAGCTCCGACACGAAATCGGTCATCGACCGATGCGTCTTCTGCTGAAGCCTGAGCAACGCCTCATAGACATCTTTCTTTTGGGTAGGAACCATGGGCTTCCCGGCCTGCAGGGAGTAGCACATCTCTACCCACTCCTGTGCCCAGGCCACGTCAGAGGGACCGTCCAAATACTGCAGTGGGCAGAACTGCGGCCCCCCTTCTTCCGAGCCGATGTCGTAGTGCTTCCCAATGGCGAGCGCTAGGGGAAGCAGCGAACGGCCCTTGTCGAACGCCATAACGGTTGATTTTGGGTATCGCTGGAACTGCGCTGCAATCGTCGCCAGCAGGGTCGACTTGCCGCCGCCGGTGGGGCCGAAGATGAGGGTGTGTCCAACGTCACTCACGTGAAGATTGAGGTTGAATGGCGTCGAGCCGGTGGTTGCCGTCAGCATCAGCGGGGGCGAACCTTTCGGATAGAAGTCGCAAGGATTCGTCGGCAGACCTGCCCAGGGTGCGGACAGAGGCAGCATGTGCGATAAGTTGCGCGTGCTGATCAGTGGCCGACGCACGTTGGCGTGCGCATGCCCTGGGATGGATCCAATCCATGCTTCCATGCAGTTGATGGTTTCGATGCGCCCAGCAAACCTGACCTGCCGCAGGGCCTTCTGTACTCTTCGTGCGGTTGAAGCCACCCATGCAGGATCCTCATGCATCAGGACAATGCAGGATGTGTAGTAGCCATACGCGCTGTTTCCGTTTCGGACCTCATTAACTGCCGATTCGGCCTGCTGCGTCATGCTCAGTGCATCGGTGTTGATCGACCCTTGCTTGTTCGTCATCTGAGCGACGAAACCTCTGATCTTCTGCTTCCACTTGCTCACGTAGCGGCCAAGCGCGAACTCGGCCTCGTGGCGATCAAGATGGATGAAGCGGTTCGACCAGCGATAGGGCAGAGCCATCTCGTTGAGCATGCTGAGAATGCTCGGGTACGAAATGGAGGGGAAGCCTTCAATTCCGATCACACCAATGAATTTTTCGCCAAGCTTTGGCGTGGTGCCGGCGTACAGGTCGTCGCCGAACATCCAGCTATCGGCATACATCCCGCATTCTGGCAATGCGACTTCCATCATCGTGCCGGTCACGGTGCTGCGCAGCGTGTTCACCAGCTCATCAGATTCGTATGACCCGCCGTATCCGTCCTCGCCCTCATAGCGACCCATTCGACGGATCCTGACCGCATTTCCAAGGCGGTCCTCGATGTCCTTCAGGACCTTGTTGAATTCGGCGAGGATGCGTTCCTGCACACTATCTTCATTCAGTTCATCGCCTTCGATGACCATCTCACTCACAGACTTCATCTTGGAGCCAGCCTTCAGCTCCGGACGAATCGGGGGCAGATACTGCACGATCAAGATGTTCTCGGACTTGAAGACATTCTGTCCCATGAAGGTTTCCCTTCGCTCCGCCTCGATCAACCGCGGCACTTCCTGGGTGAAGCTTGACGTGCCCTCGGGGATGTATCCCGGGGCACGATAGCGAATGGTTTCCGTCCAGGTCGTCCAGCCGGCGCCAAGCGACTTCATTGCGTCGTTGACCATGTTGGCCGCGTAATTCATGTTTGCCGGGGTGGACGACGCGTGGTCGTCACCCCGAAAGAAGAACCCGGCCAGGATCGCGCCGCTTTTGCAGAGCATCGTGCCCGGCTCTACCAGTGCCGCGAAGTTGAGCAGATCCGGTAGGCCTTTCGTCTTTGATCGAAACTCTTGGAGCTTGTTCATTGTGTGTCCTGATCACTAGGCCGCGAGGGGCGGGGAACCGCCCCAGGCGGTTACTCGGCGAATGGAGTTGAGTGCGGCGGGTAGTACGGGCTGTACTTCAGCTGCGTGATGTAGACCTTGGACATGATCGGATCCGCCTTCGCCATCTTCTTCAGTACCCACCAGCACACCATCCAGATGCCTCCACCAATAAAGGTGGTTGTCCAGCTCATGCCGGTGAAGATCAGCGCGCCTGCCAGCAGCATGCTGAAGAGCGTCAGCTCGCGTTCCCCACCCAGCACTTCTTGCGGCCGGTGTAGGGCGTAGTAGAAGTTCGCGTGCTCAAGCTGCTCTTCCATGACGGCTTAGCCCCCTGCCGTTGCGCCGCGCACGGAATGCAGGTAGGTCATCACGCCATCGGGAAGCGACGCGCCGCTGAACAGTGCACCGCCGATCAGGCCCTTGGCGAAGACGATCAGGCTGATCACGAGGACCACGTACAGCAGCGTCTTCATGAAGGTAGACATCTCGCCACCCCAAATCAGACCCGCGCCAGCGCCGATCAGTCCGAGCAGCGAGATGCCGAATGCAACCGGCCCACTGATCGATGCCACGATCTTCTCGATCGGCTTTTCCCAGGGAAGGCCACTACCGCCGCCGCCGGAACCAGCATCACTCGCCATTACCTGGGCGGCGCACAGGAACAGCAGCATCATCAGGAACGTACGGGTTCCCGGATGGGTCAGGATGCGAGCCAGCTTGCTGCCCGCGCGATTGAACTTCATGTTTCATCTCCATGTTGAAACGAGTAGGTGTTTTTCAGGCTGTCGTAGCCCGTCACCTCGGTGATTGCATGCACCTTTCGACCATTTGCGGTCTTCGCGATCGAGGCGATCACATTGACCGCTTTGGCAATCAGAGCCTGCTGCGGTGCCTTGGTGGCGCGAGCCACCAGGCTTTCCATGCGTAGGAGCGCCGCTTCCGGATCTCCTACGTCGGAATGGATGGTGGCAATGCCACCTGGATGGCCGGTGTTCCAGGCCTCAATGAGTGTCAGCGCGGATCCATCACGGACTTCGCCGACGAGAATTCGATCCGGCCTAAGTCGCAACGATGCCTTCAACAGCCGCTCCATCGTCACGTCCTCGACAGCACGCATAACGACGGCATTCGCGGCCGCGCATTGCAGCTCACCGGTGTCTTCGATGATTAGGATTCGGTCGTTCGGGTGCTCTTCCGAGATCGCGTGGATGATGGCGTTCGACAGCGTTGTCTTACCGCTACCGGTGCCACCGACGACCAAGATGTTTTTCCTACTCCGCACGGCCGACAGAAGCTGCTGCATCTGCATTGGCGACATAATTCCGCTGTCGACGTATTCCTGCAGGGTGAAGATGCGCTTTGCCTTCGTTCTGATTGCGAAGGTGGGGGCTGACACCACCGGGGGTCGCAACGCCTCGAAGCGAGAGCCATCAATCGGCAGCTCGCATTCCAGGATCGGCTTTTCGCGAGTGATCTCGGTCTGCAGGAAGCTGGCCACGGTAGTCATCACCGAAAGCGCCGAATGTGGCGCCATTTTTCCTACTTCTTCCATCTGCTTGCCCTGGCGCTCTACCCACAGCACGCCGTCGGGGTTGAGCATGATTTCAACAACAGTCGGATCACGCAGAAGCTCCATGACGGGACGCCCCAGCTCACGCTCCAACTTTTCCCTCAAGCGATCGGCCGAGCTGCCGCTATTACTTGGCTGCGAGGGTGTGCCTGTTCCATCCACAGCAAATCTCCACGGGAAGGATTCCCCGCGTATAGTCTATAGACTATAATTCTCAGCGTCCAACACCCCTGTTTTTGCGAACACGATCACAGAACTTGCCAACGTTTGGCTTGTTCGCCTTTAGCTGCAAGGATCATCGGGCAAAAAAAAAGCCGCCCAGCGGCGGCTTCTTCTTTTCGGATCAGGTCATTACCTAAGCAGGACCCATAGTGGCTTGTGCACCAGGCCTGCGAGGACTTCCATGTTGTCGAGACTGATGTTGCTCAAGCCCCGCTCAACTTCGCTGAGGTATGGCTGGGTCAGGCCCGCCTTTTCGCAGATGTCTTTCTGTGTTAGACCCGCTCTGATCCTGGCTGCGCGGAAGTTCTTTGCGAACTTCTTCCGCATCTCGGGGATCTCGGACTCGTCTACGCTGGCTGGAAGTCGTTTCATTGTGTGCTGCTTGGCCACTTCCGCTCGCGGAATCGCAAAGTTTTGCCCTTCCATACAATCAGGCTAAAGTAAAGTCGGCCGAGGGTTGCAGCCCTCGACCGACACGAAACCACACTCTGCACACCAATAAGGAGCGGCTACAGAGCATGGCTACTGACGAATCTAACAAAAGACCCGTTCAGGTTGAAAGCGACACGTTGATCCTGCCCCCGGACAAGTCCCTCCTGGGACCCCGTCATCGTGCCATGCTGGACGACTGGATGGCCATCGAGCGTGAGGATGCCGTGTCGGCTGGGGCCTTGGGCTACATGGCTCGCATCCTGGCTCAGGCCACCCTGCCCCACATGGACCCCAAGCTTCCGCCTGGCACCATGTATTCCCGATCCACCGGGCGGGCAACCCTCAACATTGTCGCCACAACCCGAAAGTATGGCATCCCCTACGGGTCCATACCCCGCGTGCTGTTGGCGTGGATCTGCACCGAAGCGGTGCGGACCCAAAACAAGCAGCTCGATCTAGGCCGCAGTCAGGCGGAGTTCCTGAAGCGCATCGGTCTGCATAGCAATGGCTCGGACATCGCCCGCTTCCGCAAGCAGGCGATGTCCCTGTTCCGATCGGTCATCTCCATCGAGTACGAAGACGACGACCTGTCGGAGAACAGCGTTCGCCTTCCGATCAGCACCTCAGAAAAGGTGTTTTGGCACCACAACCCTGACGTGCAGTCGCTGTGGGTCAGTTCGCTGAACCTCACCGACGAGTTCTTCCGTGAAGTCACGGAACGACCCGTGCCGATGGATCTGCGCGTGTTTCACTCGATCAGCAAATCACCGCTGGCGATGGACATCTACACGTGGCTGACCTACCGCATGTACGTCCTTCGGCACTCGCGTAAGCCTTCGGTCAAGATTCCGTGGCTGGGCCTGAAAGGGCAGATCGGCAGCAATTACGCGGACACTGCGGCCGGCGTGCGGTCCTTCCGCTACTACTTCCTGAAGCGCCTTGATGAAGTCCTCGTGTTCTATCCCGAGGCTCGTGGCCACATCACGGACGATCGCGACAACCTGGTGCTGACACCGGCGCCGCTGCACATCATGGCAAAGCTCCCTACTCGCTGAATCCAAGCCGCTCCAGGAGCCCGCTCAGGGTATCCAGATCGGTATAAAACAGGCGCAGCGCCCCCCCGTGGCCTGCGCCTGTTTCTATTTGCACGGTTGTTCCCAGATGCTCTCCAAGGCGACGCTCCAGATGCGCTATGTCCGCGTCCTTGTGGACATCATCCCGATCACGCTTCCCTCGTGATCGGTCGATCTCCTTTGCCAGCCTGGCAGTTGTCCACCTGCCAGCCAACGCGCTTTCGCCAAGGCGACGCTGAACGGCGCTGTCTTTGATACCCGCGAGCAGCTCGCCATGCTTAGGGGTCAACCCACCCGAGCGAACCAGTTCAAGCAAGAACGCCGGCAGCGCCAACACGCGGACCAGGTTGGCGACCCGTGGCCGGCTGAGCCCCAGGATGACAGCCATTTCCCGCTGTAGCTTCCCTGCAGCCTGCAGGCGCTCAATCTCGGCGAGCTGGTCCACTGATTTGTTCCTTGGCGAACATTTCCGCGAGTGTACCTACTCAGCGCAGACCCGATAGACGAAAGGGTGCGTGCAATCTCTAACGGCTTCCTCTCGCGTGCAATCTCTAACGGTGTCCAGGCTGATATTGGCCTGCGAGCGCGTGCAATCGCTAACGCCAGCCTGCCACGCACCGTTAGGCCAGTGCATTGGAACGTACGATCCAAAAGGGTTGGAATGTACGATCCAGTAACCGTAGTCACTTTCCGATGGGCGCGTCAGAGAACCCACGGTGATCGCGTCAGAGCATTGGCGCCCCAAGGGCTACCGCACTTATACACAGTGGTTGTGGATAAGGTATGTATACCTTGTGGATAAGACCGACTTATCCACGCGCGTTCTCTAACGCCTAGAATTTCCTTTAAAATCATCTACTTAAACATTTATCCACGTGCAACCGCTAATGCATGTGCGTGCAATCGCTAACGGTCTTCACGTGCAATCTCTAACGTCTTCACGTGCAATCTCTAATGCATCAAGAACCGAAATGTCATACAACCACATGTTTTCAAAGAACATTTAGGCGTTAGAGATCGCACACAAGTAGGCTTTACACGTAGCTCTTCCCAAGTAGCTCTTCATGTTTGTATATAAACAAGTTGATAAGGCGCCAGGCGATTTACAAGGGGATCAAGAGCCTGGAAGAGCAACAGCGGCAAGCGCCGGGGAGTCTGCGAGGACAACTTCTCCCGGCGGCGCCGGCATAGAACGCGGCCGGGCCGCGGCGGTGAGCGCACCGCCCTGCCCCAGCTCGGAGTGCAGCTGGGGGCAGCGGTGGCCACGTGCGCGGGCCGGTGGCGATCGCACCGGTCCTGCAGCTGCCGGCGGGGTAGATCCGCCCGGGGCGCCCTGCAGGTCTACCCGCTGGACAACGCCGGCGGCGGCATCGAGCGCGGCCGGGTCGCGGCGGTGAGTACACCACCCTGCCCCAGCTCGGCCTGCAGCTGGACGCGGTAGTGGCCAGCTGCGCGGCCGGTGTCGATCGCGCACCAGGTCCTGCAGTTGCCGGCGACGTGGATCCGCCCGCGGCGTCCTGCAGATCGACCGGCTGGCCAGCGCCGGCGCCGGCAGCGACGTGGACTCACCCAGGGCGACCTACAATTCAGCCCGCTACGCAGCGACGGGCCGGGGAGTCATCAAGGGCGGCCGGCTATGGGCGAGCCCGGTAACCACGGGCAAACCGGACTGAATCCCTTCTCCAACCGCCCGCTCTAGATGCACTAAAGTGCACTGTGTTGCATTTAAACCCGCAAAATTGCATTAAATTGCGTTAATGACTGGCTGAATGTTCCTTGAGGAACATTCTTAGTCGTGCGATGGCGCGATTGCTCCACGCCCATTCAGATGTGCCATCAGGTTGGCATTTTGCTCAGTGAGAGCGTCAACCTTCCCTTGTAGAACAGCTGCATCCCGGCCATCTGAGCGGGCCTGAGCAAGCTCGGATTGCAGGATTTCATTGCGCTGCCGCTCACTGACCAGGTGTTCGCCAGCCTTGGCCAGTTCGATTGCTTGGCCTTGGATGCTGGTGCGTGCGGACGCCAGTTGTTCCTTCAGGCTTTCGATCTCAGCTGACTGGGTGTCGAATCGGTCCTCCATCTCCTCAAAGGCCGCGGACGCATCGGCCAGCTCCTGGTCTGCTTGGGCTTGCTGTTCCTTGGTCGCCCTAACCAGTTCTGCCACTCGACGCTCCGCTGTCCTCACAGCCTTGTCGTACATCAGGGTGGCTACGCGATGGAGTTGACCCCCTACATCAGCTACGACCTTGGCCACGTCGTCAGCCACCTCGACGGGCAGCTCGGCTGCCACCGCCGGGGCCACGCTCGCCGTGGCCATATAGGTCTGCCAGACCTGACTCAGCCGCGCCGGACTGCCACGCCCTGTGCGCTTGCGAAGCGAAAACCCAGTCACGTTCGTGCCTTGGGCCTGCAGCTGTGTGCCGGCTTCAATGATTTCGGCATCGCTGATTTCGGCGGGTCGCATACCTGTCTCCTTCGGGTGGTTGATTGCAGTGTAGCATGATCCTAAACAAACAAAGAAAGAAACAAAGAAACAAAGAAACAAATAAAATGCCGCTCCAAATGAAGCAGTGGTGGGTCGGTGCTGAGGACGCGAGAGGCCATGTGGCCCGCTGATGACAATCGACATTGAGCGTGCCGCTCTGCTCCGGCCCGCCGCTGGGCGCGACGGTGCTCACGGTGTCCCCGTCGTCACATTCGCGCTCCGGTTCTGCAGCTGTCGGAGGCTTGGATACGCCCAGGACACCCTGCAGGTCGACCAGCTGGCCAGCGCCAGGCCCGACATCGAGCGCGGCCAGGCCGAGGCTGTGAGTGCATCATCCTGCCCAGCTTGGCCTGCAGCTGGGCGCGGCGGTGGCCAGGTGCGCGGGCCGGTGGCAATCGCACCAGGTCATGCAGCTGCCGGCGGCGCCGGCGACGTGGATCCGCCCCGGGGCGGCCTGTAGATAGACCCGCTGGCCAACGCCAACGCTAACGCCAGCGCCGGCATCGAGCGCGGCCGGGTAGCGGTGTGAGTGCACCGCCCTGCCCCCAGCTCGGCCTGCAGCTGCGCGGTGGTGGCCACGTGCGCATGCCGGTGCCGATCGCACCAGGTCATGCAGCTGCCGGTGGCACCGGCGACGTGGATCCGCCCGGCGCGTTTGCAGGTCGACCCGCTGGCCAACGCCAGCGCCGGCATCGAGCGCGGCCGGGCCGCAGCGGTGGAGTGCACCGCCCTGCCCCCAGCTCGGCCTGCAGCTGCACGGTGGTGACCACATGCGCATGCCGGTGCTGATCGCACCAGGTCATGCAGCTGCCGGCGGCGTGGATCTGTCCGGGGCGGTCTGCAGGTCGACCCGCTGGCCAACGCCGGCGCCGGCATCGAGCGCGGCCGGGCCGCGGCGGTGAGTGCACCGCCCTGTCCCCAGCTCGGCCTGCAGCTGGGCGCGGTGGGGACCACGTGCGCATGCCGCTGGCGATCGCACCAGGTCATGCAGCAACCGGCGGCGATGGCGACGTGGATCTGCCCCGGGGCGGCCTGCAGGTAGACCCGCTGGCCAACGCCAACGCCGGCGTCGGCGCCGGCATCGAGCGCGGCCGGGCCGCAGCGGTGAGTGCGCCGCCCCAGGCCCGACATCGAGCGCGGCGTACCCAGTGATGTGCGGTGCGACACAGTGCCGTGCCGCGTGCGCGTGCCAAATGCAAGGGTGCTGCCGAATTGGCAAATGAAAAGCCCGCCAGGGGCGGGCTTTGGAGGTTCATACCTGATTTTCGGCAGGCCGCTACCCGCGTTGCGCCCAGAACATCCTGGCCTGTTCCCTCTTCCTATTGATAGCAGCGGTACTTGGCGAGAAGAACCCAACGACCAGGATCCCCGCTCCAAGCATGACGAAGCAGCTCAGTCCAACCATGTTCTGGAGGAGACGCGGCACGCTATCCAGTGCGCCATCCTTAAAGAGCCAGATCACGACGGTCGAGTACACGACCGCCAGAATTGGTGCCCAAATGCCCCAGTGAACGATGTACTTCAAGAGCCGCATCAGACATCTCCTGTTGCGTCAGTGGTGGTTACTTCAAGAGAGCAATGACACTAGCACCGACAGCAATTGCTGCCGAGATCACCGTCACAATCATCGCCAGATTGATCCCTTTTTTGGCGTCGACCACTTCTGTGCGCATGCTATGCACTTGGTCATGCACGCGCCGGCTGTCCTCTTGCATGCGGTTGCTGTCATTGGTTGCTTGGGCGCGAATCTCACTCGCAGCCTGCAAGATGTCGCGTTTCACCTGGTCGCCAGCTGCAACCATCTGTTTGCTCATGTAGCCGGCCGAGTCGGTGATGAGCTTTCCTGCGCTCTCCTTGGCGCCCTCCACTACCGTTTGTAGCTGTATCCCCAGCTGTTCCTGATTCAGCTGGATGTCGTCCGCAATTGCTTCGCCATACTGTTTGATGACCTCTTCCATGATGAGGACTACCGACAGAATGGGATCGTTCTTGCCAAGCAAGACGTGCTGCTCCACAGCGACGCGGGCCCTGATCTTTTCGATCAGGGCCATGCGTGCGGCAGAGGGTTCGAGCATGTCGTCCATGTGACCCTCTCCGTGCTTTAGAGGATGATGTCGAGCTGCTTCCAGATACTCTTCTGGACGGTCTTCAGGCGTTGCTTGGCCATCAATCCGAACTCGCTCGACGTGGCGATTTCATCGAAGGTCAGCTTGTTTTCCAGCATCAGCTGCACATCAGTCCCGAAGGTGGAGCCGGTCTGTCGGTAAATCGTGATCAGCCCCTTCACCTTGTCCTTGTGCTCAAGGTAGACCCGCATCTCTTCAAAGGACTTGTCGTTGGCTTCGATGGGGCCGAAGAATTCGTTGAGCCAAACGATCAGTTCAGCCCCATCCGGCAACTGCGATGCCAGCGTGTTGAAGCCGTTCAAGGTGTCGGTCATCGCCTGGCCACCCGTAACAACGGTATGAATCATGACGCGCCTGCCGCTATCCAGGAGCATCTGGATGGCGTCATTCTCCAGCAGGTAGCTGCTCAGGGGAATGAAGCTTGCAGCACCGTTGTCCAGCACGAAGGTCGCGTCCTCGCCCAGGATGCGTTCGATCGCCTGATCGAAACGGCGCTCAACCAACGTGCCCTCTTCCATCAGCTCCAGGCGGTCGACGTTCAGGGCCTTATAGCCGCAGAACGTGGCATTGACCGGATCAGTGTCGATGAGGCCGAGGGGGACGGATGCATCGCGCGCGTGCTGGGCGATCAGGGAGGCAACAAAGCTCTTGCCGACGCCGCCCTTGCCCTGCAGGACGAAATGGACGATCGGGCCGCGAGCGGAAGAAGCGGACTGGTTGTTGTTCACGATGGCGTTCATTTTTTGGATTGATCCTTCAGTGGGTTTAGCCGACGAGGTCGTCTTTGCTGGCTGCGCTGGTGTGCTGGAGTCGGGGTTGGGCTCCTGAGCGGCGCTCGCTTGTTGAGGCGGGCTTTGCTGGGGTGCCTGGCTGGGCTGGTTCGGGTCGGGCAGGGGAGGGAGGGCTTGTTCCTGGGCCGGCGTCAGCTTGGCCTCGGGGTTTTGGGGTCTGCTGCGGCGCGGCTTGGGTGACATTGGGATCCCCTGGGGTGATGAAGTGATTTACATACCGGATGAACTGGCTGTAGCTAATCCCCAGGTCCGGGATGTCGTCGTAAATGTGGCGCCGGACATGCCCGGCTTCGATTTTTTCTTTGATCGCGGCGCGGTGCTTCAGGAACGCGACTCGCCCACCGCCCCGCGACTTCTTCTCTGGCGTACTCATTTCATGGGCCTTTCCCGGCTTCAGTGGTGAGGACGATAGCGCTACTTAGCGCTACGGTGCAATGAAAGTATGCCACTTAGCGCAATTTAATGCAACACAATGCAATGTAGCGCTAAGTAGCGCTATTTAGTATCCATTCATCCTAGAACTTCTTTGGGATCGGTCGGGATGCCTCACCAGGTTGTCGAACAGAGGGCGAGAGCCTGATTTTCAATGCCTTCGGATCCGTGTCAGCTGCTCCGCAGCTGATTTGGAAGCCGCATTCCGAACCACCGCAGAGCTTGTGGTGCGGTCAGCTTTGCTGGGGTGGAGATGGGGCAAGCAAACGCATAAAATCGCGGAGAAGAAGATGACAAGATGTGTGATGTACGGGTGCGGGCAAGCCCGCACCCATCCATCACCTGGCCTTACTCGCCTTCGGCTCGACGTCATCTTGGTCTGCGACGCACACGGTCGCTGCCGCGACAGAAGCCATAGCCAAAGCCCAGCAACAGCGATACGAGCGCTCCAAGAAGGCAACAGATGACTGACAGCACCGCGGCACCAGCGAAGAAGGCTCGACGGCGGGGCAAGCCGATTGAGGTATGGGTCAATGATGAGGAGAAGGCAGCGATCTCAGCTCGTGCTGAGGAGGCCGGCTTGTCCCGATCGGGCTACCTCAAATTGGTCGGCCTCAATCAGCCGATCCGGTCCAAGGTGGACCTGCAGGCTGTCGCCCGGCTGGCGAAGGTCAACGCAGACCTGGGGCGCCTTGGCGGTCTGCTGAAGCTGTGGCTGACAGATCCGGATAGGCGCGGCCGCGGCGCCAAGCCCAGCGATGTGCAGGCCGTCCTGGATGGGATTCGTGACGGGCAGGTCGAAATGCTGAACGTCATGGGCGAGGTCCTGCGGTCGTGATCGCCAAACGCATACCCCGTGATCGCGCCACCTCGAACATGGCCAAGCTGGTCAGGTACGTTGTGGACGCCCAGGGCCGGGAGGATCCACGCTCCTGGACGAACACCGCCGAGTACATCCTGGCCACCCGCAGCAACGGCGAGAAGGTCGGCGGCATGCGTGTGAGCAACTGCCACTCGACCGAGCCGGTTGCGGCCACCCTGGAGATCCTGGCCACGCAGGCGCTGAACACCCGTTCCAAGGCGGACAAGACGTATCACCTGGTCTTCTCCTTTCCGCCTGGTGAGCAGCCGCCCATGGCTGTGTTGCACGCGATCGAAGACGAGCTGTGTGCCGCCATCGGCATGGCCGACCATCAACGCATTTCAGCTGTCCACATCGACACAGACCACCTGCATGTCCATGTGGCCATCAACAAGGTTCACCCCAAGACCTATCGCAACTTCGAGCCTTTCTACGACCACAAACGCCTGATGGAGGCCTGTGATCGCCTGGAGGTTAAGCACGGTCTTCAGCCCACCAATCATGGCCGCCAACAGCTTCACGAGAAGCGGCTTCAACAGCAGCAGGAACGTACCAATGAGCGATATAGAGATCGAGATCGAGCACGAGGAGCCGGACGACTTCCACCCCCCGGTAACGACCGATGGAGCGAGCTTGCTGGACTACGTGAGTCCGACCTTGCTTTTGATCCCCGAAGGCATGCGCCCGGTCAACTACACAGCCTGCCAAACGTGTCCAGCCTCCGTATGGTTCGCGTCACCCGGGGCGGTGACGTGCTACTGCAGAATAATGCACGTGACAACGTACACGCTGGAAAACCCGCAGGAATTGAAGTATTGCGACGGGCGGGAGATGGCGTTGGCCGAGCGGAGGGCAAAGATGATGGCCGCGATGGGGTGAGGCCGACCGCTCGCGTTGCGTCCATGGAGGCGTACACCGGCGAAGACAGCATGCAGACATGGGTGCGAAAGCATGCCTTGGAGGATCTGAAGTCCGCGGCGAGCTGGGAGCAGGTGCATCGCGTCGTTGGGGAGCTGGGCTTGGAACTGAAGCTGCGCGGTGCTGGCTTGACCATTTATGATCCGGCAGCTCGCATCGGCATCCGACCCAGCAGCGTGGATCGTTCGCTTTCGATGAAGTCGCTCAGTGATCGACTGGGGCAGTTCACTCCATCTGCCCATTCTGTCGCTCCAGGGAAGGGCTATTCCCGCAGCCCTCGCTCGCCGGGGCTGGACAGCAGCGGTCTTTACACCGAGTACCAGCGGCATAGAGACAACCAGCAGGCGCAGCGCCGCAGCGCGCTCGATGCAATCAACAAGCAGGGCGCCGCCCAGCTTGAGCATGCGCGTGCGGTACATGCCGCCAAACGCAAGGCGCTAAAGCTCATCGGGGGCATCCCTCGGCATGCCAAGCAGATCAGCTACCAAGCACTTCGCATGGAGCATCAGGCGAACGTCGCAGCCATCCGGGCTGAGCTAGCCAAAGCCCGGAAGACAGCAGTCCAGTCCAACGTGGCCCCGAGCTGGGACGATTTCGTTCGGCAACGGGCGGCCACGGGTGACCAGGACGCATTGGCGTTGATGCGTGCCCGCGCGAACAGGCTGATCAAGACCCATCTTGATTTGCTCACTGCCCCTGATGCCGAGAAGGCAAGGGCAATCGTTTTCAAGCATCTGAAGCCCCGCGTAGCCCGGAGTGGGGAGATCCACTACAAAACCAGCGATGGTGGTTTGGTCATCGACCGAGGAGGAGAGGTGCGGTCGGTAAAGTCCACCGCTACCGCGGCATTCATTGCCTTGAGCCTGGCTGCGGCCAAATTCCCTGGGCAGCCCCTAGTCGTCGAGGGGACAGAAGAGTTTCGCCTACAGGTCGCTGAGCTGGCTGGCACCAAGGCCGTACAGGTGCGGTTCGCGGACGCCGGCATGGAAGCACATCGCCAGCAGGCAGCGAAGGCGTCGGCCGATCGCGCAGCCGCGCTGGCCAAACAGGCCAAGCCGCAGCCCGGCAACACAGTCGCAGCGACACCGAACCAGGCCGCCGGACCCGCTCCTACGGTGCAGCCAAGCCCCGATTCCGGCCAACAGCCAACATCCAAGCCCACGAAGGAGGGGCAGGTTGCGGATGGGTCAATCGGTGACGCAGTTCTCAAAACTGGGGCGAAAGAAACGCCCAGCCCGGCCGTTATCAAATGGGTCGCTCAGCGGAACAACACCGCCCATCGCGTATCTGATATAGACTATACGCGGCTATGGGTATCCACCGATGCCGGCGAGGCAACCTACCAAGGTCGCCGCCGGATGGAGGATGGAAGCGAGGTGGTCTTGCTGGGTCGCCAAGGGCAAACCTTGGTAAAGCCAGTCACCGCTGCTGTTGCTGCCAAGGCCAGCCGATTCAAAGTTGGCCAGGCCGTCGTGTTGGACGAGCGTGGTCGGTTCGTCGATACATCACGAGGTCGAAGACGGTGACAGAAGAAATCAAGGACAGAGAGAAGCGGTTCCATGCCATCGGCATCCCTGCGCTGACTCTGTACTGGGGTGTTGTTTCGTCGCTTTGCACGCAGTACGCGGCAGGCCGTTTGAAGTACCACCCGGCATTGGGCGAACCGTTGTTCGCCCATTTTTATGCGCCCTGGTCATGGTTCTCCTGGCAGGCAAAGTTCTACAACTCTGCTCCCGCGACCTTCAATAACACCTACGTCGGGTTCTTGGCCGGCGCAGGTATCGGGTTGGGCGCCTATGTGCTGACCCACGGTCTGAAGAATCGCAAGTTGAAGCAGCACCTCGATGCGCATGGCACCGCACATTTCGCCAAGCGCGCTGAAATCGAGGAGGCCGGATTGCTGCCGGCAGAAGGAAAGAAGGGCACTGGTGTATTCGTCGGTGGCTGGCGCGACGAGAAGGGCGTTTTGCGCTACCTCAGACACAACGGGCCCGAGCATGTCGCAGTTGTTGCACCCACGCGCTCTGGCAAGGGCATCAGCATCGTGAACAACACGCTGCTCTCCTGGCCGGATAGTGTTGTGGTCGGCGACTTGAAGGAGGAGCTTTTCAACGGCACCGCCGGATGGCGCTCGAAGTACGCCAAGAATCGGATCCTCAAGTTCGCACCGAGCAGCCCTACCTCACCAACGCGGTTCAATCCCCTCGCAGAGGTCCGGTTGGGCACGCCATACGAGGTTGGCGATGTGCAGAACATCACCACCGTGATCGTGGACCCATCCGGCAAGGGCATGGACAGGCTTGGCCACTTTGAAAAGACCGCCCAGCAGTTCCTGGTCGGATTGGTTCTGCATGTGCTCTACCAGGTTCGCGATGGTGAAGGCCGATGCGCGAACCTCGGCGATGTAAGCGACGCGATGTCCAATCCCCAGCGTGCTCACACCGAGCTGTACGAAGAGATGATGAACAACACTCATCTCAATGGCCAGGTGCACATGGCCGTTGCGAAGCAGGGTCGCACGCAGGCTGATCGGCCAGAAGAAGAGCAGGGTTCGGTGTTGTCGACGGCGCAGTCCTTCTTCTCGCTGTACGACGACCCGATTGTGCGCGGCAATGTTGCACACAGCGACTTCCAGGTCATGGACCTGATGAACTCTGATGACCCCATTACGCTCTATCTGTGCCCGTCCCCCGAGAACAAGGACCGCATGAAACCGCTGATCCGGCTCGTCAAGAGCCAGATCCTGCGGGTTCTGTTGCGGCCCTCGATTCAGATGGTCAACGGCCGCGAAGTGTCTCCGCACAAGCGCCGCTTGCTCTTGCTGTTTGACGAACTTCCAAGCTTCGGCAAGCTGGAGGTCCTGCAGGAAAATCTCGCTTACATGGCCGGCTATGGCATCAAGGCGATGCTCATCATGCAGGACTTCTCCCAGCTGCGTTCCCGTGAGGCATACGGCCCCGAAGAACAGATCATCGCGAACTGCCACATCCTGGCTGCGTTTGCCCCCAACCGCCCGGAGACGGCAGACATCCTGTCGAAGATGACCGGTACGAGCACGTACATGAAGGAGAAGACCACGCTTTCTGGCAAGCGAATGGCGGCGATGCATCAGAACGTTTCGGTGAGCATCGAGGAGCAGCAACGACCGCTCATGACGGCCGACGAAATCAGGACGCTGCCAGGTGCCAAGAAGACCAAGGAAGGCCGCGTTATTGCACCAGGTGAAATGCTGATATTCGTCGCTGGTACTGCTGTCATTCGCGGCGTGCAGTCGGTCTACTTCCTGGATCCGCAGATGAGCAAGCGGTGGGGTCTGCCCTATGAATCGCCAGCCTGGAGCGCGCCCGCGCCGCTCCTCGCGCCCGACGAGGACAACCCCTATCTCGAAGATGGGCATGACCAAGGCATGGACGCGGGCGTAGCGGTCGAAGAGTTCCGGGTGCACTGATGCTGAGCCGTCGACCTGCAGCAGGTGTCCTGATGGGTGCCGCCGTAAGCCTTGGTGTACTCGCGTTGGTCGGTTACTCGGCAGGGTTTCGGCTGAATGTCTCCGCCTCGGCGCCGGCCGGCGTGTGGCGAGTGGCTGACGTAGCGCTCCCGGTGAGCCGGGGCGCCACTGTGGCCATCTGTCCGCCGGACATCGAGCTGGTTACCCGGCTGCGAGACGCGGGACACATCGCAGCTGATTGGGGGGTGTTTCACTGGATTGCGCCGAGGCCCTGTCCATCCGCGACGGTTCCGTTCCTGAAGCCTGTCGTGGCCGTCGAAGGTGACACCGTCGAGGTACTGCGCGGTGCCATTTCGGTCAATGGGCACCCGCTGCGAAATAGCGGATCGGCCGATCTGATTCTTGGCATACCCGCCGTCAAGGAGGGCCGGTATGTCGTGCAGCGCGATCAGTTGTGGGTGGTATCCAGCTACACCGATCACAGCTTCGATTCGCGGTACTTCGGACCCTTGCATCAACAGGACGTTCGCGGCATCGCATCACCGTTGTTGGTGCGTGGCGACTCCGCAGCCATCTTCAGTGACAGGAGCAGCACCCATGCTCGGCCTTGATCTTCTTCTCATGTGCGCGCCCCAGGTTGCGCCCGAAACAGTGCAGCACATCATTCATGTGGAGAGCAGGGGCAACCCCCTTGCGATCAACGTCAACGCGCGAAAGGGGCACGCGAAGCCCAGCTATCGGGCGCCCACCACGGCCGCCGAGGCGGTCGCGATCGTTACCCCGCTGATCCAAGCGGGTTACAGCGTCGATATGGGTTTGATGCAGGTAAACAGCCACAACCTCCCCAAGTTGGGGTTCTCAGTCGCAGAGATGTTCGAGCCATGCACGAACATTTCGGCAGGCGCTCAGATCCTCACCACGTTCTACCGATCGGCGTCGGGCCAATTTGGCGGTGGACAACAGGCCTTGCTTGCTTCGCTCTCGGCCTACAACACCGGCAACTTCCGCAACGGATTTTCTAACGGCTACGTCAATCGCTACATCCAGCGCATCGACGGCCCACCGGTCGCAATGCAGTACACCGCACCGAGCTATGACCCCAGTACCGAAACCACCGTTTTTACCCGCAAGGAGACCAAGCGAATGAACCAGCAACCGACCACCGACACCCAGCCGGGTGCCGGTGATGACACGATCGTCTACTCGCGCAGCGTGCAGGACGCCAGCATTCCAGGCGTCATGGTCCAGGTCGGCGCAGACGAAGCCGAACGCATGGGTGCGTTCGAGGAAACGGCGCTTTCCGAAGAGTCCGCGTGGGATGCAAATGCTTCACTGGACGATGCGGACACCACGCCGGAAGCAGTTGCCCAGTCCCGGCACAAGGCCGGCCTGACCGTCAGCAAGCTGGCTCCCGTCCGTGGCGGCAACGATGGCAAGTAACTACGCCGACGAGGTAAGCCAATCGCTTATCGACCAGCTGCAGCGCGGTGTTGCCCCTTGGCAGAGACCGTGGAAGCCTGGTGAGCGATTCCGCCCCTACAACCCGACCAGCGGCAACGAGTACCGCGGCATCAATTCGGTGTACCTGATGAGCCGCGGGTTCAGCGACTCTCGCTGGCTGACCTACAAGCAAGCCCAGGCCCAAGGTGCCCAGGTGCGCCGTGGGCAGAAGGGCACGAAGATCGAATACTGGAAGTTCCACGGCACTGAACCGGTCCGCGACGAGACCGGCGAGTACGTGAAGAATCCGGACGGTTCGATCAAGCAGCAGAAGGTGGAATACACCAGTCCGCGCGTTTTCCATGCGGTGGTGTTCAATGCCCAGCAGATCGAAGGACTGCCGCCGGCGGAGGCGCGCCCGATGGCGCCCGAGATGGAGCGGCACGCCGCCGCTGAAGCGATCCTGCGCAGTTCGGGTGCCCGGATTCAGCATGGCGGGGACAAGGCTTACTACAGCCCCTCGGCGGATGCGATCACCCTGCCAGACCGCGAGCAGTTCCATGAACCGAGCGGGTACTACTCCACTGCGCTGCACGAGCTGGGGCATTGGACCGGTCACCCGCAACGGCTTGGCCGCGACCTTTCGCACCCGTTCGGGTCTGCGGGATACGCGCGCGAGGAACTGCGTGCTGAAATCGCCTCCCTGATGATGGGTGACACTCTCGGCATCGGGCACAACCCGGACCGCCACGCCGCCTATGTGGAAAGCTGGATCAAGGCGCTCAAGGACGACCCGCGTGAGATATTCCGCGCAGCTGCTGACGCTGAAAAGATCCAGACCTACGTCCTGGGGCTGCAGCAGGAACGGATCCGGTTCCTGACCGAAGAGCGCGCCGAGAACCTTTCGACGCTTCTCCATCTGCGCGGTGAGGCGCTGCAGGCCGCACGTGATGCAGAGGCCATGATGGAGATGGCCCGGACCGACCCGGCCATGGACCGGGAAACGCTGGCAGAACAGCAAGCCCTTGCGACGAGCTGGCAGGATACTGCCCAGGCGAACCTGACCAATGCCGTTTCGGGGGCGCCTGACGAGCTGCGGCAGCAGTGGGACAAGCTGATGGCGGCCGAACAGGATGCCTCTCAGGCCTACTCCGATTTCCAGGACCGGGCGTTTGACGTGGAAGTGGCCAGCGAGGAGGACCGCGGCCCGCTACGCGCTGCCGCGTCGTCGGCGCAGCAGGAATGGCAGGAGGGCGTTACCCGGCTGAGCATTGCCCGGATGGAACTGGGGGTGGCGGCCGACCAGGTGCAGGCCGTGAGCCACGAGGATCGCGTTCGCGCCGATCAACGTGCGCGGTTTGCGCTCGACGCCCATAGCTCCACCTTGGCGATCGGCAAAGCGCCGAAGGATGCGCTGAAGTCAATCGAGTTCTCGGCCGAAGAACAGGGCTTGCGGCCGATGGTGCGGTTTGCCGGTCTCTCCGACTGGAGCCAGGCCGACCCGAATCAGCCGACGTATGCGATCGACTACGTCGATGCCGATGGTCGCCTGCAGCCGAAGTCTTTGATGATGGATAAGCGGGGTAGGGCGGCAATCACCGAGTCCGGCGCCATCCAGTCGCCCCCGCAGATTTCGTGGGACCGCGAATCGCCCCAGCAGATCACCGCCGTGTCCATCAGCAGCGCCCAAGAGGCGGAAGTACAAGCCAACGACGCGCGCATCGCTCAGCTCGTGCAGGAAGTGGCGGCTGCCGGCGCTGAGCAGCAAGAACTTCCCATCAAGGAGCCAGTCGTGGTTGAAACCGTGGTGCCGCCGAACGCGGCCATCAAGCCGGATCGGGTGTACCTGGCCATCCCGTTCACCGACAAGGAAGAGGCCAAGCAGCTCGCCGTCGATAGCGGCTTCCGCATCGAATGGGACACGGACGCCAAGTCTTGGTCTGCCCCGGGTGACGCCGATCTCTCCAAGTTCGACCGGTGGTTGCCGCAGAACCAGGTGCAGCAGAGCGTCAGCCAAACCATGGACCGCCTTTCGGATGTGGACTACCAGCGCGAGTTCACGGATGTCCTGAAGCAACAGGGTTTTGTGATGAACGACCTGGCGGTCATGGATGGCAAGATCCACCGCGTGCCGATCGAAGGCGACCGCGGTTCGGAGAAGAGCGGCGCCTACAAGGGTTACCTCGACGGGACGCCGGCTGGCTACTTCGAGAACCATCGCGCCGGCGTCAAAGAGAATTGGCGCACACAGAAGGTCGTTCCCACTGTCTCGCCGGAAGAGCGCGCACGCCTGAATGCAGAGGCGGCAGCACGTCGGCTGGATCGTGAGCGTCAGCAGGAGCAGCAGTACGATCAGGCGTCCGTCGTTGCTTCGGCAATGTATGCGGCTGCAGCACCGGCCACCGGTGAAGACCCGTATTGCGCGAAGAAGGGGATCAACAACCCGGTGGGGCTGCGCGTCACCCCGGCGGCCAGTGATCAGACCGCCAACTTCTTGATCGGTAAAACGCCGTGGGACGTGAAGAAGCTCGGCCAGGAGCATGAAGGAACCCCCGTCTTCATGGAGGGTGACTTGCTTGTTCCCGCCCGCGATATGGATGGCAAGCTGTGGAGCGTGCAGCGCGTCAATCCGATGTTCAAGGGCTTCATGACCAGTGGTCGTGTGTCCGGGCTGCATACGGTGGCCGGCAGCGACGTCCCGTTGATGGAAGGGCCGCTCGCCAAGGACCACGCCTTGCCGTTGATCGTCGCCGAAGGCTACGCCACGGCAGACACCGTATCCAAGATCGCGGAGCAGCCGGTGATCGTTGCCTTCAACGCCGGGAATCTGCAGGCGATCGTGACTCAGTTGCGTGAGCGTTTCCCGGATCGACAGATCATCGTCGCCGGCGACAACGATCATGCCAAGGAGAACACCATCGGCGCCGACGGCCGGCCAGCCAAGAACGTGGGCAAAGAGAAAGCAATCGCAGCAGCCGAGTCGGTCAACGGCCTGGTCATGCTTCCCCGCTTTACCAAGGGCGAGCAGGGCTCGGACTGGAACGACAAGTACATGACGGCCGGCGCTTCACTGCCGCAGCTTCAGCGCGAATGGCGCGCCCAGCTTGGGGCTGCGCGCGTAACGGCGGCAACTACCCGGGAACCTGCGGTGCAGGCCCAGGCCAAGCAGCAAGCGAAACAGCCAATCGTGAATTCGGAGCAGCAAGGGCCACGCTGGATCGTGACGAATGCGGCCGGACGTACGGTGCTGGAGACGGATAGCCCAAAGGCCGCACAAGGCGCATTTGACTACAGTGGCGGCGGCGGCATTCTGGACCGCGCAACCGGAAAGCAGGGCGTCTCTCTTGTTGACGAGCCCGGCCTGAAGGGCTGGAAATACTCGACGGAGCTTGGCCAAGCGGCAGCCGCAGAGCGGGCGTTGGAGCGAACCATGGAAACGGTGCGTAACGCTGACGAGGCGCGCTGGGTTGTCCGCCAGTGGGTGCCCAACCAGCAGCCGCCGCGGCAAGAGATCCTGCTTGAGACTGACAGCGCTACGGCCGCCCTCAAGGCTTTCGACTATCGCGCGGGTCGCACGATTGATGATCGATCCTCTGGCCAGCTGGTGCCGGCCACGACCGTCGATGACAGTACCCCAGTCAAGAGTTGGAAGGTGGCAGCTGCACTGACCCAGGCGGCCGCAGCAGAGAAGGCGCTGGCAGCGACTCTGGATCGGGCACGCGCTACACAGGGCGCAGACCGTGCGGGTGGCAAGGCTGCCCAGGGCCAGAGCCAGTCGCAGGAAGAGGAGAAGGTTACTCGCAAGCGCAAAACGGGGCGCTGATCTGTAAAGGGCACCGGCCTATGCTCGCCGGTGCCCTTTTATTTGCCCTGCGAACTACGTCTATAGACTATTAATCAAGGCGCCCGCCGCCCTGGAGTCACTTTTGATCCACATCCACCCCATCCGATTGAGCCCGAAGCTGGCTGTCTACATAGAGCTGGTTCCGGATTCCACCCGTCCAGGCGAAGGCTGGAAATCCCTGGTCGTTGATGAGACGCGACCGCTGGAATCGGTCCTGTTGCGCTTCCACCGTGGATCTACCCTGATCCAAGCCATCCAGTGGCTCGATGTATTTACTGCAGATCCGGACAAAGCCACGCCGCACTCACCGGCAAGCACCGGGCTGCTGCTGCGCGACGGCACTGCCGTCTCCGTAGCCGAGCTGATGTGGCTGCATGGTGCTATCGGCACGATCCTGCCGCTGTATGACCTGCACGCCGGGCAGGTCTACATGCCGAAGGTGGCGTGATGCGGCATGTTCCACGTCCGCGCCGAATGCAGCCGATCAGCACCGATCCCCAGCGCGTGAAACGGGCGCTTTACCTGCTTCACCTGCAGCACAGCATGGCGGCTCAATCCGTCGCCGCGCAGGCCGGGGGAGACGGCGGCGGCAACATTCCTCCCGCCGCTCGCCGTGTTGCCCGGCATCTGCAGAAGTACGTCGCAGAGGTCGACGGCCTGATCAATCTGGCCGCGCGCAAGCGCTGCCCCATTTCTGAGGTGACGCCCGATGACGCCATGCGTCTCGGCCCCTTCATGTTCGACAAGGAGATAGCGTGACCACCCTGATCATTGTGGAATCCCCGAAAAAGGCAAAGACCCTCAACGGGTTCCTCGGGTCTGAATACCGCGCCGTGGCCAGTCGCGGCCATATCCGCGACCTGCCGGAACGCCAGATGGGCATCCATCCGGAAACATATGCGATGACCTACGAGGTCCCCGACCCCGGCAAGGTCGACGCTCTGCGGACCGCTGTCCGCAGTGCCTCGCATGTGCTGCTGGCCACCGACCCGGACCGCGAGGGTGAGGCCATCGCGTGGCATTTGGCCGATGAGCTGGGCCTTGCCCCCGGGACCTACCAGCGGATCTCCTACAACGCGGTCGAAAAGTCCGTGGTTGAGGCGGCGATCGCCGCCCCGCGCGACATCGACTACCCCCGTGTGCGCGCACAGGAAGCCCGGCGTGCGGTGGATCGGCTGTTTGGCTACCGCGTCAGCGGGCCGCTTTCCGGCATGGTGTCTCAGCAGGTCTCGGCAGGCAGGGTCCAGTCGCCGGCGGTAGCCATCCTGGTGCGCCGTGAGCGTGAAATCCTGAACTTCACCGCTACCGAGCACTTTGGGATTGAGCTGGCCTTCGCGGGCGGCTGGACCGCCGAATGGGACACTGCCCCGCATCTGAAGGCAGGGGCCGAATACGTCCAGGATCAGCAGCTCACGATGGCGGTGGCGGGTGTAAAGACCCTGGCCATCACCGAGTTTGTCGACGCTCCGACTCGGAAAGGGCCGAAGGCACCGTTCACCACGTCGACCATGCAGCAGGCCGCGTCCAACAAGCTCCGCCTGAAGGCGAAGGCGACAATGGATGCGGCGCAAAGCCTGTGCGACAACGGAGACATCACCTACCACCGAACCGACTCACCGAACGTAGTCGACGTGACCTACGCGCGCATGGCTGAGTTCTACCATGCCGCCGGCATCCCGATGGCCGCCGACCAGCGCGTGTGGAAGGTTAAGGATGGCGCCCAGGAAGCGCATGACCCCTGTGTTCCGACCGACTTCAATGTCCGGGAGGCGGGCACAACACCTGAAGAAAAGGCGCTCTACAAGCTGATCTGGCAGCGGGCAGTGGCCTCGCAGATGCCCGACGCCGTGTATGCCACGCGCCGCGCTGTGCTCACCGGCCAGGTCGACGGTGTACCCGTTCGTTTCGTCGCACGCGGCAGCACGCTCATCGAGCCTGGCTGGCGTGCCGTTTACGAAGAGGCTGAGGATGACGACAGCGGCAAGTCAGCTGATGCGGCCAATCCGATCCCGGCGCTGAGCGCCGGGGATTCGGTGGCGGTCGAGAAGGCGAAGGTGCTGAAGCGCAAGACCAAGGCGCCGAAGCGCTACACGGAAGGCACGCTCGTGGCCGAGCTGGAAGAGCAGGGCATTGGCCGTCCCTCAACCTACGCCGCGATCATGACCACGATCACCGAGCGCGGCTACTCGGTCGCCGACACCAAGGGCTTCCTGCGGCCAACGCAGCTGGCGTTCAACATTGTGGATGCCATGACTGGCCGCTTCAGCTTCATCGAGCTGGACTACACCCGCACGATGGAGGCTGATCTTGACCGGATCGCGAACGGCCAGGCTGACTACGTCACCGTTGTGGCGGCCGCCGACGCGCGCCTCAGCATGGAGCTGGGCGCGATGGAAGCCGCCGCCCCGAAGCACCCGTGTCCGGCCTGTGGCGAGCTGCTGCGGCGGAAAATGTCCAAGGCCACCGCCACGCGGCCGTCATTACCGTTTTGGGGGTGCTCCGCCTATCCGACGTGCGAATGCACCGTCCCTGACGTGAACGGCGCGCCCGGCGCCCGCGTCCAGGCCGCAGTGTTGCAGGGCGACGGTAAGACCTACCCGTGCCCGAAGTGCGCCAATCCGTTGCAGCTGCGCCAGGGCGCAGCTGGGCGTTTCTTCTCCTGTTCTACCTATCCGGCGTGCAAGCACAGCGAACTCGACGCCGGCGGCTCCCCGCTTTCCTCGCACTCGTGCCCGGCGTGCTCCTCTCCGCTCCGCCACGTCTATAAGCCCGGTTCCTTCGACTTCATCATGTGCACCGCGTATCCGAAATGCCCGACGCAGCTCAAGCGCGACGTCAACGGTGCTCCCATCCTTCCCAGTGCCCAGGGCGTCACGAAAGGCTCAAACGCATGAACAATCTGTTTTTCAGCGGTCATATTGCCAAGATGGCCGAACACGGTCCGCCCGAGAATCGCGCAATGTGGTTCATGCTGGTTCGGGAGGAAATCGTTGACGACGTTCCAGGTCGCGAGCCGTTCAAACGTCAGGTCACGCTCACCTTCAACGCGTATGGGATGAATGCCGCATTCGTCCGCGAGCATGCCCGTGTTGGTAGCCAGCTTCACGTTGAGGCGTCGATCCAGAACAACAACTACACGGATGGGCAGGGGGTGAACCATTACGAGTATGCCTTCAAGGTCCAGCTGGTCGGTTTGGGTGCGCCGGCGAAGGTGCGGCGGATCAATTTCCGCAAGCGTGAGCGCCAGGCGGTGAACCTCGACCATTCCGTGTTGGAGGCTCATTCGGGCTTGGCGTTGGAGGCGGGTTGAATTGCGGTGCTGGCGGATCTCGGGCGGCTGGGGCTGGGGGTCTGCCGGCAGGCCGGCACCGCGCCGGTGTGCTGCGCATCGAGCCAGCTGCGCAGTCTCGCCCCGCCCAGGGGCGGGCTTTCGTCGCTGACCCTTCCGGTGCCCGCCTTGCGGGCACCTGCGCGCTCCGCGCGCCGAAATGCGCCTGCCTTCGCTGTCGATCGGGCTGGCGCAGGTCAGCCCGTCCTGGGCCTGCAGTTGTCGCAGCCTGGCACGGCTGCCCTTGCCGCAACGCCTGCGGCGTCCTTCGCTACGCTGCGGCCCTGCGGGTGCTGCCGCGGGCCGGCCGCCGTGCCTGTCATCGACAACGGCCCACAACGGGCTAACCAGGACAGTACCCAATGAACAGCGAAATCACGCCAACGACCGATGCTGCGGTGAGCGAAAACGGAACGGCTGGGCTGTGGGATGACTTCACGGTGGTCCATGCAGCCTCACGCGCGGAACTGCTCGCCTGTGGAGACTTGATCGATGCCTCGGAACAGGCCGCCACTGTCGGTTTTCGGCTCCCGCTGGCGGTGTCTATCGCAGCATGGGAAGCGGCAATCAGTGGCTCGCCCGAGGAACAACCACATCGGCTGTTCAGCATGCTGCTGCTGGCCAAGATGGCGGCCGTGGCATCCAAAGGCAGCAATACGGCATGCTTCGACTTCGATGGCAGTGGCCTTTATCTCTACTGCGGCCCCGGCGACTGTGCCAAGCCGGTGCTGACCATCATGATTCAGGGAGAGGATTGAAGATGCAGGATGCAACCCACGCTGGCGTCATCACCCGCGCTGAGGCCCGCGACCAGCTGCTGCAGTTGGTCGCCGAGTGTGGCCCTGTCGGCTCATCGGCCGTAGACGGCGCCGACATCGAGTGGCTTCTCCTGGCGTGGTTTGCCAAGGGCGTGCTGACCCTTGGCGATGTGGCCGAGCTGGGCAGCCGACTGGCGAAGGCAGATGGCCATGCGCGCGGCGCGGCCGGGTTGCGTGCTGTGTCGTATAGGTTACACTAGCCCCTCATTGATTATGAGTTGGGGCGCATGTCCAGCATTGAAGGCGTCAAGGTCAGCGCCGCTGAGCTGAAGAAATTAAAAAAAGCGTTTGATACAGGCGATCAAGAAAAAATCCTTGATGTGCTTGGTCAGATCGCCCGGGCGCGGGGAATGTCCGCGCTGGCCAGCGCCACGGGCGGGGCGCGAAAAGCGCTCTATGATGCGCTGAGCCCTACGGGGAATCCCCGATTCAACACACTGCTCTCCGTCCTCGACGCCTTGGGCCTGGCTCTCCAGGTGACCACCACCGCTGAGGGCAAAATCACCACCACGTCTGGAGGTCAAGCATGAAGCGTGAACCTGGAAATGACGACGGAACAAAGCTTGTCAAGATTGGCGAGAACGCCTAACGCCTACCTCGGCACCAAACGAACCCCCGGCCCGGCCGGGGGTTTTCGTTTGTAGGGCGTTCGCATCCGTGCAGCGCGGCGCGCTGTGGTGCCGGCGGCGCCGGCACGTGGTTCACCTGACTCATGGGTCCTGGTCCTTGCCCGCCGCGGGCCTGGTGCTGTCGCAGTCTGGCGCGGCCGCCACCGGCGCAACGCCTTGCGGCGTCCTCCGCTGCGCTGCGGCCCTGCGGGTGCTGCCAGCGGCTTTCCGCCGCGCCTGCCGGCGACATCGGCCCACGGCGGGCCAGCACCAGGAGAACCACCATGTCGCAGCAAGCCAATACCAACGCCATCAGCGAAGCGAAGTTTGACCCCATTGATCTGGCCCTGCTGGGGGCGGGGTGGAGCCAGTCCGGGCAGCCTGTGACCATGGAAGATGCTGAATACCTGGCCCGGATCGCGGCAATGCTGTGGGTCCTGCATGACGACGTGTGCCCCGAGGGCTTCCCGGGTGTGTTCGCCTACGACATCGCCGAGGAGCTGGGCAAACAGCTCGGGCATGAGCAGCAATACGACATTGCGGTGGCTGAGCGAATCGCGCGAGGTTGGATTGTTGCCGAGCTGGAGCGCCGCGCATGAGCGACTTGATTTCCTTCGCAGAGTGCTACGTGCAGCACGGCACGGAAGACGAGCCCATGCTGACCGAGAAGTGCCCGGCGCGAACCAAGCCGCATTCCGAGGTCCACGTTAGCGGACCAATGCGGACGCACTGGGAGATTTACACGGTAGGTCGGTGGCGGCGGCTGTTCAGCGACAACGGGCATTTCGTGCGCGTTGAACGAAAGCGCGTGCCGGTGAAGGTGGTTCGCTCACCCACGCACTGGGAGATCCTGCAGCAGGCGGCGATGGAGGCCCGCCCGTAAGTGGATCAAGGGGTGGCCACGTGCCACCCCAATCCGTGTGCCGGCAGCGGTGCTGCCGGCATGGCCGGCCGCCTTCGGCGCCCGGCAGGGGCCCCATTGCTGCCCTGACTGTCGGGCCTGCACGTGCTACCCCTCGCGGGCCTGCTGTTGTCGCAGTCTTGCACGGCCGCCCCTGGCACAACGCCTGCGGCGTCCTACGCTTCGCTGCGGCCCTTCGGGTGCTGCCACGGGCTTTCCGCCGTGCCTGACGTCGCCAACGGCCCACGAGGGTTACCACGACGAGCAGACGACAATGCAAGTACAGCACGCCAATCAGAAGCAGCGGATCGAAACCCAGTGGCTGGGCATGACCATCAGCCATTCGCAGGATGACCACCTTGCTCACCTGAAAATTCCGGCGCTGGAACACAAGTGGCGGCAGTACCTCGCGGATTTTTGCTCGCTTGAGCAGTTTCATGCGGCGGCATTGGCGGAAAGCACCTTCCACCGTGGTCTGCTGCAGCGCAGCCGTGGCGACTACGGCGTTTCGCTGACCATCCATCGCATTGCGGGGCAGTGGGTAATGGTCGAGGCGGGGGATGAATACCTGACGGTCAGCCTCTACAACGAGTCGCTGGCGCAGTGGTTCCGTGGCGGCCCCGGCTACGCCGAAGACGTGCGGCTGTCGCAGGTGAATCCCGACCTGTTCTCGGATGAAGACTTGCGCGCCTTGCTTTGGTTGGGCCATCTCATCCGCTTCACCGTCGTTGCTGAATGGCATATCTGAGCGACTTGATCGGCGGCCGCTCAAGCGGCCGCCACCCCGCACCTGCAAGGAAAACAAGATGATCCAAAACACGCACACCCTGAGCTACCGCGAGCGGTTCCCAGCCATCGAAATCCCGGAATGGCTCAGAACAAGCTGGGACGGCTTCATTGATGCCTACGAGGCTGCTGTGCACGCATGGGACGAGCAAGAGCGGGTCGGCGAAGATGAGTATGCGATGTACTGCGCAACCGAAATGGACCTGCGGGATTGGATGGATGATATGGCCCATCGCGTCGGTGTGGACACCACCCAGGTCATGGCGCCCTTGGCGGCCTACATCGAGCGACGTGGGGCAGGGGAGGCTATGCATTTACCGTGACGCGTCACGGCCAGTGGCGGCGCTGGCCGCGCCGGATCAGTGCTGGGGCCGCTAGCGTCCCATCGCACTGCGCGTGCCTGGCCGGCACGCCGCGCGGGTGCCCCGCGCCATGTGGCCGGCTCTCGCCGGCCGGTGTGCCTTGCCGCTGCCGTGCGGCTGCATTCCCGTCTGCCCTGCAGGGCGAACCGTGGCCTGACCTTGGCGCAGCCTGGCACGGCTGCCACCAGCACAACGCCTGCGGCGTCCTTCGCTGCGCTGCGGCCCTGCGGGTGTTGCTGGCGGCCGACCGCCGTGCCTGTCGGCGCCAACGGCCCCGGTTGGCCCCACAGATCGAGCAAACGAGCAATGCAAGACCAGCACGCCAAACAGGTGACCGCAAGTAGCGCGCATGCACCGCACATCAAGAAGATCGTTGGGTTGTTCACCGCTCTTCGGCACCGGCACGACCTGCACCGGCTGTTTTCCGACTGCATGGAGATGATGGCGCTTGCGCTGAGCAATCTGGCGGACTGGGCGCAATTTGAGGCACGCGAGGCGCGCTACATGCAGCTCATCGCGGCCTATAACCGCGAGGAGTTGAGCGTTTTTAGCCAGATCCTGGCAGAGACGAAAATGGCCTTGGCCGCGTGCCCAGGCGACCTGCTGGGGGCTGTGTTTGGGCAGTTGGAGGTCCACAACAAGTATCGCGGTCAGTTCTTCACCCCCTATGAGGTGTGCACCCTGATGGCGCGCCTGCAGGTGGGAGACGGTGAACGCATGCGCCAGCTGATCGAATCGAACGGCTATGTGACCGTGAGCGAGCCTGCTTGCGGCGCTGGCGCGATGGTGATCGCTTTCGTCGAGGCGATGCTCGATGCCGGATTCAACCCAAAGCACCAGGTGCACGTTACTGCGGTGGACGTGGATAGTCGTGCGGCGCACATGGCGTATGTCCAGCTCTCCCTGATGGATGTTCCTGCGGTGATCGTTGTGGGGAATACGCTCACCCTCGAAACAAGGGAGCACTGGTACACCCCCAGCCACGTGTGTGGGGGCTGGTCGTTCCGCCTGCGGCGTAGCGCGGAAGAGGCCGCCCCCGCGCCCGCCGGGCATGACGATGTGCAGGCACCGCCCGCCCCGGACGCGGGCGCCAGGTCGCCACGTCCGCAGCTTTCACTTTTCTGAATTATCCATCTACCTACAGGAGCAACAGCAATGGCCGATAAGCATCATGTCCGCGTTTCACACGTCCGAGGCAAGTACCCGCCGAAGGATTACCACGACATCGACGCCGCGTGCGCTCTTTCGGCTGGCATGGTCGCCGTTGAGCGGTACATACACGAAAACGGCCACCCCGACCGCCGACCGAATGAGCGCGGGTCGGCTTATTACGGTCGCTTCTCGGTCGCGTCCATTGACCCATTGCCCGTATCGCCGCATGAGACGGACCGCTGATACAGTATTTTCATTCACGAACACCGGTAGAAGCCCATGAACGACGCAAAGCAGCTTGATTTTCCCGATCTGTATGCGACTTGGAATGCCCTCGATATTTGGTACCGCGCAGCTCGTTTCGAGGTGTTGCTGCGCTTGGCCTTCACCGTCGCCTTTGGGGTGGCGGTGTGGGCTTGGATGACGCTTCCGGGAGTGTCGGAGTTGCCTGCCGAAATCTCGTCTCCGGTGGCTGCGCTCTCTCCTTTTGTCAAGATCCTCTTGCTGCTGACGGTTCCAGTGCTATGCGTGGTCAATTTCCAGAGCATCAGGACGTTCGTCCATTGCAGGCATAACCTGAAGGACCTGACGCCGCAGCTGGATAGGATGATGGCCTCTCTTGAAGCCGGCGCGCGTACTCTCACGCCGGAAGAGATCACGAAGTTTGATGAGCGCATGAGGTTGGAGCGCACGTTCTTGGAAATCGATGTCCGGACGTGGAAGCGGTTTTCGGGTCTTGCAGTGACGGCGGCTGCCATGGCGATTTTTTCGTTCGGTTTATCGCCCCTGGTCATCGGCTTTGTTACCGTGCCTGCAGCTGTGGTTTTGGTGAGGCTGGTCAGTGCGATCCGGCGGCTGGCAACCGTCAAAGTTGCGCAGGACTACCCCGCGAGAATAGGCGCGGTTTAACGCAATCTGCGAAGAGGGGCGGTCCGAAGGGGCCGCCCTTTTTTTTGCCTGTAATCGCCCCCTCGCCAGCAGGGGGTCACCGTCGAGCCGTCCAGGAAGGCCCGTCACGCCGCCCGGGCTTGCAGCCTGCCGCTGCCTTGGCCCGCGCCAGCGCGACCGCGTGCAGCTGCAGGAGCTGGCCACCACCGGCGTCGCCGTCGACGGCCAGCAGCGGGGAGCGGCCGCCCGACCAGGTGCAGCGGCGCCGAGCCGCCCAGGAAGCCCCGTGATGCCCTCCGGGCGTGCAGCCTGCCGCTGCCCTGGCCCGCGCCAGCGCGACCGCGTGCAGCCGCAGGAGCTGGCCACCGCCGGCGCTGCCGACGACGGCCAGCAGCGGGGAGCGGCCGCCCGACCAGGTGCACCGGCGCCGAGCCGCCCAGGAAGGCCCGTCATGCCCTCCCGGGCTTGCAGCCTGCCGCTGCCCTGGCCCGCGCGAGCGCGACCGCGTGCAGCCGCAGGAGCTGGCCACCGCCGGCGCTGCCGACGACGGCCAGCAGCGGGGAGCGGCCGCCCG
>NZ_JBYSVX010000031.1:0-12207 GCF_058986605.1 Pseudomonas sp. GW821-FHT07E12 | reverse complement strand
CGACCAGGTGCACCGGCGCCGGGCCGCCCACGAAGCCCCGTGACGCCCTCCCGGGCTGCAAGCCTGCCGCGCGGGTCTGATCAGGTGCCGGCCTGCGTGCCGCGGCCGGTTGCTTGCTTCCTTGGCGTCGCTTCTATCGTCGCTCTGCTCCGGTGTCCGGGTCCGCCTTGGGCCTGAAGTTGTCGCAGCCTGGCACGGCCGCCCCCTGCGCAACGCCTGCGGCGTCCTCCGCTTCGCTGCGGCCCTGCGGGTGCTGCCGGTGGGCTGTCCGCCGTGCCTGTCATCGACAACGGCCCACGCCGGCCCGACACCCAATGCCGCATCAACAGATGAAGCTGACACCAAGGAAACAGTCATGACCGATACCGCTCTCGTGCTTACCACCAACACCGTTCCGTTCAGCCAGCTGGTCCTTTCGCCGAGCAACGTCCGTCAGGATCCGGGTGACGTGTCTGCATTGGCCGCGTCCATTCGCTCGCTGGGCTTGTTGCAAAATCTTGTGGTCAGCACGAACGATGCCGGGCTGCACGAAGTCCACGCAGGTGGGCGACGGTTCGCGGCACTGGCGCTGCTGGTTGCGGAGGGGAAGCTGTCCGCAGAATTTTCTGTGCCGGTGACCGTCATCGACGCTCACGAGGCGACCGCAGCGAGCCTCAGCGAGAACTATCAGCGCGTCGCTATGCACGCTGCGGACGAACTGATCGCCTTCCAGACGATGGCGGCGGAAGGTCACAGCCTCGACCGCATCGCGGACGTGTTCAAGGTGACGGTCAATTGGGTTGAGCGCCGTTTGAAGATGACGGAGGCTGCGCCGGAACTCTTTGAGATGTTCCGCGCCGACGAAATCACGGCGAATCAGCTGATCGGCCTGTGTGCGACCGATGACCACGCAGTGCAGATCGCAGTGTGGAACTCCACGCCGTCGTGCTATCGCGATGAACGTCGGCTGCGGGCTGCTGTGCTGGCGAACGAAGTGGAGGCATCGACAGACCATCGGGTCCAGTTCCTTGGGGGAATTGAAAGCTACGTGGCGGCTGGCGGGGAATGCCGTGCAGACCTCTTCTCGCAGGAGGGGGAGGGCACGATCCTGACCAATCCAGCGCTCCTGAACGTCCTGGTGAAGCAGCAGTTGGAGGCGCTGCGGGACGGCTACCTGACCGAAGGTTGGGCGTGGGTCGATGTAATGGAGCCGGTGGATCACACCGAGCTTCGCCGCTACGGATACGTGTCCACCCAGCTGACGGAAGATGGCGAGACGCAGGTTGCCGAATGGCAGTCGCTCTATGACGCTGCGGACGCGCAGTACGACGCAATCCACGCGACTGCCGAGGACGAAGGGCGTGAGCTTTCCAGCGAGGAAGAGGAGCAGTGCGACGAACTCAGGGAGCAGCTGAATCAGTACTCCGCTGAAATGAATGCCGTGCGACGTGCCAACCAGTTCTATCCGGTGGATGTGATGGCCGTATCCGGCGTAGTCCTGTACTTGGCTCGTAATGGGCTGGTGGTTGAGCGCGGTCGCGTTCGCGCCGAGGATCGCATCGAAGCACGCAATGCGCTCGGCGACGGCGTGGAAATCAACGGTGGCCGCGAAACGCAGGTGCCGGGCAAAAAGCGCGACGCCGTGTCGGATTCGCTCCGTCGCTCTCTGCTGGGCCACCGCAATTTGGCCGTGCAGGAGGTGGGTGCGCTGAATGTGCATGCCATGAAGGTGCTGCAAGCTTGCTGGGCGGTGCAGAGCCTGCGGCACGATGTGGGCATTCGCACCGGTGATGATGGCGCGCCCACGAATCTGTCCATCGGCGGTTACGGCGGCACCCGTGTTGGTCACCGCATCACTGACGATGCTGGCAAGGACAAGAGCCAAGAATTCGACGATGCATGTGCGGCATTGGTCAGGGATTTTCCTGACGACGCTGAGGCGCTTTGGGATGCACTGATGCCGCTGCCCGCCGAAGAGCTTGATTCGATCATCGCATGCAACGTGGCGCGCTCTATCAGCTTGGATTCTGAGCATCGGGGCCTGACCGCGAAGCTGCTCACCGCACTGAGCTTTGATATGTCCGCGCACTTCACGCCGACCGTGGACAATTACTTGGGCCAAGTGCCGAAGGCGCACATCATCGAAGCATTGGCCGAGGCCGAAAAGGTTGAGGGTGCCGCAGATATGACCGCGTTGGCGGCGATGAAGAAGGGCGTGCTGGCGGAAGAGGCGCAGAAGCGACTGGAAGGTACGGGCTGGGTGCCCGCCGGAATCCGCGTCCCGCCGCAGGTGGACGCAGAGGTGGAGGCCGACGCGGGATCGCAGGCCGTCGCTGCGGCCAATGATGCCGACGGTGCAGTTACGGCGATGGCGGCCTGAACTGGTAAGGGGAGGGGGGCGACCCCTCCCCGCACGGCCGCCAATCCGGGCCGCGCCCAGGGCGCGGGTTTCTCGCCTGCGGCGGGCCCGCCTGCCACGGCGGCGGCAGAGCCAGGTCGGATCCGGTTCCGTCCTGCGGACGGATTCATGCCAGCCGCCCTGCTGGCTGGCATGCGCGTGCCCGGTAGGCACGCCGCGCGGCCCCTGCCGCGCCCGGCCAGGGCGGCGGGGCCGCCCTGGAGCTTATGCGCACCCGCCGCCTACCGGCGGGAAGATCGGCGCGTTGGGATTACGGGGAGGCCTTTCCGTGCCGCGCACCACCGGTCCATCCACCGCATCGCCTGTTCCAGGCTTTTTGCGGTGCCTTGATGCTCCGTTCCTTGCCAGCGGACGACGTAATTCCACCGCCCGTCGTCGCCGAGTTTGACGTGACCGATACCGCGGTAGTTGAACCGCAGATAGGCATTGCCTTGAATGATGTCCCAGTGGAATGGCCCTGACATGGCGGAAACCTAGCGGGTCGCTGTCTCAGCTGTTGAGACTTGGCGCGAGCCGGGGAGCTGTCGCGAATCCATCCCTCCCAAGCGGTCGGGTTCAGGCCCGCCGCGTTGCTGGCTGGCCTGCGCGCGCCTAGTCGGCACGCCGCGCGGCTACGCCGCGCCAGGTCAGGCCGGCGAGCCGTCCTGCCAAATTGCTGGCTCGCTTCGCGAGCGCAGCTACGCAGACCTTCTGGCCTTCACCTGCCGCAGCCTGCCACGGCTGCCTTCTATGCAACGCCTGCCGGCGTCCTTCGCTGCGCTTCGCCCCATGGGTGCATTTCAGGCCGGCGCCGTGACTGCCGGCGGCAACGGCCACAACGGTCAGCTGCAACGGCATCCAACGCGCTCCAACACGAATGACGATGAATCTGCGACCGCCTGGTGGTTGCAGGGGTGTGCTGTATGCAATACAGTATGTGATATATCCCATATTGAGGTGATGCCTGTGTGTTCGATTTCGGATGCCGTTGAGAACCTTCGCAATAATCTGACCCCGCAGGCGATACGTGCATTGCTTCACCCCAAGTTCGATGCTGCTGGCTGGGAACCACCCCAGCCCGATAGCGCCATCGTCCAGGAGCTGCTGCGGGAGGGAATCCTGCGGCGCGTGGATATGCGCTTTGGCTTTGAGCGCATGCGTGATGCAGGGGTAAAGCCAACCGCAGCGGGGTTGCTGGTGCGTTCGGTGTTGCTGCTCGATCAGGCCGGCGCCGGCGCACGTGAGGAAACGGCATGAGCGCAGGGACGAATGCTGACCGGCTCGTGGCGCTCGCTCGGGATCTCTCGACCGGCCTGATGGAGCCGGAGGCTCAGCGAGAGCTTGGGCGTCTGCTGTACGACGCGGCGCTTTGGAAAGGCAACCCTCTTCGCCCACTCTCCCCTGCGGGTGTCCTGGCCAAGCGCGGTGATGAGGACGCGGCCGCGCTGCTGCGAATGCTGCTCAAAGAGCGGGATCACCGAACGGACGGCGACTTACTCGACCTGGCTGCGCGATCCCTTCACCTGGCGCGAGGGGACCGCCATTTGATCTCGCTGCGCGGAAGCATCATCAGCCGCCTGGAGCGCAGGCATCCGAGTGAACCCATCCCGGTGATCACCCATGCCATGTGGAACGCGGGGCAGCACGCCTACGCAACGTGGGTTCACCACGCCTACCGGGAAGGGCAGCCCACCGCTGAGCAACGGGTCGAAGGTATCGACTTGGCCATCTCGGCGATGAAAGCTCAAGCGGGCACGGATCATGGGTAACTTGGCCGTGGCTATGTACGCCGCCCTGGGCATTCGTGCAATCGACCTGTTTGCGGGCCTCGGGGGCTTCAGTCTCGGAGCGGAGCAGGCAGGCTGTGAGGTGGTATGGGCGGCAAACCACTGGCCCAGCGCCGTGGCGGTGCACAGCGCAAATCACCCGCGTACCCAGCACGCCTGCCAAGACCTGCAGCAGGCCAACTGGACGCTGTTACCTGACTTCGATCTTCTGCTGGCGTCGCCGGCGTGCCAAGGACATTCTCGTGCCCGTGGCAAGGAGCGGCCGCACCATGATGTGACGCGATCGACGGCGTGGGCGATTGTCGCTGCGCTGGAGTGTCATCGCCCCGAAGCTGGGCTGGTAGAAAATGTACAAGAATTTTTGAGCTGGGAGTTGTTCCCCGCGTGGTGCGCAGCGATTACCGCGCTTGGATATGCCATCAGCCCGCACCTGGTCGACGCCGCAGATTTTGGCGTGCCCCAGCATCGGAAGCGGATCTTCATTGCGCTCACCCGCAGCAAGCATCCCATCGAGCTTCGCATCCCGCAGCTGGAGCTTACCCCCGCCAGCAGCTTTATCGATTTTGACGCCGGCACGTGGTCTCCGATCGAGCGTGCGAGACGTTCTCCGGCGACGTTGGCGCGAATTCGTAACGGTCGTGCCGCTTTCGGGGATCGCTTCGTGGCGCCGTACTTCGGGCGCGGATCCGGCCTCACCGGTCGATCCCTGGCGCGGCCGATTGGCACCATTACCACCCGCGATCGTTGGGCGGTGATCGACGGCAGCCGCATGCGGATGCTGTCGGTGGCAGAGGGGCGCAGCGCGATGGGGTTCCCGGACACCTATCAGCTTCCGGAGAACAAGCGGGACGCGATGCACATGCTGGGTAACGCGGTGTGCCCGCCCGTCGCGCGGGAACTGATCCGGTCGCTCGTGGCCGCCGCCTGACCAGGTGCAATAAGCAGACCAAGGTGAGCTGAAAGTCCTTGACTAACTGTATTGTATGCAATACAGTTAGTCATACACTAAAACAGGGTTCTGTGATGCGTGCAACGCTCTCATCAACGTCGTTCAGATGCTACGGATTCGCGCTTGCGGGGATGCTGGGAAGCACGGCAGCGATCGCTTCAATGATCAGTAATTGGAAGGGGCTTGCGGATCTCATTCGATTCGCCTTCACGTTCGGCGGAGTGCAGTGGGCACCCGCAGTGGTCGCCCTGGTCGCAACGTCGATCATGCTGGGTGGCTGGTGCTCGGAAACGGCTGCTTGGGGGAAGGATCGCAACATGACTGCGGGAAAGGTTCTCTTCTTGGTGGCCTGCTGGGTCGTGGGTGCGGTAGCCTTCCTCTTCACTGTCGGTGATCTTGATTCCATCACCGTCTTTCAGTGCACCGCGGCCGTAATTTCCGGCTTCGGCCTATTCGCCCCGGTGTTAGCGCTGTTCCTCGAAATTCTGGAATCGTCCCTCTAGGTACAGCTCATGCTTACGCTCAACCCAAAGATTGTCTTGGCTGCCTCGGTGGTGCTCTTGCTGGGCGCCGTCGCCACCGGTGCCGTGTTGCGGTGGCCAACACCGATGTTGTTCCTGGTGGGGGCCATTTTTGGCGTAACGCTCAGCGCGGGCAGTGTTGTATTTGGCCGGTCGAGCTGGGGCAGACAGTACCTGGCGCGTCGGAGCGCCGAGCTGCCAAAAAGCGGTCGGCCGAAGACGCTGGCCGACATGGTGCGGGGGGCGACTACCCCTCGCAAAGACGAGGGGTAAGGCGGCACGCAGCCGTAGTCATCTTGGTTCCGGGGTTCACCGACATCCTCACCTATATGCCGCAGCATCGCGCGGCTGTGCAAGTCGCAACAACTACGTTGTCCTGCTCTACGTTTCGGCCCTTTGGGTGCAACCCGCACCCTTCGCCGCGCAGCCCTGGCATCAACGGTTCGCGGTGAACCACCAATCGAGGAAGCCAAGATGACCACGACAAAGCGCCTAACCACCCAGTTCACTCTCGCCATGTTGAGAGCGGTGTACCTGACTGCCCGTGTCTACCTTGGCCTGGTCATGCACTTCGGTCGAATCGCTACCGTGCTCTTCCTCCTCATGACAGCCCTTTCCCCCGCCATGCTGACCAAGGCACTCCTGGTGCTGGCGGTGACGGTGATTCACTACGCCGGCCTCAAGCTCCTCGATGCGGGGTATCTCCGGGTTGCGGCTGCCGTGGCCAAGTCTGCCAAGCGGGTGCCCGTGAAGGTTCCGCTCAAGGCCAGGCCCGCGCGTGCCGCTACCGTTGCAAAGGCAGTGAAGCCTGCCGACCTGCGCCTGGTCTCGGCGAGACTGGCCAACTTCAGCCACCTGCACGCCTGAGCATTACCGCCCAGGTCTGACGCGCTCTAATTATTGGAATGTACGATCCAACATGAAGCTACCTCACCTCAAATCGGGAGCACCTACGCTGACCTGCGCCGCGGAGCTGCAGGCGGCGTTCGATCACTACAACCAGCACCTGTTCGATGGGCAGCTCCCGCCTTGCTTGATGACACTGCAGCGGACAGGCACGGCGTTCGGGTATTTCTCGCCGCAGCGGTTCCTTAGCGCCAAGAACGGGGCTGCTACAGATGAAATTGCCATCAATCCAGCCTACGTGGCCAACTATCCCCCGATTGAGGTCATGCAGACGGTTGTGCATGAGATGTGCCATATGTGGCAGGACCACTTTGGCAAGCCGAGCAAGCGCAGCTATCACAACCGCGAATGGGCCAACAAGATGGAATCGATCGGGCTGATGCCGTCGAGCACAGGCCTGCCCGGCGGCGCCAGAACTGGCGAGAGGATGGGCGACTATCCGATCAGCGGTGGCCGTTTCGTGGAGGCGACCCGCTCGCTCTGCGTTGATGGCCCATTCCTTACCTGGTATGACCGTTTTTCCGCCCCTGGCCGCTCGAAGCCGACGCCGGCGCCGCGGCCAATGGCGATGTCCGAAACCGGGATCGCCTTTGTAGTGGAAGACGAGGCCGAAGAGGACGACGACGACCACCACGCCGGCAATGGGAGCACCGGCATTGAGATCGGCTTGCCAGCCTGGCTCACCAGCGCCCCAACGGCTTCCGATGCGACCCTGGCCGCGTCACTGGCCATTCGCGACGGCCAAAGCGGTCAGAAGCACAAGTACAGCTGTCTGCCGTGTTCGGTGAACGTATGGGGCAAGAAGGGACTGAACCTGGTTTGTGGTGAATGTGGCGAGCCCTTCAGCGCCGTTGGACAGGAGATGGAAGCGTGACGCAGGCCTCAAGTTCTCACTCTTCTGGCCGCTCCATGGGCTGCCTGCCACGGCACGACGCGAATTGCCGATTCTCCCAGGCAGTCGGTATCGACGCTGCAGGGGAGGGGGTGGCCACCGCCGAAGCCATCGCTACCGCTCAGCGTGTGCGCGTCCTGAAGCATGAGCTGCAGGTGGCGCTGCTGGCGGCGGCAACCGCCGACGCCGACGCTGCCGCGGAGCCGGCGTCCCGCGCGGATGTTTCGTGGGTGCATGACCAGGTAGTGGAACGACCGTACATGGCGCAGGTCGTCAGCCGGTGGTTCGGGCAAGCCCATCGCCTCAGCACTACCGAGGTCGCGGCACTACGCCATTTGGACGCGCTCATTACGCAGATTGAAGGGCTGGCGCCGTCAGGAGAAAGCGGGAGGGCTCGCTTTATCGATGCAGTGCAAGGCCGGATGTTTAATGCAGGAGAATGATAAATAAAAAGCGTTATGCATTGCCGCGGTGTGTGGTATGCGATACACTGAAATCCAGACAAGTTGCTTGGATCCGCTCATGAATGTTGATGCTTTGAAAGAATATTTGCTTGCTAACCCGGGGCTGGGCGTAAGCGTTACCTCGCTGATCGCCATGGTGCTTTGGGTCGTCGCCTGGTCCGTCTGGCCGCGCTCAAAACTCCTCGCTATCTGCGTGGTGGTGCTCTCGCTTCCGGTCATTTCCGCCGGCATGGCGTGGTTCACGCTCCTCAGCTAACAGGGTCCTGCAATGTTCTTCCAATCGACGCAGTCCAACCTGCCTTTCACCGAATTGCTCTCTAAGCTGACCCCGTCATTCTTGAATGACGGGAACGGTGGCCCTGGCTTTGCCGATGTCGCCACCACTGTCTTGATGTATACCTTCATCCTGCTCGCCGCGCAGGTCCTGATGGCGCGCGTGTTTTGGAACGCTACGCGAATTGAGGCCGCCAAGGTGTGTGCAATCACCGTTCTTGGCATGTGCCTGGTACCCACCATTCTGCTCGCCCCCGTGTTCCCGATCGCGGCTATTGCAGCCCACTTCATCGTCAGAAATCAGCGGGGGGCATGATGGACCGCCTTAGCCAGATCCAGGCCGACCTGCGGCTGCTCTTGGAGAGCACCTTCAGCACAGCTGAGCACGACGGGCCCCTCACCGAAAGTGAGCGCGCAACGTGGGAAGCCGGCAAGCGCCTCGTTGCGTTTGCCCACAGCAAGCTTCTCCCCGCCGTCGACGGATCCGAATGGCTCGCCATCACTGCTGACCAGGTCCGTGCTCTGCACGCCCAGGCTGAAGCGGCGAGGGCAGGGCACGTGGCGGATGGCACCTCGATCTTCCTTATTCGGCACCTGGCCGATGGGGCCAGCGGCCCCGGCTGGTATGTCCGATTCGATGATGCCGGCGATGGGATGCGGCTCATGACTGAAGGCCTGGACTACCCCCAGCCCGTCGAGCGTGTTGCTCGCCGGTTCAAGGCGCGATAAGCGCCACTCAATCTCTACGAAACGAGGCAATCGCATGGAAAGCAGCAGCACCAACAACGTCTTCAGCGCTTCGTATTTCATGTCGACCGTAAGTGGCTCTTCTGGCGGTGAGTACGCTGCGTGGTTCTTCGACCAGGTCCGCATCTATACGACCCGGTTGGAAGCGCGCCTGGAGCAGGCTATCGAGTTCAATGTCACCAACGTGGCGGAACAGATCAGCGAATCCGCCCGGGGTCTTGCTGTGCTCCAGGTCATGCTTGGCCAGCTCGAAGGACATTGCCGGAATGTGGCATCTCTGAAGACATCGCAGGGCAACGCCTCGCGACGCATCGCCGGAATCCTCACCGCGCATGCCGGCTACATCCGCGCGGCCGAGGGGAGGCACGACGCATGATCGGTTCCGGCAGGAACATTCTGCTGATCGGCCTGGCGATCACTGGCTTGGCCGGCGCCCTCGGTTTCTTCGACGCGTTGTATTCCTACGCCACTTCAAAGAAGGACAGTCCGCGAGGGGTCTTCGCTGCGGTGGCCCAGCAGCAGCAGCTCGCGGCCTCGTATGACGCCGTCAATGCGAAGGTGGCCGCAACAGCAAGAACTGAAGCGGAGCGCGTCGCTGCTGACGCATGGCTTGCCTGTTCGCACAGCAAGGTGGACGTCGCGGGTGGGGTGGAAATCCACACTGTTCCGACGCTGGCAGTTCTGAATGCGTGCGAGGTGCAAGCGGTAGGGCTGGCGACGTCGCGCGGCTACAGCGGCACAGAGGCAAGTCAGTTCATCCAAGCGGTCCGCGTGGTGATCGAGGACCATCGCAGGCACGCAGCTGGCAGCAGCGTTATTGGGTCCGCCAAGGAAGCAGCCAGGGATGGCCGGGAGCGGCCTGACGGGCTGCCAATGCAGCAGCAGCCTACGCCAGGTTGCTGCAGCTGAAGCAACGGGGTAGCTTCAATGGTTTCACTTGCAACCTTTTCGCATAATATACACTATGTTCCGTAAGTGATTGATTTCGCAGGATATTTAGCCGCATATGGGATCTACTGGCATGTATACATCGACTTCCGGGAACGCGCAAGCGGACGATGATCCCATCCTGGATATCGGGCCGGAGGATTTTTATCCCGGCCTCGATGACGGGTGGCCAGGCGATCATTGCGAAAGTTGTTTCCGCGATCAGACCTGCTGTAATTGCTACGGCCCGGAATGCTGCTGCTGCTGGTGCGGTCAGATGTTTGATGGGAACTTGCAAGCTGCCATCGCTGCTGGTTGGCGTGACTTGCCAAATGGGCTGCTGTGCCTGGAGCACGATCACGATGGCGACGTTCCGCCGCCGTGGATGCAGTGCTCTACCGAAATGTTGCCCAGTAGCGAGGCCGACATGGTCGGCAACACCAACCACAAAGGAGAGACGATGAGCATTCCGATCAATTCTCACGACAGCAAGAAAGAACCCTTCCCTTCGGCAGTCCAGAAGCTGTTTGCAATGATGGGCTTGCAATTTGCGGTCGTGGGCTACTTTCTGCTTGCGATCCTGGCCTCTGCTACGTTCGCCGCCGCTAGTGTCATACCTATGCTCAGTAAGCTTCCGGACGACGTCTTGGTGCGCCAGATTGTGCCGTTCTGGTTGGCAGATACCGAGGTGATGCTTCCATTGCTGATGACAGCAGCAATCAGCGCCGCTGCCGCTGCCTTGCTTCGTAAAGCAGCTCGTACGCTTCATGCGCAAACCACTTTCGAGTAAAGGGAAATCAACGATGTTCGACCGCACTACCACCCAAAGCACGAATGTCAACGTAACGCCGGAGGCCGCGACATCCCAGCCGCCAGTGCGCATCGAACTGGACCATGACGTCTACTGGCTGCGGCCATCCAATGTGCTGCGCGTTGAGGCCAAGGCGTATGGCGACGGAAAACCTATGTACCTGCAGATTGTGCTGAGCGATGGCAAGCTCGTGTCATCGCTTTGCCAGCACATGACACGCGAGGCTTTCCACCACCTTGCAGATTCAATAAGCGCGCAGCTGTGGCCCGCGAATCCCGCTCCCTCGGCCGGCGTCGGCTGAAGAAATGCCGTTCAGACCAATCTTGAAAAGCCGCCGCGTGGCGGCTTTTTTATGCGCGCCAGGTCCTGCAGCTGCCGGCGGCGCCGGCGACGTGGATCTGCCCCGGGGCGGCCTGTAGGTAGACCAGCTGGCCAACGCCGGCGCCGGCATCGAGTGCGGCCGGGCCGCGGCGGTGAGTGCACCACCCTGCCCAGCTCGGCCTGCAGCTGAGCGCGGCGGTGGCCACGTGCCCATGCCGCTGGCGATGGCGCCAGGTGCTGCTGCCGGCGGCGTGGATCCGCCCAGGGCGTCCTGCAGGTCGACCAGCTGGCCAACGCCAGCGCCGCCATTGAGCGCGGCCGGGCCGCAGCGATGAGTGCACCATCCTGCCCAGCTCGGCCTGCAGCTGAGCGCGGCGGTGGCCACGTGCCCATGCCGCTGGCGATGACGCCAGGTGCTGCTGCCGGCGGCGTGGATCCGCCCAGGGCGTCCTGCAGGTCGCTCAGCTGGCCAACGCCAGCGCCGGCATCGAGCGCGGCCGGCCTGCAGCGGTGAGTGCGCCCCCCTGCCCCAGCTCGGCCTGCAGCTGGGCGCGGCGGCGCTGGCCACGTGCGCATGCCGGTGGCGATCGCACCAGGTCCTGCAGCTGCCGGCGGCGCCGGCGACGTGGATCCGCCCAGGGCGTCCTGCAGGTCGACCAGCTGGCCAGCGTCAGCGTCCGCATCGAGCGCGGCCGGCCTGCAGCGGTGAGTGCACCACCCTGCCCAGCTCGGCCTGCAGCTGGACGCGGCGGTGGCCACGTGCGCGGGCCGGTGACAATCGCACCAGGTCCTGCAGCTGCCGGCGGCGCCGGCGACGTGGATCCGCCCAGGGCGTCCTGCAGGTCGACCAGCTGGCCAGCGTCAGCGTCCGCATCGAGCGCGGCCGGCCTGCAGCGGTGAGTGCACCACCCTGCCCAGCTCGGCCTGCAGCTGGACGCGGCGGTGGCCACGTGCGCGGGCCGGTGACAATCGCACCAGGTCCTGCAGCTGCCGGCGGCGCCGGCGACGTGGATCCGCCCAGGGCGTCCTGCAGGTCGACCAGCTGGCCAGCGTCAGCGTCCGCATCGAGCGCGGTCGGCCTGCAGCGGTGAGTGCACCACCCTGCCCAGCTCGGCCTGCAGCTGGACGCGGCGGTGGCCACGTGCGCGGGCCGGTGACAATCGCACCAGGTCCTGCAGCTGCCGGCGGCGCCGGCGACGTGGATCCGCCCAGGGCGTCCTGCAGGTCGACCA
>NZ_JBYSVX010000030.1:0-66827 GCF_058986605.1 Pseudomonas sp. GW821-FHT07E12 | reverse complement strand
CCCCCCCCCCCCCCCCCCCCCCCCCCCCCCCCCCCCCCCCCCCCCCCCCCCCCCCCCCCCCCCCCCCCCCCCCCCCAGGCCCAACGCGATCTACTTGGCCACCCCAGCAGACCCTTGGAGGCGCCGCAAGGCCGTCGTGCTGCGGTGCGGCGGAACACAATGCGGGCAAAGAGGGAGGGAGGCCTGCCGGTGTGAACCGGTTCGCCGCTTCGATGCTGAAAAAGATCTGTCTGGCCGTCGCCATCGCGACGACGGCAAGCACGTCCGTGCAGGCTGCGGACATCGAATGGAAAGGGCTTGCGGCCCACGCGGCCGCGTTGCCGGAGGGTGGTTTCGTACTGACGATGCCGCAGGGCGAGCGCCGTATCGACGTGCAGCCGATGCGCAGCGAGACCGGCAGCGTGATGTTCGATGCGCTGTTTGCGCTGGCGCAGCGGGAGTTGGAGGCGGACCGCGTCGAGGCGATCCGCGATCCGGCCTTCGACGAAGGCAGGCCGGTGCCGTGCCGATGCTTTGAGACCGGCGAACGCTGGCCGTATGTGTGGACGCGTGACGTCAGCTACGCCACCGATCTGGCGTTGGCGCGGCTGGATCCACAGCGCGCACGCGCATCGCTGCGCTTCAAGTTGTCGAAAGCGCGCGGTGCTGACGCGCCTCCGGGCCTGTTCGTCGCGCAGGACACCGGTTCCGGCGGCAGTTGGCCGATCAGTACCGATCGCGTGGTGTGGTTCCTCGCTGCGCAGGATCTGCTCGATGATGCGGGTTTCGCCGAGGAGGTATGGCAGGCACTGCAGGGTACCTTGGCGCAGGATCGCGAGTATGCGTTTGATCCGCAGATCGGCTTGTATCGCGGCGAGACCTCGTTCCTGGACTGGCGTGAGCAGACCTATCCGGGGTGGACGGCGAATGACGTGCGCTTCATCGGTGAATCCTTCGCGCTGTCGACCAACGTACTGCACTACCGTGCACTGAAGCTTGGTGAGCGGCTGGCGAAGGCGCATGGCGACACCGTGTTGGCGAGCCGCTATGCACAATGGGCGGATGAGCTGCGTAACGCCGTCGACACACGCTTCTGGCGTGAAGATCGCGGCCAGTACATGAGCTACATCGGCTCTGCAGCGCACCCGGTACCGTTCGAGAAGTACGACCTGCTCGGTCTGTCGCTGGGCATTCTGTCCGACGTGCTGCCACGCGAACGCGCGGCAGCTGCTCTCTCTCACTATCCAGTCACGGCCGCCGGCAGCCCGGTGGTGTGGCCGCAGGAGCGCGATCAGCCGATCTATCACAACCGTGCGCTGTGGCCGTTCGTCAGTGCCTATTCGCTGCGTGCCGCACGCCGGCTCGACGACGCGCCGCGCATCGCGCTGGAAATCGAGTCGTTGATACGCGGTACCGCCCTGGCCGGCTCCAACATGGAAAACTACGAAATGCTCAGCCAGGCCGTCCATGTGGACGAGGGCAGGTTGAGCGGGCCGGTGGTCAACTCGCCGCGCCAGCTGTGGTCGGTGGCGGGCTACCTGTCAATGGTGATCGAGGGCGTGTTCGGGATCGAGGGCGACGGCAGCGTGACGCCGAAGCTGCCGGTACGGCTGGTGCCGATGCTGTTCGGTGAGCGCGATCGGATCGTGCTGCAGATGGACGGCCGTAGGTGGACGCTGCTGCGGCCGCGCCACGTTACCGGCGATCTTCTGATGGCCGGCAAGGTGGAAAGGCAGGGTGACGAAACGATGGTGCAGTTGATCGGCACGCGAGCCAGCAACATCGCGCCGCCGCAACCTGAGGCGCGTTTCGCTCCCGAGACACCTGCAGCGCCGCAGTTGCAGGCTGAGGGTGATGGCTGGCGCGTGCGTACGTCGAGCGGTTCCAGGTTGTATCTCGATGGGAAGCGGTACCGGGGCAATATCGAGACGCTGCGCTTGCCACGCGACGGCATGGCTCATTGCATCAGCCTGACCGTGCGCGATGCTCACTGGGAGTCACTGCACAGCCCGACTATCTGCACCGGCACGCAGACCACACTCGGCGGGGCCGACAAGTGGGCGTGGCAGGCACCGGCCGCCGGCCGTTATCGAGTTTCGCTGCGCTACCGGAATCCCAACGGCCCGATCAATACCGGCGTCACTGCAGCGGTGAAGCAGCTCACGCTTCGCTGCGAAGGACGGTCGGTGCAGCGACGTCCGGTGGTGATGCCGCACAGTGTCGGCGAACAGGATTCGACCCATGTGGTGTTCGATATGCCTGCTGCGGGCACCTGTGAGTTCGCACTGGAACAGGGTTTCAACATGAGCGGTCTGGAACATTTCGCGCACTACACCGGCGGAGCCGGGGGGCGATCCGGTGTACTCAACACCGCCGATGTCACGGCATTACAGCTGATGCGCGTTGACGGTGTCGCGGAGGCCGCTGAATGAGCCGCAAGCCAACCTTGTCGTTCTGGCAGATCTGGAACATGTGCTTCGGTTTCCTCGGCATCCAGTTCGGCTTCGCGCTGCAGAATGCCAACGCCAGTCGCATCTTCCAGACCCTGGGCGCGGATATCGACGATGTGCCAGGGTTGTGGATCGCCGCGCCGTTGACCGGGTTGCTGGTGCAGCCGATCGTGGGTTACCTGTCCGATCGCACCTGGAACCGCTTCGGGCGCCGTCGCCCGTACTTCATGATCGGTGCGGTGTTCACCACGCTGGCGCTGCTGGTGATGCCGAATTCGCCGACGCTGTGGATCGCCGCCGGGACACTGTGGGTTCTCGACGCCTCGATCAACATCTCGATGGAGCCATTTCGCGCGTTCGTCGGCGACCAGCTAGCGCCCGCGCAGCGTCCAACCGGTTATGCGATGCAGAGCTTCTTCATCGGCATCGGTGCGGTGGTGGCGAGCTTCCTGCCATGGTTGCTGGCGAAGTGGGGTGTGGTCAACACCGCCGCGCCGGGTGAAGTGCCGGATACGGTGCGCTTCGCGTTCTATATTGGTGGCGCGGTGCTGTTCGTTGCGATCGTGTGGACGGTGTTCACCACCCGCGAGTATTCGCCGCAGCAACTGGCTGCGTTCGATGATGCGGGTTCACACATGATCGATGCGACAGTGCCCGCCGCTGAGCTGCCTCCCGTCGCTGCGGGCGCCGGCTGGCTCGCCGCTGAGCTGCCTCCCGTCGCTGCGGGCGCCGGCTGGCTCGCCGCTGGCGTGTTGCTGGCCATGGCGATCGTGGTACGCGAGGGCGATCGCATGCTCCATGTGCTGGCTGGCCTGCTCGCGGGTTACGGCGTGCTGTTGCTGATCGCGCGACGGGTTCGCCGTGACCATATGCTGGCGGCGATCGTGTACGACCTGCGCCATATGCCGCAGGCAATGCGCCGGCTCGCCTGGGTGCAGTTCTTCTCATGGTTCGCGCTGTTTGCGATGTGGATCTACACCACTGCGGCGGTGACCCAGGTGCACTTTGGCGCGACCGATACCGGCTCGGCCGCTTACAACGACGGCGCCAACTGGGTTGGCGTGCTGTTCGGCGCCTACAACGGCTTCGCTGCGCTGGCAGCATTGGTGATTCCGCTGATGGTCAAGGCAATGGGATTGCGCTGGAGCCATCTGGTCAATCTCGTGCTTGGCGCGGCCGGCTTGTTTTCGCTGCTGCTGATCCGCGATCCGCAGTGGCTATTGCTGTCGATGGTCGGCGTAGGCTTTGCCTGGGCCTCGATCCTGTCGCTGCCATATGCATTGCTGTCCGATTGCGTGCCCGCCGCGAAGATGGGCGTGTACATGGGCATCTTCAATTTCTTCATCGTGATCCCGCAGCTGGTGGCGGCCAGCGCGCTCGGTTTCGTGCTGCGGCATTGGCTGGGTGGTCAGCCGATCCAGGCACTGGCGATCGGCGCCGCCAGCCTGATGGTGGCGGGAATCTGCATATTGCGTGTGCCGGCTGTGGGAGAACGAGCATGAATCCGGGGAAGATGATCGCCGCGGCGATCCTGGCAACGCTGGCGGGAACCGCCATCGCACAACAGGCCGGCGATTACTACGGCACGCTGGAGTCATTCGCGTCGGATGCGGTGTACTTCGTCGTCACCGACCGCTTCGTCAATGGCGATCCATCCAACGATCATCGCGAGCAGGGCGGCAAGTACCGCACCTTCGACATCCCGGTGCGCTGCCCGGATGGCATCGACGGCAACATCGGCTACCTGGGGGGTGACTTCAAGGGCGTGGTCGACAACGCGCGCTATATCCGTGATCTCGGCTTCAGCGCGGTCTGGATCACCCCGATCGTCGACAACCCCGACGAACCATTCAGTGGTGGAAAACCGGTCAGCTGTGACAGCTCGCTCAGTGACCGTGGCAAGACCGGCTACCACGGCTACTGGGGCGTCAACTTCTACAAGCTCGACGAGCATCTGCCGAGCGAGGGGCTGGACTTCGCCGATTTCACTGAAGCCATGCATGCGCTGAACCTGAAAGTCGTGCTGGACATCGTCGGCAACCACGGCTCGCCGGCGTTCACGATGACCCGCAGGCAAAAAGGTTTCGGCCAGATCTTCGACCGTGACGGAAAGCTGCTCGCCGATCATCAGAACCTGCCACCGCAGCAACTCGATCCCCGGCACAATCCCTTGCACGCGTTCTACAACAATATCGGCGCGGTCGATGCCAAGGATGGTTCGATCTTCGATGGCAACCTGGCGGAGCTGTCCGATTTCAACCAGGACAACCCGGCAGTGCTGGATTACCTCGTCGGTGCCTACCTGCACTGGATGGAGCAGGGTGTCGACGCGTTCCGCATCGACACCATCGCCTGGTTGCCGGATGCGTTCTGGCACAAGTTCAGCGCTCGCATCCGCGCTGAGCGGCCTGGTTTTTTCATGTTCGGCGAGGCGTTCGACTACGATCCGGCCTCGATCGCCCGGCATACCTGGAGCCGCAATGCCGGCGTCAGCGTGCTGGACTTCCCGTTGCGTGGCGCGATGTCGGACGTGTTCGGGCGCAAGCAGGCCGGTTTCGAGCGACTGGCCGGCGCGCTGTTCCTGCAGGACGGCCCGTACCGTAATCCGTATGAACTGATGACCTTCTACGACAACCACGACATGGCGCGGCTCGATGCCGACGACAACGGTTTCATCGACGCACACAACTGGCTGTTCACCGCACGCGGCATTCCGGTGCTGTACTACGGCTCGGAGACCGGCTTCATGCGCGGTCGTGCGGAGCACGCCGGCAATCGTGCCTACTTCGGCCAGGAGCGCATCGACATCGCGCCGCGCAGTCCGATCTTCGCGCCGCTGCAACGGATCGCGCGCCTGCGCGAATCCACTCCGGCACTGCAGCGTGGCCTGCAGGTGGACGTGGAGCTGCAGGGCGACCACGCGGCCTTTTATCGGGTCTACCAGTACAACGATCAGACGCAGATCGCGCTGGTCCTGCTCAACAAGGGCGACCAGCCGCATCGCTTCCGGGTCGATCGCTACCTCCAGCCTGGAACCTGGCGCGACGCTCTCGGCGAAGGCAGCATTGAGGCCAAGCGGGCACTGGAGGCTGAAGTAGCGCCGCACGACGTGCGCGTGTTCCTGCTCGATGCTCCGGTGTCCCAACCGGCACTGCGCCGGCAACTGGATAAGCAGATGCAAGCCCAAGCCGAGCGCGACCAGCGTGATGCGCAGTGAATCGTAGGAGCGGCTTCAGCCGCGATGAAGCGTTACCGGTAAAACCCCATCGCGGCTGATGGCCCTAGGCCACCCAGAGCCGCTCGTGCGAATCAGACAGCTTGATCAGTGCGCGACGAGTCGCGCAGCACCAGACGCGTCGGAATGGTGCGGTCTTCGGCCGGCTCGCCACGAATCAATGCAATCAGGCTCTCGACCAGCAGTGATCCAGCCTGCTTGGTGTCCTGTTGCACGGTCGACAACGCCGGTGCCATCGCGCCGGCGATGGGAATATCGTCAAACCCCGTCACCGCCACGTCCTGCGGTATCCGCAAGCCGCGTTCGCGCAGCGCCCGCATCGCGCCGATCGCGATCAGGTCGCTGGCGGCGCAGATCGCATCGAACGGCGCGCCACGTGTCAGCAGCTCCAAGGCTGCTTCGTAACCTGATTGCTCGGTGGTGATCGCATCGACCTGAAGCGCCGCATTGGCCTCAAGCCCGGCACTGCCCAGGGCCTCGCGATAGCCGCGCCAACGCTCGAAGAACTCCGGGTAGTGGTTCGAGGCGTGGCCAAGAAAGCCGATCCGCCGATGGCCCCGGTCGATCAGGTGGTTCGTGATCTCCAATCCACCCTGGAAATTGTCGCTGCCGATCGAAATGCCGGGCTGATCGGGCAGCGCCGCGCCCCAGCGCACGAAATGCGTGCCTTGCTCGACCAGTTGCTGCAGCCGGTGCCGCGCTTCCAGATAGTCGCCATAACCAAGCAGGATCAGGCCATCAGCCTTGTGGCTGTCCTCGTAATCGGCATGCCAGTCGGTGGACAGCTGCTGGAACGACACCAGCAGGTCATAGCCGCGCAGCGCGCAGGCGCGGGTGATCGAGCCCAGCATGGAGTGGAAGAACGGGTTGATCAGCGAGTCATCCGGCGTCGGATCCTCGAAGAACAGCAGCGCCAGGGTGCCGGCGTTGCGCAGGCGCAGGCTGGAAGCGTTCTTGTCGACCTTGTAGTTGAGCTGCCGGGCGATCTCCAGGATCCGCTTGCGGGTCTCGGCATTGACCATCGGACTGCCGCGCAGGGCACGCGAGACCGTTGGCTGGGAGACCCCGGCCAGGTAGGCGATGTCCAGCGAGGTGGCTTTGCCCTTGATGGTCATGGTGTGGCGGCAGAAGGCAGTCCGGCATCATGCCATGCGCTCGCTCGGCCCGCCGAGCACCGCGGGCGCGATTGGTTTACTATTCGCGACCTGACCGCCAGCAGACTCAGGTGGCCCGCGGAAACGCCGGCCGAGCGTGCGACATGAGCACTACCACCGCCCATCGCTGATCGTAGCCAGAGGCTTCCCCTGCGGGCGCCCTTCTGGGCGCCTTTGCTGTTTTGGGATTCGAGATTGGGGATTCGGGATTCGTAACGAATCCGGATCGCGCTCTTCGAATCCCCAATCCCGAATCAAGAATCCCCGCTTCCCCATGATCACCATCACGCTCCCCGACGGCAGCCGCCGCGAATTCGAATCCCCTGTTTCCGTCATGCAGGTCGCCCAGTCGATCGGCGCCGGTCTGGCCAAGGCCACCATCGCCGGTTCGGTGGATGGCGTGCTGGTCGATGCCAGCGACCTCATCGACCACGACGCCAGCCTGCGCATCATCACCGCCAAGGACGAGGAGGGCGTGGAAATCATCCGCCACTCCAGCGCGCATCTGGTCGGCCATGCGGTCAAACAGCTGTATCCGGACGTGAAGATGGTGATCGGCCCGGTCATCGCCGAGGGCTTCTATTACGACATCCACTCCGAGCGTCCGTTCACGCCGGAGGATCTGGCCGCGATCGAGAAGCGCATGGGCGAGCTGATCGCCCAGGACTACGACGTGGTCAAGAAGATGACCCCGCGCGCCGAGGTGGTCGAGATCTTCAGATCGCGTGGCGAGGACTACAAGCTGCGCCTGATCGAGGACATGCCCGAAGACGTCAAGGCGATGGGCATGTACTACCACCAGGAATACGTGGACATGTGCCGCGGCCCGCACGTGCCGAACACGCGCTTCCTGAAGGCGTTCAAGTTGACCCGCATCTCCGGCGCCTACTGGCGCGGCGACGCCCAGAACGAGCAGTTGCAGCGCATCTACGGCACCGCCTGGGCCGACAAGAAGCAGCTCGACGCCTATATCCAGCGCATCGAAGAGGCCGAAAAGCGCGACCACCGCAAGATCGGCAAGGCCCAGGACCTGTTCCATCTTCAGGAAGAGGGCCCCGGCCTGGTGTTCTGGCACCCGAAGGGCTGGTCGATCTGGCAGGTGGTCGAGCAGTACATGCGTGGTGTCTACCGCGAGAGCGGCTATGGCGAAGTGCGCTGTCCGCAGATCCTGGACGTGTCGCTGTGGCAGAAGTCCGGCCACTGGGACAACTACCAGGAAAACATGTTCTTCACCGAGTCGGAGAAGCGCACCTACGCGATCAAGCCGATGAACTGCCCCGGCCACGTGCAGGTGTTCAACCAGGGCTTGCACAGCTACCGCGACCTGCCGATCCGCTACGGCGAGTTCGGCGCCTGCCACCGCAACGAGCCGTCCGGCGCGCTGCACGGCATCCTGCGCGTGCGTGGCTTCACCCAGGACGACGGCCACATCTTCTGTACCGAAGAGCAGATCGAGGCCGAGGTCACCGCGTTCCACCAGCAGGCGCTGAAGGTGTATTCGGACTTCGGTTTCGAGGACATCCAGATCAAGATCGCGCTGCGCCCGGAAAAGCGCCTCGGCGACGATTCCACCTGGGACAAGGCCGAGGCCGCGCTGCGTTCGGCGCTGAGCCACAATGGCGTGAGCTGGCAGGAGCTGCCGGGCGAGGGCGCCTTCTATGGCCCGAAGATCGAGTACCACCTGAAGGACGCGATCGGTCGCACCTGGCAGCTGGGTACGGTGCAGGTCGATTTCATGATGCCGCAGCGCCTGGGCGCCGAGTACGTCGACGAGAACAGTCAGAAAAAGCACCCGGTCATGCTGCACCGGGCGATCGTCGGTTCGATGGAGCGATTCATCGGTATCCTGATCGAACACCACGCCGGTTCCTTCCCGGCCTGGCTGGCGCCGGTGCAGGTCGTGGTGGCCAATATCACCGACGCTCAGGCCGATTACGTCGAGTCGGTCCGGAAAACCCTTGCAAATCAAGGCTTCCGGGTTGAGGCCGATTTGCGGAACGAGAAGATCGGCTATAAGATTCGCGAGCATACGCTGCAACGGGTGCCTTACCTGCTGGTGGTCGGCGACCGCGAGAAGGAAAATGGCGCCGTCGCTGTGCGGACGCGGGCGGGCGAGGATCTGGGGACGATGTCGGTCTCCGCCTTCATCGAGCGCCTACAGGCAGAGCAGGCAGTCTGAACACCAACCCCGGCCGGTCTGGATGATCCGGAAGTGCCGGTTTGATTCCCCTGGGAGATTGCAACAATCAGTACCCCTGACAACAAACAGAACCGCAGGAACCAAGAAATCCGCGTGCCGCGCGTCCGTGTGATCGGCAGCGACGGCGAGATGATCGGCGTGTTGACGCGCGACGAAGCGCTGTCGAAGGCCGAGGAAGAGGGCTTGGATCTGGTCGAGATCCAGCCGCAGGCCGATCCGCCGGTCTGCAAGATCATGGATTTCGGCAAGTTCAAGTTCGAGCAGCAGAAGAAGGCCAACGAGGCCAAGAAGAAGACCAAGCAGGTCGAGATCAAGGAGCTCAAGTTCCGTCCGGTCACGGACGAGGGCGACTACCAGATCAAGCTGCGCAACATGCGCCGCTTCCTGGAAGAGGGCGACAAGGTCAAGGTCAACATCCGCTTCCGTGGCCGCGAGATGAGCCATCAGGAGCTGGGTCGCGAGATGGCGGCTCGCATCGAGGGCGACCTGGGTGAAGACATCGTCATCGAGTCGCGTCCGCGCCTGGAAGGGCGGCAGATGGTCATGATGATCGCGCCCAAGAAGAAGACCTGAGGGCGAGTCCCTCGCAGGAGCCCGCACATCCATGTGCGGGGTTCGAAGCGGCGAATCCTGCGCGGTAGATTCGGTGCCCCGATCCGGGGCGCTGTCGCCAATTCGCTGATTTGCAAGGCATTCCGCGATCTGGCATCATATGCGGCTCCGATTCGTCGGGGTGCCGCGCAAGTGGTACAGGACCGGCCCCGTTTCCTTGTGGAATCAGGGGCTTACAAGCAGGCAGGGCAGGACGGAAAGCGTGGCAATGCCACCGCCCTCGTCAGTGACATAACACCATCAAGGACATTGCAATGCCCAAGATCAAGACCAACCGGGCGGCGGCCAAGCGTTTCCGCAAGACCGCCTCCGGCAAGTACAAGGCTGGCCACGCCAACCGTAGCCACATCCTCACGAAGAAAGCGACCAAGCGGAAGCGCAACCTGCGGCAGACGAATCACGTCCGCGCAGAAGACGCAGGCCGTCTGGACCGCATGCTTCCCTACCTCTGAGGACTGAACAATGGCACGAGTAAAGCGTGGCGTGCAGGCGCGCCGCCGTCACAAGAAAATCCTGACTCTGGCGAAGGGCTACTACAACGCCCGTCGCAAGGTCTTCCGCGTCGCCAAGCAGGCGGTCATCAAGGCACAGCAGTACGCCTACATCGGCCGTAAGCAGAAGAAGCGCAATTTCCGTTCGCTGTGGATCACCCGCATCAATGCGGCTGCCCGCATCAACGGCCTGAGCTACAGCCGTTTCATGAACGGCCTGCTGAAGGCTGGCATCACCCTGGATCGCAAGGTGCTGGCGGACATCGCCGTGCACGACGCGGCCGGTTTTGCCGCGCTGGCCGAGAAGGCGAAGGGCGCGCTCGCGGCATAAGGTGCGAGTCCCTCGCAAGAGCCCGCGCATCCGTGCGCGGACTTTTGAAGGGAGGCATCGCTGATATGCAGGGGAGGGGCGTGAGCCCTTCCCCTTTTTGTTTTTTTGCGGGTCCCTCGCAAGAGCACGGCGCATCCTTGTGCCGGTGTCCTTGGGGCGGGTCCCTCGCATGAGCGCCGCACATCCATGTGCGGGGATCCTTTTGGCGGGCCGCGCCCCGGTGCGGTCCCAGCAAGGCAGGCGGGTGCTGGAATCCATGAGCGACATCGAGACCCTGGGCAATCAGGCGCTGGCGGACATCGCCGCCGCGCAGAATCCCGAGCAGTTGGAGACGCTGCGCGTCGCGCTGCTGGGCAAGAGCGGCAGTGTCACCGCCCAGCTCAAGCAGCTCGGCACCTTGCCGGCGGATCAGCGCAAGCTGGCCGGCGAGGCCATCAACGTGGTGCGCGATGCCGTTTCCACGGCACTTGGCGAGCGTCGGGCCGTCCTGGAGAACGCAGCGCTGGACGCGCGCCTGGCCGGTGAACAGATCGATGTGACCCTGCCGGGCCGGCGCGGCGAGCGGGGTGGGCTGCATCCGGTCACCCGCGCGCAGGAACGCATCACCGAGATCTTCGCGCGGCTGGGCTACGAGCTGGCCGACGGTCCGGAGATCGAGGACGACTGGCACAACTTCGAAGCGCTGAACTTCCCGCCGCACCACCCGGCGCGGGCGATGCACGACACCTTCTATTTCGGCGATGGGCGCCTGCTGCGTACCCACACCTCCGGCGTGCAGGTGCGCTACATGGATGCGCATCGTCCGCCGCTGCGGATGATCGCCGCCGGCAAGGTCTACCGCAGCGACAGCGACCAGACCCATTCGCCGATGTTCCACCAGGTCGAGGGCCTGCTGGTCGACGAGCATTCGACCTTCGCCGATCTGAAGGGCACGCTGTCGGAATTCGTGCGCGCGTTCTTCGAGCGCGATTTCGAGATGCGCTTCCGTCCCAGCTACTTCCCGTTCGTCGAACCGGGTGCGGAGGTGGACATCGCCTGGCAGCAGCCGGACGGCAGCACGCGCTGGCTGGAAGTGCTCGGCTGCGGCATGGTGCATCCGAACGTGCTGAAGAACTGCGGTATCGATCCGGAGCGCTACACCGGCTTCGCTTTCGGCCTGGGCGTGGAGCGTTTCGCGATGCTGCGCTACGGCGTCAACGATCTGCGCGCGTTCTTCGAGAACGATGTGCGGTTCCTCAGGCAGTTTGCCTGAGGAGCATGATTGGTGATTCGTGATGGGTGATTCGCAAATGCGTTCTCCAGTCTCGGTCCCAATCTCCACGTCAACCGCTCTCGCGAATCACCCATCACGAATCACCCATCACGGCTCCCATGAAATTCTCTGAAAACTGGCTGCGCAGTCACGTCCCCACTCAGGCCACCCGCGATGAACTGACGGCCACGCTGACCGCGATCGGCCTGGAGGTCGAGGACGTGGTCGCGCTGGGCGATTCGCTGCGGCACGTGGTGGTGGGGCGCATCGTCGAGGCGGTGCGCCATCCGGAAGCGGACCGGCTGCAGGTGTGCAAGGTCGATGCCGGGCAGGGCGAGTTGCTGCAGATCGTCTGCGGTGCGCCGAATGCGCGCGCCGGGCTGCTTGCGCCGCTGGCGCTGGCCGGTGCGCAGATCGGCGAGCTGACGATCAAGCCGACCAGGCTGCGTGGGGTGGAATCCAACGGCATGCTGTGTTCGGCCAAGGAACTGGGGCTGGACGGCGATGCTTCCGGCCTGTTCGAGCTGCCGGGCGCTGCGCCGGTTGGCCAGCCGCTGGCCGAGTACCTCGGGCTGCCGGACGCCAGTATCGAGATCAAGCTGACTCCGAACCGCGCCGACTGTTTCAGCCTGCGTGGCATCGCCTTCGACGTGGCCGCCGCGTGCGCCAGCGAAGTGGTGCCGTTCGCGGCCGCGCCGGTGACGGCCACGGGTGCGCGCACGTTGGCGGTGTCGCTGGAGGCAGGCGCCGCTGCGCCGCGTTACCTGGGGCGTGTGATCGAGGGCGTGGACACAGCGGCAAAGACGCCGCTGTGGATGGCCGAACGCCTGCGCCGCAGCGGTGTGCGTCCGGTCTCGCTGCTGGTCGATATCACCCAGTACGTGATGCTGGAGCTGGGCCAGCCGATGCATGCTTTTGATCTGGATACCCTGTCCGGGCCGGTCGGTGTGCGTCTGTCGCGCGCCGGTGAGTCACTCAAGCTGCTCGACGGCCGTGAAGTCGAGCTTGACGACAGCTTCCTGACCATCACCGACGGTGATCGCGCTGTCGCCCTGGCTGGCCTGATGGGCGGCTGGGACACCCGCGTCACCGACGCCACCCGCAACGTATTCCTGGAGGCGGCGCATTTCGCCCCGGCGGCGATCATGGGGCGTGGCCGCAAGCTCGGCCTGCACACCGATGCCGGCCATCGTTTCGAGCGTGGTGTCGACCCGGAGCTGCCGCGCGTGGCGATCGAGTACGCCACCCGTCTGGTGCTCGATCTGGCGGGTGGCACGCCGTCGCCGGTGGTCGAGGCGGTGCGCGAGGCCGATCTGCCGAGTCCGGCGACGATCACACTGCGTCGTGCACGCGTGCAGCGTGTGCTCGGCATTGCGATCGATGACGTCGAGATCGAGCGCATCCTGCGCGCGCTGGGCATGGACGTGACCGCCGCCGGCGAGGGCTGGCAGGTCATCGCGCCGAGCCGCCGTTTCGACATTGCGATCGAGGAAGACCTGATCGAGGAGTTGGCGCGTATCCATGGTTACGAGCGCATCCCGACCACGCTGCCGGGCGGCGCCTCGCGTATCGCGATGCCGACCGAGACGCGGCTGGACGAACCCGGCGCGCGTCGCCAGCTGGTCGCGCGTGAAATGCAGGAGACCATCAATTACGCCTTCGTCGATGCCGGCCTGCTCGGGCAGTGGCAGCTCGATGCGGATACCGTCGCGCTCGCCAATCCGCTGTCGGCCGAGCTGGCGGTGATGCGCCCGCAACTGCTGCCGGGACTGGTGGCGGCGCTGGGCCGCAACGTTGCCCGCCAACTGGGCCGGGTGCGCCTGTTCGAGCTGGGCAAGGTGTTCGCGCGTGCCGCTGAAGCCGGTGCGGCGCCGATCGAGCGGCTGCGCGTGGCGGCGGCGGTCTGTGGCGACGCGCTGGCCCTGCAATGGGGCGAGTCGGCGCGCAAGGTCGACTTCCATGACCTGAAGGGTGACCTGGAGTCCCTGGCTGCGGCGTCCGGTGCTGTCCTCGAGTACCGCGGCTCGACGCAGCCGTTCGGCCATCCGGGCCGCTCGGCCGATGTCTACCGCGATGGTGAGCGCATTGGCTGGATCGGCCAGTTGCACCCGCGCCTGGCACGGGCACTGGACATCGACGTGGACGTGTTCGGCTTCGAACTGGAGTTCGAGGCCCTGGCCCGGCGCGTGCTGCCACGGGCGGCCGAGCTGTCGCGCTACCCCTCGGTGCGCCGCGACCTGGCCTTCGTGGTCCCGGATGAGGTGCAGTGGGCGGCCCTGGCAGGCTCGGTGCGCGGGGCGGTCGGGCCGCTGCTGCGGGAGGTCCAGCTGTTCGACCGCTATGTCGGTGCCGGGGTCGAGCCGGGCTTCAAGAGTTTGGCTATGGGCTTGATTTTGCAGGATAACTCGCGCACTCTGACCGACCGAGACGTGGATGCCGTCGTAACCGAGGTGGTAACCGTCATCGAGCGCGAGCATCGCGCCCGGATTCGTAGTTGAGGCGGTAGGCCTGGGGAATGTGATGGCATTGACGAAAGCGGAAATGGCAGAGCGGTTGTTCGATGAGGTCGGTCTGAACAAGCGTGAGGCCAAGGAGTTCGTGGACGCGTTCTTCGACGTGCTGCGTGACGCGCTGGAGCAGGGACGGCAGGTCAAGCTGTCCGGTTTCGGCAACTTCGATCTGCGCCGCAAGAACCAGAGACCCGGTCGCAACCCCAAGACCGGCGAGGAAATTCCGATTTCCGCCCGTACGGTGGTCACCTTCCGTCCGGGCCAGAAGCTCAAGGAGCGGGTGGAGGCTTATGCTGGATCCGGGCAGTAACCGAGAACTTCCGCCGATCCCGGCCAAGCGCTACTTCACCATCGGTGAGGTCAGCGAGTTGTGCGACGTCAAGCCGCACGTGCTGCGTTACTGGGAGACTGAGTTTCCCAGCCTGGAGCCGGTCAAGCGTCGTGGCAATCGCCGCTACTACCAGCGCCATGACGTGCTGATGGTGCGTCAGATCCGCGGCCTGTTGTACGAACAGGGCTACACCATCGGTGGCGCCCGCCTGCGACTGGAGGGCGAGGGCGCCCGGCAGGAATCGGCGCTGAGCAACCAGATCATCCGGCAGGTCCGGATGGAGCTGGAAGAAGTGATGCAGTTGCTGCGGCGTTGAGCGTGTTCCTCCAGCTAGGAAAAGCCTTCACAAAGCCGCTATAATCGCCAGCCCGCTGAAAGGCGGGACCTCTCGGGGTATAGCGCAGCCTGGTAGCGCACCAGTCTGGGGGACTGGTGGTCGTCGGTTCGAATCCGGCTACCCCGACCAAATCTCCACACGAAACGGCGACTCGCAACCATGCGGGTCGCCGTTTTCGTTTGGGTGGATCGTGGGCTGGTGGGGCCGTTTCCCTTCCCGTCTTCGAGCGCACGTGATGCGAGGTGGCGCCATGGTCGTCGCCCATCGCGAATCCATGCGCGCTTGCGCAGTGGTGCGTGCGACCGAATGAGACCTTTTGCGCATTGGTTATAACCAGATGCGCATTCGTCGCGCCCATCGCGTAATAGCCGAGCGAAAAAAACGTGCGTTTCGACGTTGATGCATGAACGCGTAAACATGTGACTTGATTCCGTCTTTCGAATTGGCCTGCGCCGCTTTTTTCTCGAAAAATGTTTTTATTTCGTGAAAGCATCAAGGCGCGAACTTGAATGGCGCGTTGAACGTGCGTCAAAAAACCGACGTTTGACGGTTGCGGAGTGAATTTTCTATGCGATAGTGCAGCGCAACACGTAGCTCCGTTGTTGGTTCCGGGCGGTAATGCCGGGATCGGAAAACCTCCGCGATTCTTCTCCTGCCGTTGGCGCGCATGCGCCGTCGGAAGGTGCTGGAGTTCCCGAAATCCATCCAACAAGGCGGATAAGCACGACGCATGAAGACACCGAACGGAAGACCTGGACAAGGCGTGTGCCTGGCCCTGATCTGCTCGATGTTGTTGGGCGCATGCAGCACAACTTCGCATATGGCCACCGAACTGCCGGAGCCTGACCCGCTCGCGCTGTCGACGGTGCAGCCGGAGTATCGGTTGGCTCCTGGCGACCTGCTGCAAGTGAAGGTGTTCCAGGTCAATGACCTCGAACGCACGGTGCGCGTAGACAACCAGGGCTACATCACGCTTCCGCTGATCGGATCGATACAGGCCTCCGGCATCGGCGTGGCCGAGCTGGAGAAGCAGGTGGCCGATCGCTATCGCGATGGCTATCTGCAGGATCCACAGGTTTCGCTGTTCGTGCAGGAGGCCAACGGGCGCCGGGTGACGGTATCGGGGGCTGTGGACCAACCCGGGATCTATCCGGTCATCGGTTCCAATCTCACGTTGCAGCAGGCGTTGGCGGAGGCCAAGGGCGTGAGCAACGTGGCGAGTCGGGGCAACGTCATCGTGTTCCGGACCGTGCAGGGTCAGAAGATGATCGCGCGGTTCGACCTGGGCAGTATCGAGGCGGGCAAGGCACCGGATCCGGAGATCTACGGTGGCGACATCGTCGTGGTCTACCGTTCCGATGCGCGGTTGCTGCTACGCACCGCGCTTGAGATGACACCCTTCGTCATGGTGTGGCGCGCTTACCGATGAGTACCTATCCCGAACATCGCTCCGTACCGCAGGGATTCCTGCAGCCCGCAGACATGAACCTGCGCGACTACTGGCACGCGCTCTACAGCCAGCGCTGGCTGATCGCGTTGATCACCGCCGCCGTAGTCGTACTGGTGGGATTGGTGACGCTGTTGCTTACTCCGAGCTATCGCGCCAGCAGCACGTTGCAGATCGAGCGCGACACGCTCAATGTCGTCAAGGTCGAAAGCCTGATGCCGGTGGAGTCGCCGCAGGACAAGGACTTCTACCAGACGCAGTATCAATTGCTGCAGAGCCGCTCGCTTGCACGTGCGGTCATACGCGAGGCCAAGCTCGATCAGGAGCCGACCTTCAAGCCGGTGGTCGACGAGGCCATGGAGAAGATGCAGGCGGCCACGCGTGAGCGCGGCGGTGAACTGATCACCAGGCAGAGCATCGCCGAGCGCGTGCTGACTCCGGTGCTTCTGTCCGGGCTGGATGTGGAGCCGATCCTCAACTCGCGCCTGGTCTACATCAACTTCGATTCCCCCGATCCTGCTCTTGCTGCCAAGATCGTCAATGCCTACGCACGGGTGTTCATCGTCAACAGTCAGCAGCGGCGGCTTCAGGCTTCGACCTTTGCAACGCAATACCTGTCCGAGCGCCTGGCGCAGCTGCGCGCCAAGGTCGAGGATTCCGAGAAGAATCTGGTCGACTATTCGAGCCAGGAGAAGATCGTCTCGGTCGGCGATGACAAGTTGTCGCTGCCGGCGCAGAACCTGACGGAGCTGAACGCATTGTTGGCATCAGCGCAGGATGCGCGGATCAAGGCGGAGTCCGCGTGGCGGCAGGCGTCGACCGGCAATGGCCTGGGCCTGCCCCAGGCAATCGCCAATCCCTTGATCCAGAACCTGCGTGCCGAGCAGGTCAAGATCGATACCGAGTACCAGCAGAAGCTGGCCACGTACAAGCCGCAGTACCCGGAGATGCAGCAGCTGCTGTCGCAGCGCAACGAACTGCAGCGCCAGATCGACAGCGAGCTGAACAACATCCGCGGCTCGCTGAAGGCGGAGTACGAGGCTGCGCGCCAGCAGGACCAGATGCTTGAAGCGCGCATCGGTACGCTCAAGAGCGATGAGCTGGACCTGCAGTCGCGCAGCATCCGCTACAACATGCTCAAGCGCGAGGTGGATACCAATCGCCAGCTCTACGACGCGTTGCTGCAGCGTTACAAGGAGATCGGCGTCGCCGGGAACATCGGCAGCAACAACATCTCCATCATCGACATGGCCGATGTGCCGAGCACGCCGTCCTCGCCGAAATGGCCGCTCAATCTGGCAATCGGATTCATCTTCGGTGCTTTCCTCGCGGTGGCCTTCGCATTGCTGCGCTACTTCCTGCGTGATGAGAAGCAGGTGAGATGAGCACGGATTCCGCGTTACTACATGGAGAGGGTTTTGATAAAGGGAGCTGACGATGATGACAGGTGATTCGGTGAAAAAAGGAGGTGATCCATTGCCTTGCAGGTTCGCGTGTTGAACGTTTGATCTGTTGACTGTAAAGGGCTGTCGCACAGCCTGGGGTCGGTGTTAGGGGCGCCGCAGCGGAGTGCGACAGACGAATCGAGACCCGATAAATCGGTACGTTCCCCCGCGTGCCGGCCGACGGGTTTGGAGGACCATCCCATGCTCTTGGCAGACCTCAGTAGTGCGACCTACACAACTTCGTCGCGGCGTCTTCTTTCCAAATACTCGGCGGCCGCCGATCTCGCCTTGCGGGTGCTGGACCTGGCCGTTGTCGTTGTCTCGGCCCTTGTGGCCTATCGGGTGCTGTACGGCACCTGGGTGCCGCCCGTGGCCTATCGCGTGGCCATCGGTACCACGCTGCTGTACGCAGTGATCTGCTTTGCGCTGTTCCCGCTGTACCGGAGTTGGCGTGGCCGCGGTCTGACCAAAGAGTTGTTGGTGCTTGGCGCGGCATTCGCGGGCATCTTCGCGTTGTTCTCCGTGCATGCGCTGATCGTGCAGTTTGGCCAGACGGTCTCGCGGTTGTGGATTGGGCTGTGGTTCGCCGGTGGGTTGTCGGTGCTGGTGCTGGCGCGTACCGGCTTGCGCATGTTCCTCAACCATCTGCGTACGCTCGGCATGGACGTGCAGCGCGTCGTGGTGGTCGGTTTGCGCCATCCGGTGGTGAAGATCCATCGTTATCTGGACCGCAATCCCTGGGTCGGCATGAACGTGGTGGGTTACTTCACCAGCCGTTATGACCTGTCGGATGAGCGGGTTTCCATTCCCTGCCTGGGCGCACCGGACGAGCTGGTCGCCTACCTGGAGCAGAACCAGGTGGAGCAGGTATGGATCTCGCTGCCGCTCGGCGAGCGTGATCGCATCAAGCAGTTGCTGGAGAAGCTCGAGCGCTATCCGATCAACGTCAAGCTGGTGCCGGACCTGTTCGACTTCGGCATGCTCAACCAGTCTGGCGAGCAGATCGGCAATGTCCCGGTGATCAACCTGCGCCAGGGGGGCGTGGACCGCGACGATTACTTCGTCGTCGTCAAGGCTCTGCAGGACAAGGCGGTGGCGATTCTGGCGCTGATGTTGCTGTGGCCGTTGATGCTGGCGATCGCGCTCGGCGTGAAGTTGAGTTCGCCGGGGCCGGTGTTCTTCCGCCAGCGCCGCAACGGGCTGGGCGGGCGCGAGTTCTACATGATGAAGTTCCGCTCGATGCGCGTGCACGATGGCGATGGTCCGCAGGTCGTGCAGGCCACGCGCAACGATCCGCGCATCACCCGCTTTGGTGCGTTCCTGCGCAAGAGCAGCCTGGATGAGCTTCCGCAGATCTTCAATGTGTTGGGCGGCAGCATGTCGATCGTGGGGCCACGGCCGCATGCGGCGCAGCACAACTCGCACTACGAGAAGCTGATCCATCGCTACATGCAGCGTCATTACGTGAAGCCCGGTATCACCGGGTGGGCCCAGGTGAACGGGTTCCGCGGCGAGACACCGGAGCTGCGCACGATGAAGAAGCGTGTCCAGTACGACTTGGATTACATCCGGCGCTGGTCGTTGTGGCTGGATATCCGGATCATCGTGCTGACCGCGGTGCGCGTGCTCGGCCAGAAGAGCGCGTACTGACGGCCATGGAGAAGGGGCAGCCAGCCAGCGTCTTGCCGGAACGGGCCGCCATGCGGTCGTTGGGGCGCACGCCATGACGACCGTGACGCCTGATATCCGGTCGCAGCGTACGCGCTGGATGAACCTCAGCATCGAGGTGCTGATGTTGTTGGCGGTTGGCTACAACTTCGTATTGGCCGTGGTCAATGCGAAGGTGTTCATGGTCAGGCCGGTGATGACATACGCGGTCGAGTTCATGATCTACATCGCCTGCTTCGTGATCGGCATCTGGTCGCTGGAACGCAGGCATCTGGCGTTGGTGGTGAGCGGGCTCGGGCTGGTGGTCGGGCTGATGCTGGTGCGGTTCCTGTTTTCGTGGCAGGTCGATCCCAAGTTCTTCCGTGATGCGTTGATCGCGTTCGCGTTCCTGGTGTTGGGCGCGTCGTATCGTGGTTCGCTGCCCAAGTTGTTCCTGCGCATATCGGTGGTGATCGCGCTGGTGGCATTGTTCGAGCTGGCCGCGCCCAACGTGTATGGCGATGTGGTCAACCCGAAGAGCTACTTCGTCAATGCGCGCGGCGCGAGCGCGGAGGGCTTCTGGAACCAGGACAGCAACCTGTATGTCAGCGCCACGCGGCCGGGCGCGCGCAACTTCCTGCCTAGTACAAACTTGCCGCGCGCCTCGTCGGTGTTCGTCGAGCCGGTGACGATGGGCAACTACATCATCTTCTTCGCGGCGATCGTGCTGGCATTCGCGCGATGGTTCCGTCCGCCCGTGCTGTTGCTGGCGATTGGATTGATCGGATTCCTGATCGTGGCATCGGATGGACGGCTGGCCGCCGGAACCTGCGTGCTGATGCTGCTGCTGGCGCCGTTGCTGGTGAGGGTCGACCAGCGGCTGGCGTTTCTGTTGTTCTTCCTGGTGCTGGCGGGAGGATGGTTGCTGGTCTGGGCCTCCGGTATCCAGGAGTACGAGGATACGACGCTCGGCCGGGTCTTCTTTACGGTCTATTCGATCAATCATCTGTCGTTTGCATCGTGGATGGGTCTGGATCCCGCTGCGGCATATCGTTATTTCGACAGCGGCATCTCTTACTTCGTCGCCTCGCAGTCGGTGGTCGGCGTGCTCGCGTTCCTGCTGGCGTACTCGTTCTTGCTGATATTGCCGACGCGCGAAGGGCAGGTGTTCAAGAACCTGGCGATCTTTGCGTTCGCGTTGAGTCTGCTGGTTTCCAATGGCTACTTCTCGATCAAGACCTCGGCGCTGTGGTGGTTTGCCTGCGGCTGCCTTTGGCAGATGCGCGCGCTGCCGATGCCGGAGCTTGCGGGTCCGGGCGGCAACGCGAAGCCATCCACATCATTGCAGTTGAAGCGGGGGAATGACGGGACTCCAGTGGGGGCAGCCTCATGAGTGGCGTACTCCAGGCGGGTTCTGCCAACACGCTGCCCATGGGCAGGGTAGCGGCGCCGGTACGTGTACGGGATCTGCGCATCGATGCCGCAAAGGCGCTGGCTATCGTGCTGGTCGTGCTGGGACACGCCAAGGGGATCCCGCAGGCGTTCACGATCCTGGTCTACAGCTTCCACGTGCCGTTGTTCTTTTTCATCTCAGGATGGGTTGGTGAAGGTCACGGCTCCGCGCGCGCGGGTTGGACGGCATGGAAGAAGCTCGCGCGTACCTTGCTGGTGCCGTACGTGTGCTTCTTCGCGCTGGGTTACGTGTACTGGCTGTTGACCCGCAACATCGGCGAGAAGGCCGCGCGCTGGGGCGAGCGGCCCTGGTGGGAGCCGTTGCGCGGGCTGTTCAGCGGGATCGGCCCCGAATTGTATGTGCAGCCAGCGCTCTGGTTCCTGCCGGCGCTGTTCGTCACGACCCTGGCCTATCTGTATCTGCGGCGACGTGTCTCGCCAGGTTGGCTGGCGTTGTCGATGGGTGTGCTGTCCTGGGTCTGGATCGGTTGGTTCCCTGCGCAGGATGTGCGGCTGCCCTTCGCGTTGGATGTGCTGCCGGTGGCGCTGTTCTTCTTTGCCGGTGGTGCGTTGTGTTCGCATGCCGGGTGGCTGTTGCCACGGACAGGGACAGGCAGCGCGATCGCAATGGTGGTGCTGGGGCTGCCGTGGTTGGTGCTGGCCTGGCGCAATGGGCGGGTGGACATCAACCAGTTGGAGTTCGGGTACTCGCGCATTGCCTTCATGGTGGCGGCGATGCTGGGTACCGCGATGGCCTTATGTGCGGCGCAGTTGTTCATGCGCATGCGATGGGTGCAATGGATCGGTCGCAATACGTTATTGGTGTTGTGCACGCATCTGTTGGTGTTCTTCGTGCTCTCTGGCGTGGCCTCGTTGTTCGGCGGCTTTGGCGCGGCCGGGCCGGGGTTGGGATGGGCATTGTCGGTATCGATCGTCGCGTTGCTTGCCTGTGTGCCGATGCGCGCGGTGTTGATGCGGTGGGCCCCGTGGTCGCTGGGGGCTCGTCGATCCAGTGCAGGTGCCGTCGCGTGATCCATCCGTTTAGAGGAGTCTGGATTAGATGAAAGTGGTGCATGTCGTTCGTCAATTCCATCCCTCCATCGGTGGCATGGAGGAGGTGGTGCTCAACATCGCGCGACAGCATCGCGCGGTGACGGGCGACGACGTGCGCGTCGTGACGCTGGATCGCCTGTTCACTGCGCCGGCAACGACTCTGGCGCGGGATGCACACTACGAGGACCTGCCGGTCACCCGCATTCCGTATCGCGGCTCCACCCGCTATCCGCTGGCGCCGTCGGTGCTCGCTGCATTGGCGTCGGCCGATCTGGTACATGTCCACGGCATTGATTTCTTCTACGACTTCCTTGCCTTGTCACGGTTGCTGCATGGCAAGCCGATGGTGGTGTCCACCCATGGCGGGTTCTTTCATACCGGGTATGCGTCGCGGTTGAAGAAGGTGTGGTTCAACACCTTGACCCGCGCCTCGGCGTGGGCGTACGAGCGAGTGATCGCCACCAGCGAGAACGACGGTGAACTGTTCTCCCGCGTGGTGGCGCCGGCGCGGCTTCGTGTCATCGAGAACGGCGTGGACGTGGGCAAGTATGCCGGGCAGGGCGGCACCGTTCCCGGACGCACATTGCTCTATTTCGGTCGCTGGTCGGTCAACAAGGGATTGATGGAGACGCTGGATCTTCTGCAGGCGCTGGCTGCACTGGATCCGGCCTGGCAATTGATCATCGCGGGCCGCGAGTACGACTTCGACGAGGCCGATCTACGTGCCGCGATCGCGGTACGTGGCCTCGGGTCGCGCGTGAAGTTGCATGTTTCGCCATCGCAGGAGCAGCTACGGCTGTTGATGCGGCAAGCGCAGTTCTTCGTCTGTCTGTCCCAGCATGAGGGTTTCGGCATTGCGGCGGTGGAGGCGATGAGCGCGGGATTGATCCCGGTACTGAGCGATATCCCGCCGTTCGCGCGCCTGTTGAACGAGTCCGGCCAAGGCGTCATGGTGGACCGGAACGATCCCATCGGAGCTGCCGCCGTTGTCGAAAAGCTGGCGCAGGTCATCGCCCAGGATTTCGAGCAGCGCCGCAACGCGACCATGGCGTACGTGGAGCGCTACGACTGGCGGCACGTGGTCGGGCGCTATCTCGACGAGTACCGCGCGGCGCTCGGGCATCCCGCCCCGCGGGAGGCATTGCGATGAATGCCTTGTCGATGACGCGCGATGCGACGCTCCCGGCAATCACCGTGCTGTTCTCCACCGAGGCACCCGGTGACAAGACCAATCCTTATCTGACCCAGCTCTACGACGCCTTGCCGGAGCAGGTGACGCCACGTTTCTTCTCGATGCGCGATGCACTGCTGTCGCGCTACGACGTGCTGCATCTGCATTGGCCGGAGTACGTGCTGCGGCATTCCTCGCGGCTCGGTACATGGGCGAAGCAGGCGGCGGCGGCGCTGTTGCTGTTGCGGCTCAAGCTGACCGGTACGCCGATCGTGCGCACGTTGCACAATGTCGCCCCGCACGAGGATCGTGGGGTGGTCGAGCGCATCCTGCTCGGCTGGATGGACGGGATGACGCGGCGCTGGATCCGCATCAATGCCGCAACGCCGGTACGTGCGCCCTTCACCGACACCATCCTGCATGGCCACTATCGCGACTGGTTCGCGAATGCGCCGCGCATGCGCAGCGTGCCAGGCAGGTTGCTGCATTTCGGCCTGATTCGTCCCTACAAGGGTGTCGAGACGCTGCTTGATGTGATGCAGGACGTCGATGTTCCAGGCGTGTCGCTGCGTATTGTCGGCAATCCAGCCACACCGCAGATGCGACAGCGTGTGGAACAGGCCTGTACGGGCGACACGCGCATCAGTGCTTTGCTGGCCTATGTGGAGGAGCCGGCGCTGGCCAGCGAGGTCGGGCAGTGCGAACTGGTGGTGCTTCCGTATCGGCAGATGCACAACAGCGGGACCTTGCTGCTGGCCTTGTCGCTGGCGCGGCCGGTGCTGGCACCGTGGAGTGAGGCGAACGCTGCGTTGGCCGAGGAGGTCGGCCCGGGCTGGGTGTTCCTGTACGAAGGCGAGTTCGATGCGGCCCTGCTGACGGCGACGCTGGACAGGATGCGCAACACGCCCCGCGGCGATGCTCCCGATCTCTCGCGTCGCGATTGGCCAGGTATCGGTCGTCAACACTATCGGACTTACCTTGAAGCATTGGGCCTGGACGGAGACGCGGCACGATGAGTGCTGAATCGTCCCGGATCACCGCTCCCCCGCGCAGCCTGGCGTCGCGTGCGGCGGGTGGTGCAGCGGTAACGATGGTCGGGCAGGCGACCAAGATGGTGGTGCAGTTCGGCGGCATCGTGCTGCTGGCGCGGCTGCTGACGCCGCACGACTACGGCTTGATGGCGATGGTCACCGCGATCGTCGGCGTTGCCGAGATCCTGCGTGATTTCGGTCTTTCTTCCGCTGCGATCCAGGCCCGGGAGGTCAGCCGCGAGCAGCGCGACAACCTGTTCTGGATCAACAGCGGCATTGGCCTGGTGTTGTCGGTCGTGGTGTTCGTTTCGGCGCAGGCGATTGCCTCCTTCTATGCCGAGCCGGTGTTGGTGACGATCTCGCAGGCATTGGCAGTGACGTTCCTGCTCAATGGCATGACCACGCAGTATCGCGCTCATCTCAGCCGGGGCCTGCGATTCGGGCAGGTGGCGTTGAGCGATGTCGGCGCCCAGATCGCCGGACTCGTCGCCGGCGTGGCCGCCGCCCTGCTGGGCTGGGGCTACTGGGCACTGGTGTTGCAGCAGGTCGTGCAGGCATTCGTGAATCTCGCCATCGCCGTGGTCTGCGCACGCTGGTTGCCACGTGGTTACCAGCGTGATGCACCGATGCGCAGCTTCCTGAGCTTCGGCTGGAACCTGATGGCGGCGCAGTTGCTTGGCTATGCCAGTCGCAATGTGGGCCAGGTGATCATCGGTGCACGTACCGGCGCGGATGCGCTCGGGTTGTACAACCGTGCATTCCAGCTGTTGATGATGCCGCTCAACCAGATCAATGCGCCGGCTACGACGGTGGCGCTGCCGGTGTTGTCGCAGCTGCAGGACGAGCGCGAGCGGTTTGGCGCGTTCCTGCTGCGCGGGCAGACGGTGATGGTCCATCTGATCGTCGCGCTGTTCGCGTTCGCCTGCGCACAGGCGCTGCCGCTGATAGTTCTGTTGCTCGGCGAGCAGTGGCGTGATGCGGTGCCGTTGTTCCAGGTACTGGCGCTGGGCGGCATCTTCCAGGCCGCAGCGTATGCGGCGTACTGGGTGTTCCTGGCCAAGGGGCTGATGCGTGAGCAACTGGTCTATTCGGTTGCGGCGCGAGTATTGCTGATCGTCTGCATCCTCGTCGGCTCGCTGTGGGGCGTGATGGGAGTGGCGGCCAGCTATTCGCTTGGTCTGCTGCTGCTGTGGCCTCTGTCACTGGTGTGGATCGGGCGGGTGTCCGATGCGCCGGCGATGGCGCTGTTCACCAACGGATTGCGCGCCTTTGTCGGCTATGGCCTGGCCGCCGCACTGTCCTGGTATGTGTCGTGGCGGATCGGTGGATCGCTTTGGCAGGTACTGGCGATCGGCAGCGCGGTGATGGCGCTGGGCTGCATCGCCGTGTTCCTGGCTTGGCCGGCATTCCGCCGCGACGTGCTCGCCATCGCCAGCATCCACAAGTTGCTCCGCGAAACCCGGGGGCGCTCATGACCATCGTTGCCCTTCTTCCGCAATCCATGGGAGTCCAGCCGTGAACGCGATCCGCACCGACATCCCAGCCTCGCGGCGTCCGCGCTATCTCGTGCTGTCCGCGCACGACTATCGCACCCCACGCCGCGCCAACATCCACTTCATCACCGATGAGTTGGCCAAGCGCGGACAGACACGGTTCTTCTCGCTGCGCTACAGCCGGCTGTCGCGGATGAAGGGCGACATGCGTCTGCCGCTGGACGGCACCGCCAATACCGTTGTCGAGCACAACGGGGTCGAGTGCTACCTGTGGCGAACGACGGTGCATCCGTTCAATACGCGCCGGCCCTGGCTGCGGCCGGTCGAGGACGCGATGTTCCGCTGGTATGCCTCGCACCCGCCAAGCGCGCTGGTGGACTGGATCCAGCAATCCGACGTGATCGTGTTCGAAAGCGGTTACGCGGTGGCCTTCATCGAGTTGGCCAAGCGACTGAATCCGCGTGCGCGACTGGTCTACCGCGCCTCCGACGGACTCAGCACGATCAACGTGGCATCCTGGATCGAGCGGACCTTCGATCGGGTGGCGCCGACGATGGACGTGATCGCGCTGGTGTCGCCGGCGATGGCGGTGGAGATCGCCAGCTGTGACAACGTGTTCCACGTCGGTCATGGCGTCGATCACAACCTCGAACAGCTGGGCGATCCGTCGCCGTACGCGGAGGGGATCCACGCCGTTTCCGTGGGTTCGATGTTGTTCGATCCCTTGTTCTTTGTGATTGCAGGGCGTGCTTTCCCCGAGGTCACCTTCCACGTGATCGGCTCGGGCATGGGGCGGCACCCGGACTATGGCGAGAACATCATCGTCTACGGCGAGATGAAGCATGCCGAGACGATCCGCTACATCAAGCACGCGCGCTTCGGCATCGCGCCCTACGCGTCCGAGCAGGTGCCGGATTACCTCGCCGACAGCTCGATGAAACTGCTGCAGTACGACTTCTTCGGGTTGCCGGCGGTATGTCCGCATCGCGTGGTGGGTCGCTACCAGGCACGCTTCGGCTACACACCAGGCGATGCGGAATCACTGGTTGCCGCGATTGGCAAAGCGGTGGCCGCACCGCGTGTGCGCCATCGGCAATGCCTGAGCTGGGCCGAGACCACCGATCGCGTGCTCAATCCAACCGCGTACCCGGAAACCCGGCTTTCGCCGATTGCAGGCGTTGCGGATCGAACCGATCTGCGCGCAGTACCCGTTTGACCGTACCGCCCGTTTCCCCCATCCGCCAGAAAGGAACCCGATGCCGAATCCGTTGCTGCAGAAATGGCTCGATCACAGCGAGCGCCAGGCTTTGTACTGGTGGCAGCCCAAGAGCGGCCGCATCAACATGGGCGATTACCTGTCCAAGGTGATCGTGTCCAGTGTGTTGGCGCAGCGCGACAAGACACTGATCGAGAAACGCCAGACCGGCAACAAGCTGATCGCGATCGGCTCGGTGCTGCATTTCGCCAACACCGGCGACACGGTCTGGGGCAGCGGTATCAACGGCAAGATTCCGGCTGAACGCAACGCCTTCGGCATGCTCGACGTTCGCGCGGTGCGTGGCCCGAAGACGCGCGAGTTCCTGCTGGCCCGCGGTATCTCGGTACCGGAGGTCTATGGCGATCCGGGTCTGCTGATGCCGAAGTTCTTTCCTGCCGATGCGCTCGGTCCGCCGCGTCCGCGTCGCTTCGTGATCGTGCCGCACTTCAATGAGCCGAACGAGAAATACGCCGCCTGGTCCGAGCACCTGGTGTTTACGGAAGGCAAGCCAGCCGCCTTCGCCAGCCGCTTGCTGGGTGCCGAACTGGTGGTCAGCAGTTCGCTGCACGGGCTGATCCTGGCGGAGGCGTATGGCATCCCGGCGGTGTATCTGGACTGGGGCAATGGTGAAGACCGTTTCAAGTACGACGACTACTACTTCGGTACGGGGCGAACGAAGTGGCATGCCGGCAACAGTGTGGAGCAGTGCCTCCAGCTCGGGGGCAACGGCAGTTTCGACCTGGCGCGATTGCAGGCCGGATTGCTGACGGCATTTCCGTATGACTTGTGGTGACCCCGATGAACAGCAGCACGTCCGCTATTCGAAATGATTTCCGCATGGATGGCCTGCGCATGTTCCTGCAGGCCCGAAGCCACAGGGACGTGACGCGCCGCCGGGCGCATGCAATGGCAAGTTCGCATCGCAGTCAGGACGGACCGTCCCTCCACCTTCGAACGGATTGAGCGTCATGCCAAAAACATTGCTACATCGCATGCTCGAAAGCGCCGAGCGTCGCGCGTTGTTCTGGTGGCAGCCGCGTAACGGGGAAGTGAACGTTGGCTCGCACCTTTCGAAAGTCATCGTCAGCTCGATGCTGGCGCTGCGCGGGAAGGAGCTGATCGACAAGCGTGATCCGACGCGTCGCCTGTTGGCGACGGGTTCGATCCTGCATTACGCACGGCAGGGCGATGCGGTCTGGGGCAGCAGCGGAGACAGTCGGGTCATGGCCGAGATGGATGCGATAACGCATCTTGACGTGCGCGCCGTGCTGGGTCCGCGTACGCGCGATCTGCTGCTGGAGCGCGGTATCAAGGTGCCGGAGGTCTATGGCGATCCTGGCCTGCTGATGCCGCGGTTCTTCCCGTCCGATGCGTTGGGACCGCGCCAGCAGCGTCGCTACGTGGTGGTTCCGCATTTCAACGAGCCGGCGGTGAAGTACAAGGATTACGCCGAGCACCTGGTGTTTCCGAACGTCAAGACGATCACCTTCGTGCGCAAGCTGCTGGGCGCGGAGCTGGTCGTGAGCAGCTCGTTGCATGGCCTCGTGTTGGCCGAGGCCTACGGTATCCCCGCCGTGTATCTGGATTGGGGAAATGGCGACGATCGCCTGAAATACGACGACTACTACCTGGGCACCGGGCGCACGCAATGGCACCTGGGACGCTCGGTAGAGGAATGCCTGGCGTTTGGAGGGAACGCCTCGTTCGACCTGGCCGCCGTCCAGGGACGGCTGCTGGATTCGTTTCCCTACGATCTATGGTGACCCCCATGACTGACAAATACCGTGGAACCCGCGTATCGACATTGGAAGACGACGCGCCGATCGTGCGTGGCCGGTTCGAAGTTGGCGAATTCGTGCCGTTGGGCGGCTTTCCCATTCTGTCGACCACCCAGGATGCGTTCACCGAGGATTTGTTCCGGGCGATGCAGCGGGGCCAGCGTCGACGGGTGTGCTTTGCCAATACCAATTTCTTGGTGAAGTGCCAGGCGTTGCGCGGGCGGATGACGGGGCCGTCGTGGCGCATCGTCAACGACGGCATCGGCATGGACCTGGGAGCGCTGCTGATCCATGGCCGGCGTTTCGCCCAGAACCTCAACGGCACCGATCTGATCCCGCATCTGTGCAGGCGTTCATCGCGTCCGCTGCGGTTCTTCCTGCTCGGCTCTGGTGCGGGAATCGGGTTCGAGGCCGCCGATCTGCTGCGCGACATGGGGCAGGAGATCGTCGGCACCTGCGATGGCTATCGCGAGTTCGCGGCCGGCGAAGACAGCCTGGTCGATCGCATCAATGCCAGCGATGCGGACGTGCTGCTGGTCGCGTTCGGCAATCCGCTGCAGGAGCGCTGGATCGTCGAGCGCAGCACCCAGTTGCGCACGCCGCTGGTCTTCGGCGTGGGTGCATTGCTGGATTTCCTGTCCGGCAATGCTCAGCGCGCACCGGCCTGGGTGCGGCGTGTCCACGGCGAATGGTTGTTCCGCCTGTTCAACGAGCCGCGGCGATTGATCAAGCGCTACAGCTGGGATCTGCTGTCGTTCTTCGCGGTCTGCCTGCGTTCCGGCAAACGTGTACCGAGGAAGATGCGTGCCAGTGCCTGAGTGGGTTAGTGGTGTGGGGCGGAGACATCGGCGTGCGAGGTAAGATCGGGCGATGAACGAAGCCGCCTCCGATCTGATCGCACGCCTTGCCCTGGAACCGCATCCCGAGGGCGGGCACTACCGCCGCATCTACGAATCGCTGTCGCGTAGCCACGGACGCCCGGCCGTTACCGGCATCCGTTTTCTGCTCGCAGCGGGCGAGGTCAGTCGCTGGCATCGCGTCGATGGTGATGAATGCTGGCACTGGCAGCAGGGCGACGTGCTGGAATTGCTGACGTTCGACGAACGCGCTGGTGGTCTGCAGCGGCAACTGTTGGGGCCGGATGCGGTGGACGTCCAGCCGATGCGCGTGGTGCCGAGCGGGGTCTGGCAGGCCGCGCGTCCGCGTGGCGATTTCACGCTGGTGGGCTGTACGGTTTCGCCCGGTTTTGTCTGGGAGGGCTTCCAGTTGATGGCCTCCGATGACCCGCTGGTCGCGCCGCTGCGCGAAGCCGATGCATGGTTCGATGGATCAGTGGCAACGATTCGCTAACGCTGATGCATGCGGAATCCGGTAGTTTCGCGTCCGGATTCGTCTACGGGCCAACAGGGGGCACCGCATGAAGCAGGGATGGGGCATCGCATTGTGGCTGGCAGCGTTCGCTGCGTGTGCGCAGACCTCCGAGTCCACGCCGGTCGCGGCGCCCGCTGCGCCGATCGTGGACCTGAATGCCATGGTCGTGCACGGCGTGCAGCCCGGCCCCGGTCTTTGGAAGGTCAGCAAGGGCGAACACGTACTCTGGATTCTCGGTACGGTGGCGCCGTTGCCGAGCAACATCGAGTGGAAGCCGGACGAGGTCGAGACCGTCATCGCAAACTCGCAGCAGATCCTGCTTTCGCCCTCGTTGGCGTTCGAGGCCGATGTGGGGTTCTTCGGCAAGCTGGCGCTGGCACCGTCGGCGATGAAGGCGATGAAGAACGAGAATGGTGCCGAGCTGCGCGACGTCCTGCCGGCAGACCTCTATGCGCGCTGGCTGCTGCAGAAGCCGCGTTACCTGGGGCGCGACGGCGGTGTCGAGAAGAAGCGCCCGATGGTCGCGGCAGGCGAACTGTACGAGGCAGCGGTCAAGAAGTCCGGCTTGGGTCGCAAGTCGCCGATCGGGCCGGTGGTGGAGAAGGCCGCCAAGAAGGCGGGCATCAAGCTCACCGCGACCCGGCTGGAAGTCAAGGTCGAAAACCCGAAGGCGGCGATCAAGGAATTCCGCGCCGGCGGCATGGACGATGTGGCGTGCTTCCGCAGCGTGCTGGGGGCGGTCGAACACGATCTGCCGACGATGGTCGAGCGTGCCAATGCGTGGTCGGTGGGCGACATCGAAGCGTTGCGACGCTTGCCGCGTGAAGACCCTCGCAGCGTCTGCACTCGCGCCCTGTCGGAATCGGGCTTCGCCAAAGGACGCGGCTATGGCGACCTTGGCGAGAAGCTGAGGCAGCACTGGCTCGCGCTCGCCGAAGCTGCTTTGCAGAAGAACAGCAGCACGTTCGCGCTGCTGCCGATCAGTGAGCTGCTCGCGCCGCAGGGCTACCTGGAGCGGCTACAGGCGCGTGGCTATACGGTAGAAGCGCCGTGACCGGCCAGTACGCATACGCGCCTGTCGCGCAGCGCCTGTTCCCGAGCGGAGCTTGCTCTGCTGAAGCCTTCTCGGGACCGTTCCAGCCGAGCAAGCTCGGCGCTACGGAAGCTGGCTGCTAGCTCGCCGCGCTGAGCGGGTTGCTGGCCACTGCGAGCGACGGCCAGCGGCGCAGTGCCGCAGCGCGGATGCCGGGGGCATCGAGACCGGCTTCGGCCAGCAGATCCTCGCGGCTGGCGTGGTGCTGGAACGAATCGGGCAGGCCCAGGTGCAGGACCGGCAGCAGGACGCCTTCGGCATTGAGCAGTTCGGCCACGCCGGAACCGGCACCACCGGCGACCACGTTGTCCTCGATGGTGATGAAACCCTCGTGGGTCCTGGCCAGTTCCAGCACCAGTGCGCGATCGAGCGGCTTGACGAAACGCATGTTGACCACCGTCAGCCCCAGCTCGCGACCCGCCTGCTCGGCGGCGGGCACGGTGGCGCCGAACGCAAGCAGCGCGATCCGCGAACCGGAGGCGCGCAACTGCGCCTTGCCGATCGGCAGGCTGGAAAGGTCGTTGCCCGCTGCGATCCCGGGTCCGGTACCACGCGGATAGCGCACCGCCGCCGGTCCCCGATATTCCATGCCGGTGGTGAGCATCTGCCGGCACTCGGCTTCATCGGCCGGTGCCATCACCACCATGTTGGGTACACAGCGCAGGAAGCTCAGGTCGAGATTGCCGGCATGGGTAGCGCCGTCCGGGCCGACCACGCCACCGCGGTCGATCGCGAACAGCACGTCCAGTTCCTGGATCGCCACGTCGTGCACCAGCTGATCGTAGGCACGCTGCAGGAAGGTCGAATAGATCGCCACGACCGGCTTTGCACCCTGCGTGGCCATGCCGGCCGCCAGCGTCACCGCATGCTGCTCGGCGATCGCCACGTCGAAATAGCGCTCCGGATATTCCTTGCTGAAGCGCACCAGGCCGGAGCCCTCGCGCATCGCCGGCGTGATGCCCAGCAGACGCGGCTCGGCCTTGGCGGCATCGCACAGCCAATCGCTGAAGACATCGGTATAGGTCGGTTTCTTCGTGCCGCCCTTGGCGACCAGACCCTTTTCCGGATCGAACGGACCGACCGCGTGATAGCCGATCTGATCGCCCTCGGCCAGCTCGTAGCCCTTGCCCTTGGTGGTGATCACGTGCAGCAGCTTGGGGCCCTTCAGGCCCTTGAGCGTCTTCAGCGTGGCCAGCAGCGCGGGCAGGTCGTGGCCGTCGATCGGGCCGGTGTAGTGGAAGCCCATCTCTTCGAACAGCGTGGACGGCACGAACATGCCTTTCCAGTGTTCTTCCCAGCGTTTGACGAAGCGCGCGGTGGCGTTGTTCTTCTTGTCGCCAAGAATCTTCTTGCCACCCTCGCGGATCGCGTTGAGGGTGCGGCTGCCGCTCATGCGGCCGAGCATCTTGGTCAGCCCGCCAACCGCCTCGGAGATCGACATGCGGTTATCGTTGAGGATCACCAGCAGGTTCGGCTCCGGCTCCATGCCGCCGGCATGGTTGAGCGCCTCGTAGACCATGCCGGCGGTCATCGCACCATCGCCGATTACCGCGACGACCTTGCGCTCATCACCACGCTGCTGCGCGGCGATCGCCATGCCGAGCGCGGCCGAGATCGAGGTCGAGGAGTGGCCGACGCCGAAGGTGTCGTACTCGCTTTCCTCGCGCTTCGGGAACGGCGCCACGCCGTCCTTCTGCTTGACCGTATGGATGCTGTCGCGACGCCCGGTGAGGATCTTGTGCGGATAGGTCTGGTGGCCCACGTCCCACACCAACTGGTCGACCGGCGTCTGATAGAGGTAGTGCAGGGCGACGGTCAGTTCGATCACCCCCAGCCCCGCGGCGAAATGGCCGCCGCTGCGACCGACCGACTCGATCAGGTAGGCGCGCAGTTCCTCGGCCACAGCCGGAAGCTCGGCCTCGTCGAATTGGCGCAGATCGTCGGGGGTCTGGATACGCGCCAGGCGCGGGTAATGGCTGGGATCGATCATCGTCTTGGCTTTCAGCTGAGCCGGCATTTTCGCCCCCCGGGTCGTGATGGGGCAAGCAAGCCGGTTCAGGTGTCAGCGCGGGGTGATGAAGACGGTTGTCGTGGAAGCAGCCGTTGCGGAAGAGCCTGGCCGGGCAAGGAGCCCGCCGGTACAGGTGTTGCGGCACTTGTCGACCGCCATGTGTGGATGCCGCGGTGACCCTGAATCAGGGGCGATGGCCGCGAGGCATCAACCGATTCGCCGCAATGCTTTCCGAGGCAGTTGCGCCTTCAGGAACGCCATCTGGTCGGCCAGGATGTTGCGGTTGGACAGGATCAGGTGCTCGATCCAGCTCGGCCGATAGGGCACCGCCAGCAGCGGCATGTTGGCCTGCTGCGGGGTGCGGTTGGATTTGCGCGAATTGCAATGGAAGCACGCGGTGACCACGTTTTCCCAGGTATCGCGGCCGCCCTTGGAGATCGGCATCACGTGATCGCGGGTCAGGTGCGGCCGGCTGAACTGCTGGCCGCAGTACAGGCACAGCTGCGAATCGCGGGCGAACAGCGCGGTGTTGGTCAGCGAGGGCGTCGGGTCGAGCGCGCGCGCATGGGCATGGCCGCGCGCGGCGATGATCGGATGCAGGTCGAGGACGCTGCGCTCACCGGTCGCACGTGAGATGCCGCCGTGGATCTGCAGGCAGGGTTCGCCGAGCGTCCAGGAAACCGCGTCGCGGGCATACAGGCAGGCAGCGTCCTGCCAGTTGATCCAGTCCAGTACCCGGCCATGCGCATCGAGCGAAAGGAATCGCATCGGGCCGATGGGACGGGGAAGTCGAGAGAACTCCGCGGAGGCGGAAAGCACCGGTGCTGCAGGGGCTCCGGTGTCGATCAGATTACGCGAGGTAGTGTCTGTCTCCATCGGGAAGACAGCTTATACCTGATTGTTGACAATTTGTGTATCGATTGATCCCGGATATCGGGACAGCTCCCGTAGGAGCGGCTTCAGCCGCGATGGGGCTTTCCCATCTGAATCCCCGCACATGGATGTGCGGGCTTTTGCAGAGAGGCCTGCGCGAAAGCCTCATCGCGGCTGAAGCCGCTCCTACAGGGAGCGAATGTCAGCCAAACAACGCCTCATCCAGCGCCATCAGCGACTTGGCGCCGGCGCGGATATTGGCGGCGTGCGACAAGGTGCGCGGCAGGAGGCGAGCGAAGTAGAAGCGCGCGGTTTCCAGTTTGGCGCGCTTGAAATCCTCGCCATGGTCGGAAGCGTTGGCGGCGGCGACGCTGCGTGCCCACCAATAGGCCAGGGCCACGTAGCCCGAATAGAACAGGTAGTCGTAGCTGGCCGCGCCGAGCTCTTCCGGATTCTTCGATGCACGCTCCAGTACGTCGCGGGTCAGCATCGCCCACTCGCTGGCCTTGTCGCGCAGCGGCTTGAGGAATTCCGCCAGTGCCGCATCGCCTTCGTGTGCTCGGGCGAACTCCTCGACTTCTGCCAGGAACAGCTTCAGGCCGGCAGCCTGGGTCGAAGCGGTCTTGCGGCCGATCAGGTCCAGCGCCTGGATGCCGGTGGTGCCTTCGTACAGCGTGGTGATGCGGGCATCGCGCGCCAACTGCTCCATGCCGTGTTCGCGGATGTAGCCATGGCCGCCGAAGCACTGCAGCGCGTCGTAGGTGTTCTCGATGGCCCATTCGGTCTGGCAGGCCTTGGAGATCGGCGTCAGGAAGCTCACCAGCGTATCGGCGCGTTCGCGCTCGGCCGGATCCGGCGAGCGGTGGGCGACGTCGATCAACGTGGCCGCGTGCAGCGCCAGCAGGCGGCTGCCCTCGGTCAGCGACTTGATCGTGAGCAGCATGCGGCGCACGTCGGGCTGCACGATGATCGGGTCGGCCGGCTTGTCGGGGAATTTCGCGCCCGCCAGCGAACGCGATTGCAGGCGCTCGCGGGCGTAGCGCAAGGCGTTCTGGTAGGCACGCTCGGACAGGCCGATGCCTTGCAGGCCGACACCCAGGCGCGCGGTGTTCATCATGGTGAACATCGCCTGCAGCCCCTTGTGCGGTTGGCCGACCAGCCAGCCTTGGGCGCCATCGAAGTTCATCACGCAGGTGACGGAACCCTTGATGCCCATCTTGTGTTCGATCGAACCGCAGTGCAGCGCATTGCGCTCGCCGACGGCGCCATCGCGGCCGACCTTGAACTTGGGCGTGACGAACAGCGAGATGCCTTTCGCGCCAGGCGGCGCATCGGGCAGTTTGGCAAGCACCAGATGGACGATGTTGTCGGTGAGGTCATGCTCGCCGGCGGTGATGAAGATCTTGGTGCCGGTGATCGCGTAGCTGCCGTCGGCGCTGGGTTCGGCGCGGGTCTTGAGCAGGCCCAGGTCGGTGCCGCAGTGCGGCTCGGTCAGGCACATCGTGCCGGTCCAGCGGCCCTCGATCAGCGGCTTGAGGAAGACCTCCTGCTGCCAGGCTTCGCCATGATGCTTCAACGCCTCGACCGCGCCGTGCGAGAGCAGCGGGAAGTTGCCCCAGGCCAGGTTGGCGGCGTTGACCATCTCGTTGAGTGGCACGCCCAGCGTATGCGGCAGGCCTTGGCCCCCGACCTCCGGCGATGCGGTCAAACCGGTCCAGCCGGCTTCGACGAACTGGTCGTAGGCCTGTTTGAAGCCCGGTGGCGTGGTCACCTCGTGGGTGCCCTTGTCGAAGGCGCAACCGATCTCGTCGCCGACGCTGTTCAGCGGTGCCAGCACGTTGCCGGTGAAGCGCGCGGCCTCATCAAGCACCGCATCGATGATGTCGCGGCTGGCCTCGGTGTAGCCCAGGCGTGAGAACAGGGCTTCAGTGCCAAGCACGTCGTACAGCGCGAAACGCAGATCGGTAAGGGGTGCGGAATAGCTGCTCATGATGATCCTGGAATCTATGGCGTGTCCGTAAGGCCGGACTGGAGATCAGCGCAGGACGCCATCCAGGCCTGGGGCCGGACTGAGCGTGTTGCGTGCATCGATGTCGAATTCGCGCTGCTTCTTCTCTTCGGGCGTCGCCCAGACCTTGCCCTTCAATTGGTAAGGCAGCGAGCGACGGCCGGCGAGCACGTCGGCGATGGTGAGCTTGGCGAACGAGGAGGGCTGCAGCGAGACCTGCACGACATCGGCGGTTTCCGGACCGATCGAGATGCCTATCGCCTGATCGAGCTTGCCGGCACTCTGGTCACCGATCAGTACGTCGAGCGAAACACGGTCGAACTGCATCGGGATGCTGCTGTAGTTCTGCAGGCGCAGCTCCAGCGACCAGTTGCCGTCGGGCCGCACGGTGAGTTGCTGGATGCTGGCGGTGGGCTCGGATACCCGTCGCACCATGCCGCCGCCGCAACTGGTCAATGCCAGCGCGATGAATGCCAGGATCAAGCCTCGGTAAAGACGCATTGCCGCATGCCCCTCGGTGGCTGAAAAACGGCCTCAAGGATACTACGGCGTATGGGGCGATGGCGTGGGCTGCGATGGCGGGCGAGGGGACTGGGCGTGCTTTGGATTCAGCGGGCGTGGGAGGGGGAAGAGCAGGTTGCTTATCGATCGATGCGGTGCGAAACATCCGGGCCGGCGGTCCCCGCTGCAGGGCGAGGGACGCCACGCGTTCTGGTTCGTTCGTCTTCATCGATGAGGGCTGGATGAGTAGGGGATATTGGCGTGGTCGCTGGTGATGCCGATCGGTCGGCTCGGGTGCCATGGCATGACGTGCTAGGCAGCGATCCTGACGCCGTTTCCGTGCTTCGTTGGGAGCGTCATTGACGGGGATAAGCCGCCCGAATTTGTCGTCGTGAAGGCAAGTTGCACGCAAAGGCTTGCTCAATCCGCGAGTGGTCGCTATCATGCGCGTCCTCGCAACGCAGGCACTGCATTGCGGCGAAGTGGCCGGGTAGCTCAGTTGGTAGAGCAGGGGATTGAAAATCCCCGTGTCGGGGGTTCGATTCCCTCCCCGGCCACCATGAAATTCAAGGGCTTGCAGAGATGCAGGCCCTTTTCATTTTTTCTGGTCTTGCAGCGTTTTTGAGCCGGATTCTATAAACGCGGAATGCGCGCTATCCATTCGGAACTTTCTGTCCGTCGGTGTTCATCGTGCCGCTGCCTGTTTGCTTTCTACGCTCGGAAAGCCTACCGTGGCGGGGCTGAGTTACAAGGGTCACCATTGAATCGTGGCCTGCTGCTGTAGATGAATTCTTACTACATCGTTGTACCCGCTTCCCTCCTTGCAGCCAGCTCCTGCCGCCATGCGGCCTTCAATTACTTTGCTCCAAGGAGAATAACGATGTCCCAGACTCAAACCGGTACCGTGAAGTGGTTCAACGACGCCAAGGGCTTCGGTTTCATCAGCCCGGAAAGCGGCCCGGACCTGTTCGTGCACTTCAAGTCGATCCAGTCCTCGGGCTTCAAGAGCCTGCAGGAAGGCCAGCGCGTCTCGTACGTCGCGGTCAATGGTCAGAAGGGCATGCAGGCCGAGCAGGTCCAGGTGCTCTGACGCTTCTGCGTTGAAAAAAGCCCGGCTCAGGCCGGGCTTTTTTTTGTGCCGTGGTTGCTTCACTTGCCGTGGGCCGGCGTGGCGGTATCAGGTATGCCGGCTCAGCCAGCGATCAAGCTGATTGGCGAAGGCCTGGCGATCACGGGCATTGAAGGCGGCGGGGCCGTCTGTTTGCACGCCGGCGCCGCGAAGTTCTTCCATGAAATTGCGGACCGAGAGGCGCTCCGTGATATTGCCTGCAGTGTGGAACTCGCCGCGTGGTCCCAGGGCGTGTCCGCCTTTCTCGATCACGCGTGCGGCCAATGGGATGTCCTGGGTGATGACCAGGTCGCCGGGCTGCAGGCGTTCGACGATCTCGCTGTCTGCCACGTCGAATCCGCCTTGCACCTGCAGCGAATGCAGGTAAGGCGAACGAGGACAGCGCAGTAGTTGGTTGGCTACGAGCGTGAGATGGATGCGTGCACGCTCGGCCGCCCGGAAAAGGATGTCCTTGATTGCCACCGGGCAGGCATCTCCGTCTACCCAGATCCTTGGCGCGGCATGTCCGGGGTCAGTCAGGGGCACTCGTGCGTGTCACTGGCTGTCGGTAGGTGCGGGTGCCTGATCGGTTTTCTCGGCCTCGCGCGCAGCCTTTTTCTTCGCGAGTTTCTCGTCTTGCTGCTTCTTCTTCGCGATTTCGCGCTGGCGCTTCTCGAAGGAGTAGTTGGGTTTGGCCAAGATCAGGTCTCTTTGGTTGGTGGCAGGTAGATGGGGTGAGCGGGTTACAGCTTACGCCCGGAGCGGGTGGGCGGTCATCTCAGGAGCAAGGGGATGCCGGATTTGCGTTGCTCGGCATAGTCGGAACGCACGGCCTTGCAGTACGGCCCGTTCATCACGAACCGGCGACATACGCTGGGCCGGGTTTCGTAGATTCCGCAGTTCATGCGTGCGCCATCGAGGGCGACGCACCAACCTTCCTCATCGTGGGCCATGACATGCAGGCCGGTGGGAAGGTGGGTGGTGAAGTGGGAGGGGATACGATCTTCCGACTGCAGGACCACGGTCAAACGGCAACAGACAGCGTCGCACTTCATGCAGGCGGGAACAGAGGCGGGACGGGCTTGGGATGGTTTCATATCTGTTTGTTTGGCGCGACATGGGGCAGCAGTTGTCTGCAGTGCGAACGGTCGATCATCGCCATCCATGGAGCGGTGCGCTTCAGCCAGGGCGAGTTTTGTTGAGCTGAGCAGGGTCAGTAACGAGGACGATCCATGCGTCCGCCGACGGGGAACAGGCTCATCGTGGGTGGAATGTCCCGCATGGTGCTCCCAGAGGGTGTCATGCCGCGTCAACGGGCAGATCACGCGTGGAAGGGAGCGAATCGAAGGGCCGGTTGGCCGTGCGGGACGCGCAGAGCATGCGAGGGACTCGTGGCGCCCATCCTACACCAAGCGGTGTGCAGGCTCCCGGTTTGCGCTGCGGGAAGCGGGTGGATCATCTCGTGCTGAGACCACGAATCATGGTGATGAGCGCATGCCGGGTGTCTGCTGGCAACTGCGATCAAAGGGGAGTAAGGTCGATCGGACCGCCCTCCTTCCATTTCTTCCTGGGCTCCGTTGATCGCATTCGACGTCGTGCCGCTTGTTCTTCGCAAGCAGTGACCCAGGCCTTCAAGACAAGTCGATGTGCGGTCACCCAAGGGCCGGGTTGCGGTTTGCTTCCGTTCCGAGGGGCGCTTCCGAATGTGTTCCGCCAGCAGCGCTGTCATCGACCTGATGATGAGGGTCGTTTACCAACTGCGTCCGCGTCCGGCTGTCGAACTTGCGGCTTGTACAGGGTGCGATCTGCTCAGTCCCGACGGCGGCCAATGTGCCGAATGTCTGGTATCGGATCTGGGCGAGCTGCTTGGCGACAGTGCTTTGGCCCGTTCCTGGCTCTGCGCGCTGAAGGCAGTGGCCACCTCCGAAAAGCAGATTCTGGAGTGTGCCAGGAACATCGATTTCCGTTTCGAGGAGTCAAATTGAGATGGCCCATTACAAGAATCATCACGCGTCCAGCAAGGCATCGTCGGTGAGGATCTCCGAGAAGAGTCTCAGTGAGCAGATCGATGCTTTCCAGAAGTCCGGTGGAACGATCGAGGTGTTGGGCAATACGCCGGCCCTGCGTCGTACCCTCGCCAGATCGGAAGCGTTGGCAGCCGGCACCGCCGCTCCAGGCGAGCTTGCTTCGAATGACGGGAAGGAATGAAGGCATCTGGCAACGTCGGCAGGTTCACGTCGTATCCGGCGTGACGGGCGCAGGCTGAGCCCACCTGAGACGCCCTGAGGTGGGCAATGAACAAGGCGTGGAGTGTGGCGCTTGCGGTGTCGCTGCTGGCCGGGTGCGCGACCGGGCGACTTTCCGATCAGGAGCGGCTGGACCTGTATCGGGCGCACGCCGGTGCGCCGGTCAAGGATTTCCAGTACTTCGGCAGCCTCAATGGCTGGAGCAATCTGGGCGATGCCGCACTGGCGGTGTGGACCAAGCCAGGGACCGCCTATCTGCTGGAGCTGGCCGGGCCGTGCAACGACCTGGACTATGTGTCGACGATCTCGATCACCAACATGATGGGCCGCGTATCGGCGCGCTTTGACGATGTGATCGTGCTTGGCGGGCCGCGCAGCATCCGCATTCCCTGCCGGATCCAGAGCATCCGGCCATTGGACGTGAAGGCGCTGAAGCTGTCCGAACAGCAACTACGTGAAGCCAGGGTCGAGGAGCGGGCCCAGCAGCAGAACGGCGACGGTCATTGAGATGACCGCTGCCGGTGCGGTTCACTCCGCGTCGGGTGCCACGTAGCCGGCGGGTTTCTCGGCATCACGTACGAACAGGAACTTCTGCAGCTGTTCCTCGAGGAACGCGCGATGCTTGGGATCGCGTGGCGACAGCCGGTTCTCGTTGATCAGCATGGTCTGGTGGGCCAGCCACGCGGTCCAGCCGGTCTTGCCGATCTGTTCGAACACGCGCTTGCCCAGTTCGCCGGGATAGGGGACGTAGTCCAGGCCTTCGGTTTCGCGTTGTTCGTATTGGCAGAAGACGGTGCGGGGCATTCGTGGGTCCTTGCGCGTCGACGCGCTACAGGCCGTCGAGCAGTTTGCGGATCGGGGCCGGGAGGCCGAGCGCGACGAGGTCGGCGCGCGCCACCCAGCGCAGATCGTCATTGTCGCGCACTGCGTCGCGCGGGGCGACCTTGCGCAGACGCAATGGCTGCAGGTACAGCCGGTAATGGCTGAAGGTGTGGACGATCAGCGGCAATGTTTCGGCTGCGTCGTAGTCGCCCTTGATCTCGCGGGCGAACCATTCGCGCAGGCCGGCTTCGGTGTCGGCTTGCGGCAGCGTCCACAACGAAGCCCAGATGCCGGTGGGTGGACGGCGTTGCAGCAGCATCTCGCCGGCGCTGTTTTCCAGCAGCAACGCGATCGCCTCACGCTCAGGCAGTTGCTTGCCGGGCTTGGGCGTGGGCAAGGCTTCGACCTGGCCTTCGCGGCGTGCGATGCAGCTGTCCTGCAGCGGACACAGCACGCAGGCGGGCTTGGCACGGGTACACAGGGTGGCGCCGAAATCCATCTGCGCCTGGGTGTAGTCGGCCATGCGGCCAGCGGGCACCTGTTCGACGTGTGTCTCGGCCTGGGCCCACAGCTGTTTTTCCACTGCCGGCAGACCGGGCCAGCCGGTGATGCCGTGGTAGCGCGCGAGCACGCGCTTGACGTTGCCGTCCAGGATCGGGAAACGGTCGTTCCAGGCTTGCGAAAGAATCGCTGCGGCGGTGCTGCGGCCGATGCCGGGCAGTGCATGCAGCGCTTCGAAGTCGTGGGGCAGGTCGCCGCCGTGATGTTCGACGCAGGCCTTGGCGGCGGCGTGCAGGTTGCGGGCACGGGCGTAGTAGCCCAGGCCGGCCCAGTGCGCCATCACCTCGTCGGTGGAGGCGGCGGCGAGGTCGGGCAGGGCCGGGAAGCGTTCGATGAAGCGCAGGAAGTACGGGATCACCGTGGCGACCTGGGTCTGCTGCAGCATGATTTCCGACAGCCAGACGCGGTACGGCGTCCGTGGATGCTGCCAGGGCAGGTCGTGGCGGCCGTGCTGGTCGAACCAGGCGAGCAGGCGGTGGGCGTAGGGGATGGGGGGCTGGCTCATGCTGGCGGGCGGTGCGATGTGTCTGCGGGTGTGTAGGAGCGGCTTCAGCCGCGATGGGCTTTACCGGTAAAGCCCATCGTGGCGGCGTTGTCGGTAAAGCCCATCGCGGCTGAAGCCGCTCCTACATGGCAAGCATGGGCCGACATGACAAGCATGGGCCGAGGTACTCAGGTGCTGCCCAGCGCCTCGGGCAGCAGGGCGTCGACGAAGGCTTCCGGGTCGAATACGCGCAGGTCTTCCGGGCGTTCGCCGATGCCGGCGAAGCGGATCGGGATGCCGAACTCGCGTGCCAGCGCGAACACCACGCCGCCCTTGGCGGTGCCGTCGAGCTTGGTCACGACCAGGCCGGTGACGGTGACTGCGGCATGGAACTGGCGCAGTTGCGAGAGCGCGTTCTGGCCGGTGGTGCCGTCGATCACCATCAGCACTTCGTGCGGGGCATCGGGGTCGAGCTTGCCAAGCACACGGCGGATCTTGCCCAGCTCGTTCATCAGGCCGGTCTGGGTGTGCAGGCGGCCGGCGGTGTCGGCGATCAGGACCTGCGTGCCGCGCGCCTTGGCAGCCTGCAGTGCATCAAAGGCGACCGAGGCAGCGTCGGCGTTCTGGCCCTGCGCGATCACGGTCACGCCGTTGCGTTCGCCCCAGGCCTGCAATTGGGCGACTGCGGCGGCGCGGAAGGTGTCGCCGGCGGCCAGCATCAGGCTGTGGCCCTCGTCCTTGAAGCGCTTGGAGAGCTTGCCGATGGTGGTGGTCTTGCCGACGCCGTTGACGCCGACGGTCAGCACCACGAACGGTTTGGCGTCGTGGTTGATCAGCAGCGGCTTGGACACCGGCCGCAGCATGCCGATCAGGTCGGCGCGCAGCGCGGCCAGCAGGGCGTTGGCGTCAGTGAACTCGCGCGCCTTCATGCGCTTGCGCAGGTCTTCGATCAGGGCGGTCGTGGCCGGTACGCCGACGTCGGCGGTGATCAGCGCGGTCTCGATCTCGTCGAGCAGGTCATCGTCCAGGCGCGGGTTGCGCGAGAACAGGCCGCCGAAGCTGCGTGCGAAGGTGCTGTTGCGCAGGCGTTCGCGCCAGCCGGGTTTGCCGGCCGAGGCGGCGGGTGCGGCGTCGGCGGGTATCAGGGCATCGTCGGATGCGGCGATGGGGAGCTGCGCGGGTGGGACGATGGCCGGCGCGGTATCAGGAATCGCCGCGGTTGGAGCCGGTGTTGCAGTGAACGCTTCAGGCGCTGCGGCAGCCGGTGTCACCTCCGTCGGCACGACTGGAGTCGGCTGGGTCTCGCTGACCTCTGCGACGGTTGCGGTAACCGGCGACTGGGGGGGGCTTGCCAGCTGTGCGGGCGTTTCGACCGGGGCTTCCGACTCGGGAGCTGAAGGCGCCTGCGGGAACGCGGCAGCCAGGTCGTCAGAGCTGTAATGCGAGGTCCGTGGCGGGTCGCCGGCGGCGTCCTGGGGCTTCTTGCGGCGGAAAAAACTGAGCATCGGGCAGGGGGACTTGAACAGACCGACATGCTACCACCCGGGCTGAGGCGAGCCGTGCGCCGGGGGGCGGGAGGTCTATATCCGCATCAGATCACGCCCGACCACGATCGGGCCGCTGTAGACCTTGCGCGCGCCCTCGGTCCACATTTCGTCGGTGATCGCCGGGTCGCCGCCGGGGACGAAGTGGTTCAGCACCAGCATCTTCGCGCCAGCCGCGGCGGCGATCCGGCCTGCGTCCTCGCTGGTGCTGTGGCTCTTGACCAGGTGGTCGAGCAGGGTGGGGGCGTTGTCGATGGTGCGGAGCAGTTTTTCCAGCGCCGGCAGGTACATCACTTCGTGGACCAGCACGTCCACGTCCTTGGCGAAGTCGGCCAGCGCCGGGTGGTAGGCGGTATCGCCGGAGAAGACCACGCTGCGGTCGCGGGCATCGAAGCGGTACGCGAAGGCCGGCTTGAGCGTGTAGTGGTCGACCAGCGAGCAGCTCACCTTGACCTGGGCGTTCTCCAGCACGATGCCGGGTGCGTCGAACTCGTGCGCGTGCAGCAGCGGCCGGAACGGCGGCCGGCCTTCCTCGCGGATGCGCGCCTGGATGTCGATCGCGTTCATTTCGACGAAGGCGTCGATCATCTGCGCGATGCCGGGCGGGCCGTACAGGTGCACCGGTGTGTTCAAGCCGCTGGCCCAGGCGAGCCAGACGACGTTGAGCAGGTCGGCGTTGTGATCGGAGTGGTGGTGGGTCAGGAAGATGTCGCGCAGCGACGGCAGCGCGATGCCGGCCTTGGCCAGTTGCTGGGCGACGCCGTTGCCGCAGTCGATCAGATAGGGCTGGCCTTCGATCAGCAATGCGTTGGCGGGTGCGGCGCGCAGCGTGGACGGAGTCGGGCCGCCCTTGGTGCCGAGCAGCACCAGTTGCGTGGCCGCGGACGTGTTGTCGCCGGAAGTGATGGGTGCTGGTGCGATGGCTGCACGCAGGCCGCCCAGTGGAACCAGGCTGGCCGCCGCCAATGCATTGCGGAGCAGATCGCGACGCGAGTGGTCGCGCTCGAAGAACGTCATGCGGGAGAACTCCTGGCGATGGGCACGGCAACGGGTCTGATACGGGTGTCAGCGTGGCAGCGTGCGAGGCACGGCGGATCGCGTGGCTGAGGTGTGCGAGCAGCGATGGATTCGGCAGTTCTGCGCATCTGCGCCACCGGCAACGCGATTACAGCTGTCCTTTCAGAGTGCGGTAGTCGCGTGGGGTCATGCCGACGGTGGCCTTGAATTGCCTTGCAAACGCGCTCTGATCGGCAAAGCCACAGTGCTGGCCGATCGAAGCGATGCTGTCTTCGCCATGCAGCAAGCGCATGGCCGCCTCGATGCGCAGCTTGGTCAGCAACTGCTGCGGCGTAACTTGAAATACCCGGCGGAAATGCCGCTCCAGTTGCGCGACCGACAGGCCGGCGAGATCGGCCAGCGTCTGCACGCGCACGTTGTCGCCGAAGCTGGCCTGCATGTATTCCATCACCCGGTTCAAGCGCTCGTAGGCGGAGTGCTTGCTGTCGGGCTGGCCGAGGTCGCGCGACACGCCGATGATGCCGATCACCTCATCGCCGTCGACCAGCGGACGCTTGAACGTCAGTGCCCAGCCCGGCATGCGATTCGGGTACAGGTGCATCTCCAGCTGGTTGTCGATCAGCTCGCCGCACAGCACGCGACGGTCCTGCATGATGTAGCTGCCACCGAGTGTCATCGGGAACACTTCCAGCGGCAGGCGGCCGATGACCTCGCTGCGCTGCTTGCGCCCGAGCCGGCGCACCAGGGTGAGGTTGCAATGGGTGTAGCGGCCTTCCCGATCCTTGACGAAGAACACCACGTCCGGGAGCGCGTCGAACAGCGTCTGCATCTCGAGGGCGGGCAGGTTGAGTTCCATCGTGTTCTCTGGCGTTGCGCTGGTACGAGGATGGGATTGCCGGGTGTGACCGGCTGCTCGATGCTAGCGCAAACCGTGGCCGTTCACGCAATCGCGTGTTATGCGGATTTCCGCATTTCCCGCCGGCATTCTCCGCTAGTCGGGATTGGGCGCCGAATGTGAGCATGGCGGCATGCACATCATCGACGTGATCGACTCCCACACCGCCGGCGAACCGACCCGTGTCGTGCTTGCCGGCTTCCCTGAATTGGGCGACGGCGACCTGGCCGAATGCCGCGACCGTTTCCGTGCCGAATTCGACCATTGGCGCAGTGCGATCGCCTGCGAGCCGAGGGGCTCGGACACGATGGTCGGCGCGCTGCTGCTGCCGGCGCGCGATCCGCGTGCCTGCACCGGGGTGATTTTCTTCAACAACGTCGGCTACCTGGGCATGTGCGGCCACGGCACGATCGGCGTGGTGCGCACGTTGCAGCACCTGGGGCGGATCCAGCCGGGTCGCCATTTCATCGAGACGCCGGTCGGTACGGTCGGCGTGGATCTGGACGCGGACGGGCAGGTGGCGATCGACAACGTCGAGAGTTACCGCCATGCGCAGGGCGTGCCGGTGCAGGTGCCGGGGCATGGCGAAGTGCGCGGCGACATCGCCTGGGGCGGCAACTGGTTCTACATCACCGAGCAGTCGCCGTGCGCGCTCGACCTGGCGCATCAGCGCGAGCTGACCACCTACACCGAGGCGATTCGGCAGGCGCTGGAAGCGGCCGGCATCACCGGGGCGGACGGTGGCGAGATCGACCATATCGAGGTCAACGGCCCGGCGCCGGACGGCAGCGGGCAGGCCCGCAACTTCGTACTGTGCCCGGGCTTGGCCTACGATCGTTCGCCGTGCGGCACCGGCACCAGCGCCAAGCTGGCGTGCCTGGCTGCGGACGGCAAGCTGGCCGAAGGCGAGGTGTGGCTGCAGCAGGGCATTCTCGGCAGCGTGTTCGAAGGCAGCTATCGCGCCGCCGGGCGTGGCATCGCGCCGCGCATTGCCGGCACCGCGTACATCACGGCGCGTTCGCAACTGCTGATCGATCCGGCGGATCCGTTCGCGTGGGGTATCCGGATCTGATGATCGGCTACGACCTCATCGTCGTCGGCGCCGGCATTGTCGGCGCGGCTTGTGCCGAGGCGGCGGCGGGCGAAGGGCTGCGCGTGGCGATCGTCGAGCCGGGCCCGGTCGGCGGCGGCGCCACGGCGGCGGCGATGGGGCATCTGGTGGCGATGGACGACGATCCGGCCGAGCTGGCGTTGTCGGCGTACTCGCTGCGCCTGTGGGAACGCTACGCGACGCTGCCGGAGGCCGAATTCAGCCGTTGCGGCACGTTGTGGGTGGCGCGCGACGAGCGCGAACTGGCGGCGGTACCGGCCAAGATCGCGCGGCTGGCGACGGCGGGCCTGAGCGCCGAGCCGGTCGATGCGCGCCAGCTCTACGAACTGGAACCGCACCTGGTGCCCGGCCTGGCCGGCGGCATGCGGGTGCCGAACGAAGCGGTGGTGTATCCGCCGCGGATGGCGCATTACCTGCTCGGACTGGCAACGCAGGCGGGTGCCACGCTGTACGCCGGCCGGCGCGTGATCGAACTGCTGGACGACGGCGTGCGCCTGGACGATGGCAGCACGCTGTCAGGGCCGGTGCTGGTTGCCACTGGCGTGGAATTGCCGCGGCTGCTGCCGGAACTGGTGCTGCGGCCGCGCAAGGGCCAGTTGGCGATCACCGATCGCTATCCCGGGCTGATCCATCATCAACTGCTGGAACTGGGCTATGCCGACTCCGCGCATGGCGATGCCGACAGCAGCGTGGCTTTCAACGTGCAGCCGCGTCCTACTGGGCAGATCCTGATCGGTTCATCGCGCGAGTTCGGCGCGGTCGATCGCGAGCTGTCGTTGCCACTGCTGCGGCAGATGCTGCAGCGTGCTTTTTCGTTCCTGCCGGTGTTGCGCGAGCTGCAGGCGATCCGGATCTGGACCGGGTTGCGACCGGCCACGCCGGACGGACGCCCGTATCTGGGCCCGGTGGCGGGACGTCGCGATGTCTGGGTCGCAGCCGGTCATGAAGGGCTTGGCGTCACCACTGCGCTGGGCAGTGCGCGATTGATCGTGGACAGCCTGCTCGGGCGTGTGCCGGCGATCGACCCGACGCCGTACCTGCCGGCGCGCGCGCTGCAGGGAGCGTCGGCATGAGGGATCTGGTCCGTCTTGAAGTAAATGGCCGGCAAGTGGATGTCCCCGCTGGTGCCAGTGTGGCGGCGGCGGTGGCGACGCTCGGCGTGCCGTTCCGGCGCTCGCGTGAGGGTCAGCCGCGTGCGCCGTTGTGCGGCATGGGCGTGTGTTTCGAATGTCGCGTGTGGATCGATGGCGTGGCGCAGATGCGTGCATGCATGACGCCGGTGCGTGCAGGCATGCGGGTGCAGACCGATGAGCAGACCGATGAATAGAGCTCATCACTACGACGTTCTGGTGATCGGCGCCGGTCCGGCCGGACTGGCGGCGGCACGTGCGGCTGCATCGCATGGCGCGCGTGTCGGCCTGGTCGATGCGCAGCCGCGTGCGGGCGGGCAGGTGTGGCGGCACGATATCGAACAGGGCGTGCCGGCGATGGCGCAGCGTGCGCTCGCGACACTGGCGATGCCCGGCGTGGAATGGCTGTCGCGCACCCAGGTGACACTGGCACAGCCGGGTTGGCTGCTGGCCGAGGGCCCACGCGGACCGCTGCAATTGCGCTATCGCGCGCTGGTGCTGGCCACCGGTGCGCGTGAGTTGCTGCTGCCGTTTCCGGGCTGGACGCTGCCGGGCGTGACCGGTGCCGGTGGTGCGCAGGCGCTGGCCAAGCAGGGCTGGCCACTGCGCGGCAAGCGCGCGCTGGTGGCCGGCAGCGGGCCGCTGCTATTGGCGGCGGCGGCGACACTGCATTCGCATGGCGCGCAGGTGCTGGGCATCCACGAACAGGCATCGGCGCGTGCGCTGCGCGATTTCGCACTGCGCTTGCCGCGTTGGCCGGGCAAGGCGGTGCAGGCACTGGCGCTGCGTGCGCGCTTGGCCAGCGTGGCCTATCGCACCGGCAGCGTGGTGGTCGCCGCGCATGGCGATGACGCGCTGCGCGAGGTCGAGATCGAAGGACCACGCGGGCGTGAGCGCATTGCCTGCGACCAGCTCGCGGTCGGTTACGGACTGGTGCCCAACACTGAACTGGCGCAACTGCTGGGTTGCCAGCTCGAATCGGTCGGACGGCATCCGCGTGTGCTGGCCGACGAGCTGCTGCGTACCAGTGTGAGTTGCGTGTTCGCGGCAGGCGAAGCACTCGGCATCGGCGGTCGCGACTGCGCGCTGGTCGAAGGCGCGATGGCCGGGCACATGGCCGCCGGCGCCGAAACCGCCGCACGCGCATTGAAGGAGCGCCGTCGGCATGCGCGCGCCTTCGCCACGCTGCTGCATGAAACCTTCGCGCTCGACCCGCGCATCCACGCACTGACCACACCCGACACGCTGGTGTGCCGCTGCGAGGACGTGCCATTGAGCGCGGTGCAGGGCATCGCCGATGCGCGTGACGCCAAGCTGGTCTCGCGCTGCGGCATGGGCGCCTGCCAGGGCCGCATCTGCGGTACCGCGCTGGCCGAGCTGGGCGTAAGCCGCCCTGAAACTTCTTCCGACGGTGGCCGCCGGCCGCCTCTGTTCCCGGTCCGCCTCGCGGCGCTGGCCGATTCCTTCAACTCCGATAACTCCGAGTCCCTCGGAAGAGCCCGCACATCCATGTGCGGGTTTTCAACTACCCACGAACCGCAAGAGACACAGCCATGAGCAATGCCACTTTCTGGAAGGGCGTCCTGCCCGCGATCACCACGCCGTTCCACGCCGACGGCAGCGTCGACCACGCGTTCCTCGCCAAGCACGCCAAGCAGCTGGTCGATGCCGGCTCCACCGCGATCGTCCCGCTGGGCTCGCTCGGCGAAGCCGCCACGCTGAGCTTCGACGAGAAGGTCGCGATCATCGAGACCCTGGTGAAGGCGGTCGGCGACCGCGTGCCGGTGGTGCCGGGTATCGCCTCGCTGTCCACCGCCGAGGCGGTGAAGCTGGCGCAGGCGGCCAAGGCGGCCGGTGCCGGCGGCCTGATGGTGCTGCCGGTCTACGTCTACACCTCCGACTGGCACGAGGCTTCTGCCCATGCGCGTGCGGTGCTGGGTGCGACCGACCTGCCGTGCATCCTCTACAACAACCCGGTGGCCTACCGCACCGACATCCTGCCGACGCAGATCGCGCAGCTGGCCAGCGGGTTCCCGAACCTGCAGGCAGTCAAGGAATCCTCCGGCGAAGTCCGTCGCTTCGCCGCGATCAAGGAACTGCTGGGCGAGCGTCTGGTGCTGCTGGTCGGCATGGACGATGCGATCGTCGAAGGCCTGGCGATGGGCGCCGAGGGCTGGATCGCCGGCCTGGTCAACGCCTATCCGGTCGAGTCGGTGAAGCTGTTCGAACTGGCTCGCGACGGCGGCTACAAGGCTGCGGCGGAGCTGTACAACTGGTTCCTGCCGCTGCTGCGCCTGGACACCGTGCCGAAGTTCGTGCAGCTGATCAAGCTGGTGCAGGCGAAGGTCGACCTGGGCAGCGAGACCGTGCGTGCACCGCGTCTGGTGATCGAAGGTGCCGAGCGCGAGGCTGCGCTGAAGGTGATCGATCACGCGATCGCGACTGCGCCGAAGCTGTGAAACAAGCCCCTCTCCCGCGCGCGGGAGAGGGGCAGGGGTGAGGGGTGCCGCAAGGAAGCGTCGCTGTCCGTGAGATGAAATGCGTCGCCACGCGCCCGGATGGTGAACAATCCGGGCTTGCGTGCGTTCCGCGATGGTTTTGCTTGCTGGCGTGTGGCGACGCGTTTGTCGTGGTGGCTTCCGCAGGTTTTCTGCGGTGCCCCTCATCCGCCCCTTCGGGGCACTTTCTCCCGCATGCGGGGGAAGGGAATGATCCAGTGCAACGAGGTTTATGCAATGAACGATGCGATCCAACCTGTCCTGCTCGCCGGTGCCTGGCAACCGAGTCTTGAGGTGAAGGGCAGCTTCCGCGCCGCCGATCCGACCACCGGCGAGGCGATCGGTCCGGTGTTCCCGGTCAGTGGCCCCGCCGACGTCGAGGCCGCCGTCGCGGCGGCCAGCGCCGTTGCCGCCGAGCTGGCCGCGTTGCCGGCGGAGAAGATCGCAGCGTTTCTTGAGGCGTATGCCGATGCGCTCGACGCCGATGCCGACACGCTGGTCGCACTCGCGCATGCCGAGACCGCGTTGCCGGCGCCCACGCGGCTGCGCGGCAACGAGCTGCCGCGTACCAGCGGTCAGCTGCGCCAGGCAGCCAAGGCGGTGCGCGGCTACACCTGGACCAACCCGGTGATCGATACCGCAGCCGGCCTGCGTTCGCATCTGGCGCCGCTGTCCAAACCGGTGGTGGTGTTTGGTCCCAACAATTTTCCGTTCGCCTTCAACGCGATTGCCGGCAGCGATTTCGCCTCGGCGATCGCTGCGCGCAACCCGGTGATCGCCAAGGCGCACCCGCTGCATCCGGCCACCAGCCAGCGCATGGCGCAGTTGGCGCATCAGGCATTGCTCGCCAGCGGCTTGCCGGCGGCGACGGTGCAGTTGCTCTATCACGTCGACAACCCGACCGGCCTGAAGCTGGCCGGCGATGCGCGGATCGGCGCGATCGGCTTCACCGGCAGTCGTGGTGGCGGGCTGGCGCTGAAGGCCACCGCCGACGCGGCCGGCATTCCGTTCTACGCCGAGCTGTCCAGCGTCAACCCGGTGTTCATGCTGCCCGGTGCACTGGCCGAGCGCGGTGAGGCACTGGCGCAGGAATTCTTCGCCTCGTGCACGCTCGGCAGTGGTCAGTTCTGTACCAACCCCGGTGTGGTGATCGTGCCGCGCGACGCCGCTGGTGATGCTTTCGTTGCTGCGGCCAGCGCACATTTCGCCGCGGCTGCGCCGATGGTGCTGTTCTCGCAGAGTGGTGCCGATCACGTCGCACACGGCGTGGACACGCTGCGCAAGGCGGGCGCGGAGGTGCTGGCGGTGGCATCGGATGCGGGGCAGGGCGGTTTCCGCTATCCGCCTACGCTGCTGTCGGTGGATGCGGTGGATTTCCTGGCCGATCCACGCGCCCTGCAGACCGAGGCGTTCGGCCCGGTCAGCCTGCTGGTGCGGGTCGACGATACCGACGAGATGGTCGCGGTCGCACGTGCGTTCGAAGGCAACCTGACCGGCACGCTGTACCGCGCCGCCGATGGTTCCGACGATGCCGCCTGGCAGGCGATCGCGCCGGTGCTGCGTGCCCGCGTCGGTCGACTGAGCAACAGCAAGATGCCGACCGGCGTTGCGGTCAGCGCTGCGCAGAATCACGGTGGGCCATTCCCGAGTACCGGACATCCGGGTTTCACCGCGGTCGGCATGCCGGCGGCGATCCATCGCTTCGCCGCGCTGCACAGCTATGACGCCGTGCCCGATGCGCTGCTGCCGGTGGAACTGCGCGATGCCAATCCTGGCTGCGTGCAGCGCCTGATCGATGGACAGTGGAGCAGCGCCGACGTGGGGGCGCAGGCATGAGTGCGCAGATCGGTCATGTGAGCCTGGCCGAAGCACAGGCGCAGTTGCGTCCGTGGATGCAGCGTGCGCCGGCGATCTCCGGCAGTGAATACCAGCAGCGGATCGAGAAGGCGCGCGCGTTGCTGCGCTCGCTCGGTGCGGATGCGTTGTTGGTCAGCGCCGGTACTTCGTTGCGTTATTTCGCAGGCGTGCCGTGGGGTGCCACCGAGCGACTGGTGGCATTGCTGGTCACGGTCGAAGGCGATCCGTTGCTGATCTGCCCGGCGTTCGAGGAAGGTTCGCTCGACGCAGTGCTGAAGATTCCCGCGCTCAAGCGTCTCTGGGAAGAACACGAAGACCCGTACGCACTGGTCGCACAAGCGATGGCCGAGCGTGGCGCGCGCACGCTGGCGCTGGATCCCGGTGCCGCGTTTGCGATCCACACCGGCCTGCGCGTGCATCTGGACGCGCAGGTGATCGTCGATGCCACCCCGATCATCGACGGCTGCCGGCTGTGCAAGTCGCCGGCCGAACTGGCGCTGATGCAGCAGGCCTGCGACATGACCCTGCAGGTGCAGCGCCTTGCCGCCGGTATCGCCCGTGAAGGATTGGGCACCGACGAACTGGTGCGCTTCATCGACAGCGCGCATCGTGCGCTTGGTGCCGACAACGGCTCGACCTTCTGCATCGTCCAGTACGGCCACGCCACCTCGTTCCCACATGGCATCCCCGGCGTGCAGCACCTGCGCGAAGGCGAGCTGGTGCTGATCGATACCGGCTGCACCGTGCAGGGCTATCACTCCGACATCACCCGCACCTGGATCTTCGGCACGCCCGACGACGACCAGCGCCGGATCTGGGATCTGGAAAAGGCGGCGCAGGCCGCAGCGTTCGCGGCGATCCGCCCGGGCGTGGCCTGTGAGGACGTGGACAACGCCGCGCGCGCAGTGCTGGAAGCGGGTGGACTGGGCCCGGATTACCGCCTGCCGGGGCTGCCGCATCGCACCGGCCACGGTTGCGGGTTGGCGATCCACGAGGCGCCGTACCTGGTGCGTGGCAATCGCACCGCGCTGCAACCGGGCATGTGCGCCAGCAACGAACCGATGATCGTGGTGCCGGGCAAGTTCGGCGTGCGGCTCGAAGATCATTTCTATGTCACCGAGACCGGCGCGCAGTGGTTCACGCCGCCGTCGGTGGCGATTGACCAGCCATTCGCGTGAAAGAAGCGGTTTGTGGGAGGGACTCTGCGTGGCCTAGGGCCATCAGTCCCGACGGGCATTACCGGCAAGGCGTCGGGACTGATGGCCCTAGGCCACGCAGAGTCCCGCCCACATGCCAAGCAAAACAGAACCACCACCATCTTCCGGAGTGATTGCATGCCGCTGATCCGACCTCTTGCCGTTTCCTTGCTGGCCGCCGCGCTGCTGTCGGCCTGCGGATCGTCCCAGCCGCCGGCCGCGCCGAAGGCGGAGTCGGCCAGCGCCAGCGCCACGCCGGAACAGGCCGCGCAGGCTTTCGACACGCTGCTGGATACGCAATGGCAGTACCAGCTCGAACACAACCCGGAATTCGCCAGCATCATCGGCGACAAGCGCTACAACGATCGCTGGAGCGATCACTCGCTGGCCGCGGTCGAGGCCGACCGCAAGGCCACCGACGATTTCCTGCAGCGCTTCAAGTCCATGGATCCGGCCACGCTCGACGAGCAGCGCCAGCTGAGCCTGCAGATGATGCTGCGCCAGTTGCAGGACGCGCTCGACTCGATCGATCTGAAGAACTATGAAATGCCGCTGGAGCCGGTCGGCGGCATCCAACTGGCGCTGGCCGGCTATGGCGACGCGTTCACGTTCGAGAGCGCCAAGGACTACCAGGACTACATCAAGCGTCTGCAAGCGGTGCCGGGATTGATCGATCAGGTGATCGAGGTCTCGCGCCAGGGTGCGAAGGATGGGCTGGTGCAGCCGCGCTACCTGCTGGAGAAGCTGCCCGGGCAGATCCGCAAGATCGCCGCATCGAAGGGCGCCGACAGCCCGTTCGCCTCGCCGCTGAAGAAGCTCGACAAGGCCGTGCCCGATGCCGCCCAGCGCGACGAACTGCGCAAGCAACTGGTGGCGGCAGTCGATCAGCAGGTGCGTCCGGCCTACGAGAAGCTGGCCGTGTTCGTGCAGGACGAATACGCAGCCAAGGGCCGCGAGCACGAAGGCCTGTGGTCGCTGCCGGATGGCGACAAGCGCTACGCGTTCGCGATCCACATCCAGACCACCAGCGACAAGACGCCCGAGCAGATCCATCAGATCGGCTTGCAGGAAGTGGCGCGGATCGAAGGCGAGATGACCACGATCGCGACCTCGCTGGGTTACAAGGATCTGGCGAGCTTCCGCAAGGCGGTGGACACCGACAAGTCGCACTTCGCCAAGAACAGCGAGCAGATCCTCGATCTGTATCGCGGCTACATCGCCGGCATGGAGCCGGAGCTGCCCAAGCTGTTCGGGCATCTGCCGAAGACCCCGCTGATCGTGCAGGCGATGCCGGCGTTCCGTCGCGAGGCGCCGGGTGCCGAGTACTGGCAGAGCAATCCGGAAGGCACCAAGCCGGCGATCGTGATGGTCAACGCCAACGATGCCACCGAGCGCACGCTGGTCAACATCGAGACCACCGCCTACCACGAGGGCGTGCCGGGCCATCACCTGCAGATCTCGCTCGCGCAGACGCTGCCGCTGCCGCCGTTCCGGCAGCAGGCCGGCTACAACGCCTTCATCGAAGGTTGGGCGCTGTATGCCGAGCGCCTGGCCCAGGAGATCGGCTTCTACAAGGATCCCTACAGCCGCTACGGTCATCTGGCCGGCGAGCTGCTGCGCGCCAACCGGCTGGTGCTCGACACCGGCGTGCACTACAAGCACTGGACCCGCCAGCAGATGGTCGACTTCTTCCACGCGCATCCGTCCGATGACGAGCCGAGCATCCAGGCCGAGACCGATCGCTACATCGTCTGGCCGGGGCAGGCGCTGGGTTACAAGATCGGTCAGCTGGAAATCCTGGCGCTGCGCGCCAAGGCCGAGAAGGAACTGGGCGGCAAGTTCGACATCCGTGCTTTCCACGACGCCATCCTCGGCGGCGGTGCGATGCCGCTGGACCTGTTGGATGCACGCATCGAGGCCTGGATCGCGAAGGTCAAGGCCAGCACCGCGCCGGCGAAGGAGGGCGTGTGATGCGACGCCCCATGGCATTCGCATTGGCCTGGTGGCTGGCTGTGGGAGCGACTTCGGTCCCGACCGCGGGTCATGCAAGTTCTCTCGGGACTGAAGTCCCTTCCACAGAAAAAGCTGCACCGGGCGCCGATGCCGCCACGCGCTTCAAGGCGCTGTACGAGCGCGAGTGGAAGTGGCGGCAGCAGCAGTTCGCCGGGGCCGATGACGAGAACGGCCCGGGTGCGGCCGCCGATCACCTGCCCAAGGTCGATCCGGCCACGCAGCAGGCGCGTACCGCGTACTGGCAGCAGGTCATACGCGAACTGGACGCGATCCCGCAGGATCAATTGCCGCAGCCCGAACTGGTCAACTACCAGGTCTATCGCCAGCAGATCGAGGTGTTTCTCGACCAGCAGCGTTTCCACGCCTGGGAGATGCCGTTCAACAGCGACACCGCGTTCTGGAATGATCTCGGCTTCACCGCGCGAGGCAGTTTCCGCACCGCCGAGGACTATCGGCGTTACCTCGGCCAACTGGCCGACATCCCGCGTTACTTCGACGAACAGATCGCCAACATGCGTGCCGGTCTGGCGCGTGGTTTCAGCCAGCCGCGGGTGACGCTGGACGGGCGCGATGAATCGATCGCCGATGTCGCCAATGCGACGGGCGAATCCAACCTGTTCTACACCCCGTTCAAGCGGATGTCGGCGACGATCCCGGCAGCCAGGCAGGCCGAGCTGCGCAAGCAGGCACTTGCGGTGATTTCCGCCAAGGTGGTGCCGGCGTACTCCAAGCTGCTCGGCTTCATGCGCCAGGAGTATTTCCCGAAGGCGCGCACCAGCCTGGCGGGCGAAGCGTTGCCCGATGGCAAGGACTACTACCGTGCGCAGATCCGGGAATACACCACGCTGGACCTGAGCCCTGAGCAGATCCACGAGCTGGGCTTGAAGGAAGTGGCACAGCTGCGCAGGCAGATGGACGAGACCATCGTCGCCAGCGGCTTCAAGACGCCGGCCGGAGAGCAGACCTTTCCGGCGTTTCTGCACTTCCTGCGTACCGATCCGCAGTTCTATCCGAAGACACCGGAGGAACTGCTCAAGGATGCAGCCTGGATCGCCAAGCGCGTAGATGCCAAGGTCGGCGATTACATCGGCAGGCTGCCGCGCAGGCGTTTCGCGATCGAGCCGGTGCCGGCCGATCTGGCGCCGTTCTACACCGGTGGTCGCGGTGGCCCGGGCATCTATCTGGTCAACACCTACAACCTGTCGTCGCGGCCGCTGTACAACCTGCCGGCGTTGACGCTGCACGAGTCCTCGCCCGGCCATGCGTTGCAGATGCCGCTGGCGGCGGAGGACACCACGCTGCCGGACTATCGACGTTACGGCTACATCTCCGCCTACGGCGAGGGTTGGGCGCTGTACTCGGAGTATCTGGGGCAGGAGATGGGCATGTACGAGACGCCCTACGATCGCTTCGGTTATCTGACTTACCAGATGTGGCGTGCGTGCCGGTTGGTGATCGACACCGGCATCCATCATTACGGCTGGAGCCGCGAGCAGGCGATCGCTTACCTGCGCGACAACACCGCGCTGAGCGAGCACGAGGTCACCACCGAGGTCGATCGCTACATCGCGTGGCCGGGGCAGGCGCTGTCGTATTACCTCGGCGAGCTGAAAATCCTGGAGCTGCGCCACAAGGCCGAGGCGGCGCTGGGCGAGAAGTTCGACATCCGTGCGTTCCACGATGCTGTGCTGCAGACCGGTTCGGTGCCGCTGCCGGTGCTGGAAGCGCAGATCGATCGGTTCATCGCCGGTGGTGGTAAGTCGCCTTGGGCGGATTTCGCGGCAGGCGAGCAGTAGGCATGGACTGAAGCCCCTCTCCCACCGAAAGAGGGGTTGGGGTGAGGGCACGGGCGAAGCCTCGTGATGTTTGGATTGCACGAGGCTTCGCCCGAACCCTCATCCGCCCCTTCGGGGCACTTTCTCCCCAGGGGAGAAGGGGAGCTAGATCACTTCATTCCAGGGGGAAATCCATGGCAGCACAAGGCAAGTTCCACAAGAGTCTGAGCCTGACCGACCTGACCTTCATCGGGCTCGGTTCGATCTTCGGTTCCGGCTGGCTGTTCGCTGCCAGCCACGTCTCGGCGATCGCCGGGCCGGCCGGCATCCTGTCTTGGGTAGTCGGCGGCATCGCGGTGTTGCTGTTGGGATTGGTGTACTGCGAACTCGGCGCGGCGTTGCCGCGTGCCGGCGGTGTGGTGCGCTATCCGGAGTATTCCCACGGTGTGCTGCTCGGCTCGCTGATGGGTTTCATCACCTTGATCGCGTTCTCCAGCCTGATCGCGATCGAGGTCGAGGCCTGTCGCCAGTACGCCGCGGCCTGGTTCCCGTCATTGAGCCAGCCGGACAGCTCGCATCCCAGCGTGGCGGGTTGGCTGTTGCAGTTCTTCCTGCTGGTGCTGTTCTTCCTGCTCAACTACTTCAGCGTGAAGACGTTCGCGCTGGCCAACAACATCGTCAGCGTGTTCAAGTTCGTGGTGCCGGTGCTGGTGATCGTGCTGCTGCTGACGCATTTCAATACCGACAACCTGCAGGTGCACGGTTTCGCACCGTTCGGTGCGGCCGGCGTCGAGGCGGCGATCTCGGCCGGCGGCATCATCTTCGCCTACCTCGGCCTGACTCCGATCGTCTCGGTCGCCAGCGAGGTGCGCGATCCGCAACGCACGATCCCGATCGCGCTGATCCTGTCGGTGGCGCTATCCACGGTGATCTATGTGTTGCTGCAGCTGGCGTTCCTGGGCGGTATTCCGGCCGATCATCTGAGCGGTGGATGGGCCGGCATCGACAAGGCGTTCTCGCTGCCATACCGCGACATCGCGCTGGCGCTGGGCATGGGCTGGTTGGCGACGCTGGTGGTCTGTGACGCGGTGGTCTCGCCCAGCGGCACCGGCAACATCTACATGAACGCCACGCCGCGCGTGGTCTACGGCTGGGCGCGCAGTGGTGGCTTCCTGCCGGTGCTGACCAGGATCGACGAGAAGTCCGGTATCCCGCGCCCGGCGCTGTGGCTGAGCTTTGCGCTGTCGGTGTTCTGGACGCTGCCGTTCCCGTCGTGGGAGACGCTGATCAACGTGGTATCCGCCGCGCTGGTGCTGAGCTACGCGGTGGCGCCGGTGACGGTGGCGGCGCTGCGGCGCAGTGCACCGGAGTTGCCGAGGCCGTTCCGGGTGAGCGCGTTCGGTGTACTGGGGCCGCTTTCGTTCGTGGTCGCCGCGTTGATCGTGTATTGGTCGACGTGGAAGACGCTGTCGTGGCTGCTCGGCCTGCAGGTGCTGGTGTTCGTGGCCTACGTGCTGTTCCGGCTGCCGTCGCGCGAGGCGCGCCCACGCCTGCTGCGGCAGGTGCGCGGTTCGCTCTGGTTGATCGGTTTCTATGTGCTGGTGATGGGCGTGTCGTACCTGGGCACCTTCGGTGGCACCGGTGCGATCGCGCATCCGTGGGACACGTTGACGGTGGCGGTGATCGCGTTCTTCGTCTACCACTGGGGCGCGCGTACGGGCCTGCGCAGCGACGAACTGGCGCTGGAAGAGGATGACGGGGAGTAGTTTTGCCTTTGTAGGAGCGGCTTCAGCCGCGATGAGGCTTTACCGGGAAAGCCTCATCGCGGCTGATGGCCCTAGGCCACCCAGAGCCGCTCCTACGAGAGCATTACCGGAGATATCGGGGAACGCATGAGAAAAATCCTTGCCGTACTGCTGCTCGGCTGGCTTGGCACTGCTCAGGCCACGCCGGCACCTGCCGACTACGCGCGCTCACTGGGCCTGCGCGAGGCATGGAGTGGCCTGACCCGTGATGTCGCCTTCCCGGCGCAGTGGCGCGATGACGGGCGCTTCTACTACCGCAAGACGGTCGAGGGCGGATTCGCTTTCGTACTCGGCGATCCGGCCAGCAGTGCGACGCAGCCGGCGTTTGATGCGTCGCGATTGGCGCAGGCGTTGTCGAAGGCCGGCGGTCGCAGCTATGCGCCGCTGCGACTGCCGTTCGATCGCTTCTACTACGTCAGTGCGGGTGCCGACCCGTATGGCGCGATCCGCTTCGGTATCGACTATGCATCGTGGCGCTGCACGCTGACCGACTATGTCTGCGCGCAGGAACCGGACAAACAGCGTCCGCACGGTTTCGGCGTGGTACGCGATCTGCGCGTGCCGGCCGACAACACTCCGCATCGCTCGCCGGACGGGCAGTGGGAAGCGTATGTCGAGGGCTATGACGTGGCGCTGCGCCATCTCAGTGATGGTCGCGTTGCACAGCTCACCAACGATGGTCGTGTTGACGCTTTTTACGATCCGGAAAGCATTGCCTGGGCGCCGGATTCGCGTCATTTCGCGCTGTATCGGGTCAAGCCCGGCGATGCGCGGTTGGTGACGCGGGTGGAGTCCTCGCCGTCGGACCAGTTGCAGCCACGCGTGCGTACCCAGCTCTATCCCAAGCCGGGCGATGCGGTCGATATCGAGCGGCCGGTGCTGTTCGGCGTGGATGGTGCGCGCCGCGAGATCGACGATGCGTTGTTCAGCAATCCGTACTCGTTGTCACCGATCCAGTGGCGTGCCGACGGCGGCAGTTTCAGCTTCCAGTACGTGCAGCGCGGTTTTCAGCGCATGCGGGTGATCGCGGTGGATGCCGCCGGCGGCAAGCCGCACGCAGCGGTGGAAGAGAACGCCAAGACCTTCGTTTACGCCGACCGGAGCTTCGCCCATGAAGTTGACGATCTGGGCAAGGAGATCATCTGGATTTCCGAGCGTGACGGCTGGCGTCACCTGTATCTGATCGACGGCAGCAGCGGCCGCGTGAAGCGCGCGATCACCCACGGTGACTGGGTGGTGCGCGACGTGCTGCGGGTGGACGACCGCCAGCGCCGGATCTGGTTCGCGGCCAGCGGCATGGATGCGGGCAAGGATCCGTACTACCGCCAGTTGTTCGCGGTGGACTTCGACGGTTCGCACCTGACCCGGCTCACCCACGCCGATGCCGACCATGACGTGGCGATTTCCGACGACGGCGCATGGTACGTGGATGTGTATTCGCGCCCCGATCTGGCGCCGGTCGCCGAGCTGCATCGTATCGATGGCGTGCCGGTGCGCACGCTGGAGCACGGCGATATCTCGCGTCTGCTCGCCGCCGGCTGGAAGCCACCGCAGAGCTTCACCGCCAAGGGGCGCGACGGCAAGACCGATATCTGGGGCATGGTGGTGCGTCCGCGCGACTACGACCCGGCCAGGAAGTATCCGGTGATCGAGAACATCTACGCCGGTCCGCACGACTCATTCGTGCCGAAGACGTTCTGGCCGTTCGGCTATCACTCCGGCGGCGACAAGCAGATCGGCATGCAGGCGTTGGCCGATCTCGGCTTCATCGTGGTGATGATCGATGGCATGGGCACGGCCAATCGTTCCAAGGCCTTCCATGATGTGGCCTGGAAGAACCTCGGCGATTCCGGCTTCCCCGACCGCATCGCCTGGCACAAGGCGATGGCGGCGCGGGATCCGTCTTACGACATCACCCGTGTCGGCATCTATGGTGCTTCGGCCGGCGGCCAGAGCACGCTCGGCGCGCTGGAACGTCATCCGGATTTCTACAAGGCCGGCGTGGCGATGGCCGGTTGCTACGACAATCGCATGGACAAGATCAGCTGGAACGAGCAGTGGATGGGCTGGCCGGTGGACGACAGCTATGCGCGCGCTTCCGGCGTGGTCAACGCCGGCAAGCTGCGCGGCGACCTGCTGCTGATCGTCGGCGAGCAGGACAGCAACGTCGATCCGGCCTCGACCGCACAGGTGGTCAATGCCTTGATCGCCGCCGGCAAGGATTTCGATCTGCTCGATGTGCCGGGTGGTGAACACGCGGTCGGACGCTCCAGCGGGCCGATCGATTACGTCACCCGCCGCATGTACGACTTTTTCGTGCGCCATCTGCAAGGCGTGCCGACACCTCGCTGGAATTCGCTGGAGGAAAAACCGTAATGAAGCCCGATATCAGGAATGTGGGAGGGACTTCAGTCCCGACAAGACTTACCGGTAAAGCGTCGAGACTGAAGTCCTTCCCACAACGAGCGCTGATGTTGTTCGGGCTGCTGTTTCCGCTGCTGGGATGGGCCGAGGAGATTCCACGCTACGTCACCGACAACGGCCGCCACACGCTGTACGTGGACGGCGCGCCGTATCTGGTGCTCGCCGCGCAGCTGCACAACTCCAGCGTGTGGCCGGCGGTGCTGCCGAAGGCGATGGACGAAGCGCAGGCACTGAACGTCAACACGGTTGAAGCGCCGGTGTACTGGGAACAGTTCGAGCCCGAGCCGGGTCGCTACGACACGAGCAGCATCGACCTGCTGATCGCCCAGGCGCGGCAACGCGGGCTGCGCCTGGCATTGCTGTGGTTCGGCACCTGGAAGAACGGTCAGATGCACTACGTACCGGAATGGATCAAGCGCGATGAGGCGCGTTATCCGCGCATGCGCGACGCCAACGGCGAACCGGTCGACGTGCTTTCGCCACATGCGCCGGCCAATGTGGAGGCGGACGAGCGTGCATTCGCCGCGCTGATGCGCCACCTGCGCAAGGTCGATGGCGACAAGCGCACGGTGATCCTGGTCCAGGTCGAGAACGAACCGGGCGCGATCGGCACCGTGCGCGATTTCGGTCCGCTCGGCGAGGCCGCTTTCGCCCGGCCGGTGCCGACGGAAATCGTCGCGAAGCTGGGCAAGCCGGCTGGCAGCTGGCAACAGGTGTTCGGCAGCGATGCCGCCGAGGCGTTCAACGCCTACAGCGTCGCTGCTTACATCGAACAGGTCACCGCCGCCGGCAAGCGCGAGTACCCGTTGCCGATGTATGTGAACACCTGGCTGCGCTACAAGGGCAAGCGCTATCCGGGCCTGGACTATCCGTCCGGCGGCGCCACCGTCAACGTGTTCGAGCTATGGCGCGCGGCCACGCCGTCGGTCGATTTCATCGGCACTGATCTGTATACCGACGACTACAACGAGTTCACCAAGGTCGTCGGTCAGTACGCGCGTCCGGACAACCCGGCGTGGATTTCCGAGACCGGGTTCGACGCGACCACTGCGCCCTACCTGTTCCATGTGTTGGGGCAGGGCGGCGTCGGCTTCTCGGTGTTCGGTATCGACGATAATGCCGACAGTGAGGCCAACCGCGCCGCGATCGCCGCGCATAAGGCCAGCTTCGGATTGGTGGCGCCGATCGATCGAGTATTGGCCAAGGCCAGTGCCGAAGGCCGGTTGCAGGCCATCACCGAGCAGCCCGGCCAGCCGCAGCGCGTGCTGAAATTCGGCGATTGGCAGGTCACGGTGTCGTTTGGCGCGCCGCACTGGGGCGAAGCGCCGCCGATCCTGCCTGGCACTACCGACCATGCCGGTCGTTTGCTGGTGGCCCAGCTCGGCCCGGACGAATTCCTGGTTACCGGTTTCGCCGCGCGAGCTGAATTTTCCCGCCAGGCGGCCGATAACCTGCATGGACAACTGTTGCGGGTGGAGCAGGGTCGGTACGTCGACGGGCGCTGGCAGTTGGAGAAAGTGCTCAACGGCGACGAGACCGATTACGGCCTCAACTTCCGGGCGTCCGATCCGCCGATCATGCGCGTGCGGGTCGGGACGTACTGAGCGACAGCGGTCCAGCGCATCCCCCTTGGACCCACGTCATGAGCATTGCCTCGATCGCTACCTCTGGAATGAACGTCGCGCAACTGCGGCAGACCGCAGCGGCAAGCAATATCGCCAGCGCGATGGTGCCGGACGCACAGCGTGTGGGCGTGGATGCCAGTGCGCTACCGGACGGTGGCGTCACTGGCAGCCTGGTCGCTGCGCCTGATGACGCCGACGGCATGACGACCGACCTGGTCTACAGCGTGTCGGCCAGCAGCGACTTCGAGGCCAACGCCGTGGTGGTGTCGCGCAGCGACGAGATGATCGGCAGCCTGCTCGACATGCTGGCTTGAGGGCGGATCCGGGTGGCGCAGGCGAACGCCTTTGCCAGTCCTGATGATGCCAAGTGCTGGCTCGGAGGCGCAGAAGCCTCTTGTGGGAGCGACTTCAGTCGCGACGAGCGAAGGGGTAAGCGTAGCGGCGTCGGATAGCGTCGGGACTGAAGTCCCTCCCACAGAAAAATCCTTTGAGGAGTCCGGGGGAGTCCTGAGAGGGACGCTTGCACAAGCTCCGCTTTACGAAGAGGTGCCGCGGGCGAGCTGGGCCCGTTCGGGAGCGTCGGCTTCCAGTGCGGCCAGGCGCGCGAAGAATGCTTCCATCGCGCGATAGATGCCGTTCTCGGGTAGTTCGGCGCCGACGAAGTCACTGATCTCGGCCATCTCCGGGGCCCAGCGGTAGGCCTTGGGCAGCATGTCGGGCAGGGCCGGGCCGAGGCGCCGCAGCAGTTCCGGGCGGCTGTGGCCCAGTTCGGCCAGCAGCGCTTCGCGCGCGCCGTGGCGCTCGGCGGCCAGCAACATGCAGGCACCGAGTGCGGTCAGGCCCTTGTTGATGCCGGCGTAAGCCATCTTCAGTGCGGAAGCGGCGCCGATCGGGGCCGCCATGTCGTGTGCATCCAGTCCTCCCGCACGCAGTCGCGTGACCACTTCAGGTGCCGGTTCGCCGGCGAGGTGCAGCGTCGGTCCGGGACCGTCCATGCCCGGCGGCAGGCCGATGATGCAGCCATCGACGAAGGCCGCGCCGGCACGGGCGATCTCGGTGCCGACTTCGCGTGCGCTGTCGGGATTGATCGCGTTGAGGTCCACGTAGATCGGCGGCGGCCCGGCATGCCCGGCCCGCACCAGCGTGGCGAAATGGCGCGCCAGCGGCAGTGCCCGGTTCGGTGGCACCACCGACAGGAATACCTCGGCCTGCAACAGCCCGGCTTCGTCGGCCACGGGCTCCAGGCCGGCGTGGCGGGCACGTTCGGTACTGGCGTCGCTGCGGCCGTGCAGCGAGGTCAGTACGCGGATGCCGTGCGCATGCAGGCGCGCGCCAAGCGCGGCGCCCATCGCGCCCGGCGCGACCAGGGCGATGGAAGGGACGGCGGTGGGCATGGTGGCACTCGGTGGGGGAGGACCTTCAGCATACGCCGGCGTCCCGGTGCCCCGTGGAGATGCTCAGCTGTGCACGATTCCGCATTGCGGCCAGCGTCAGGCCACAAGACGGGAAAGGCGCCATTGCGCACGATGCGCTAAGTCCAGACTTGGAGAATCACGACCATGGATCGCCGAAGCTTCCTGCGTGGCGGCATCGCCGCAACTGCCTTTGCCGGCATTGCGCCGGCGTTTTCCCGTGTCGATGCGGATCCGGCGCACGACCTCGTCCCGGTCGCGCCGGCGCTGCGTCCCGTGGTCGCCACGGAGCTGGAGGGATTCACGCAGTTGTGCGGATTCCGGCATCGCGATCAGGCGTGGGTCGTGCACGAGGATCTGCGCACGCCGCAGGGGGCGCTGGTGCTGGCCTGCGCGGAGGGCGTGCTCGACCTGGGCAAGCGCACCGAGGCGGTGTGGGGCAGTGCGGGCATGCCGTACTTCGGCATGAAGCTGGCCGAGGTGGCGATGGCCGAGGCCGATCTGCTCGCCGATCATCTGCTGCGCGACGGTGACCCGCGCGAGCACGAGGTGCGCGATGCCGCGCCGCCGCCGGCATCGCGGCTGGATCCGAAGGATTACGGTGGCCGTCTGCCATGGACCACCTTTGTCGGCACGGTGCAGGGCAACGACACCATGCAGATCTACCCGGACGGGCGCAGCCGCACCTACCGGGCGATCCAGTACTTTCCCGAGCTGGCGGATGCCGACAAGGTTGCGCATCGCGAGGAAGGCCTGCTCGGTGGCTGGTTGCCGGCGGTGCACAAGGTGGTGCCGGCCGGCGAAGGCATCTGGTACGACCTGATCGTGTTTGCCGACGTGAACGCGCACGACCGTTTCGTGGTGCAGACCTGGCATCGCGCGGTGCGGGTGGAGAACGGCAAGGCGGTGAAGACTGTCTACGGCTACAGCTATCCGGAATATCCGCCACGTCGCAGTGGCGCGAGTGCTGAGGACTTCTATCGCGGCCTGATCGATTTCGCCGGTTACTGGCAGGCGCGTCTGGCCGATACCACGGTGGTGAAGTTGCCCGATCCGAGCTGGGCCGACATGGCGAGTTTCGCCTTCGCGCGCGAGCTGGTGGTACGCCCGCTTGGGGTCTATCCCAAGTACGGCGCGGTCGATCGCGACTACTACGGCAATGAGTACGACGGCTTCCAGGACACCTTCACCAGCTCGCTGTACGCCAACCTCGAATGGGGACGTTTCGCGCAGGCGACGGCGGTGCTCGACAACTACTTGTCCGAGTACACCCAGCCTGATGGCTTGATCAACATGCGTGGCCCGGAGACGGGGCAGTTCGGGCTCACGTTGTCGCTGCTGGCGCGTTACCTGCGCTACACCGGCGATGCCGCGTTGTTGCGCAAGCATCGCGGAAAAATCGCAGCCACCGCGCAGATCCTGGTCGAGCTGCACGACGCCGCATTGGTGCTGCCGAAGAACGATCGTGGTTACGGCCTGATCCACGGCTGGAACGAGTCCGATGCCTGTCTGTATCCGGATCCGTCGCTGTGGTGGAAGCCGTACTTTGCCAATAGTGCGTTGGCGATCCGTGGCTGGGAAGATCTTGCTGCGGTGTGGACCACGCTCGGCGGTAGTGGCGCCGAGGTCACGCAGTGGCGCGCACGTGCCAAACAGCTGCGCGTACGTCTGCTGCAGAGCATTCGTGGCGATATCCGTCGCGATCTCTCACCGCCGTACCTCGGGCCATTGCCGGGCACCACGCAGACCTTCCGTGAGGCGATGTCGCAGGAAGATCCGAGCAAGAGCGAGCAGCTGTGGTCGCACCGTGCCTATGCCGAGTTGTTGCAGGCCGATGTGCTGCCGTCGGATCTGGCGAATCTGGTGATCGACTGCCTGCGCGGCCATGGCGGCACCACGCTTGGCATCGTTTCCAACATCTGGAAGCCGACGCCGGAAGGGCGTGACATCCTGGGCTTCATCTCCTACGGTCATGCGCAGCAGTTGCTGCGATTGGACCGGGTCGAGGAGTACCTGCTGTTCCTGTACGCGCACCGTTACCAGGCGCATACGCGTGGCAGCTGGACTGCAGGTGAGGTCGCCGGCATCACCGGCGGCATGCCGCTGTTCTGCATGCCGGCGCAGATGACGGTGCCGCTGCTGTTGCGCTGGATGCTGGTGTTCGATCAGGACGACGCGTTGTATTTCGCACGTGCGTTGCCTCGCGATTGGCTGGGAAGTGGCAAGCCGATCGTGTTGCGTGATGCGCCGACGCCGTGGGGGCGGGTGAGCCTTCATCTGCAGGCTGATCCGGGAAAGGGCACGATCAGCGGACGTGTCGAGCTGCCGGAGCGTGCGCCGTCGCAGGTCTGGCTCAGTTTGCGTGTGCCTGCGGGGAAGACTTTGCATGAGGTGCGGGTGGATGGGCGTTTGGTGTCGTTGGGTGGGCCTAAGCGTGATCGGGTTGCTTTGCCGGTGAAGGGTGGGGGGAGTGTGGTGGTGTTGGCGCGGTATGTTTGAGTTTGTGTTTGAGTTCGTGCGGCTGGATGTTTGAATTTTTCTGATAGGAGGATGTTTGCGCTTGCATCGCCTTACTGAGGGTGGCTGCTTGCGCGGGGTGCCTCTACCGTCGTCCCCGCGAAGGCGGGGACCCAGCGACTTCCGCGCCATCTCTCTGCCGTTCCCCACTATGTCTCTACCGTCATCCCCGCGAACGCGGGGGCGAAGCGCCACTGCTTGCGAGCCACTGGCTCGCGTGGTGCTGAGCGCCATCGGGCTATGCCCGATGGCCGGGGATCGAAGATCCATGGA
>NZ_JBYSVX010000029.1:0-68047 GCF_058986605.1 Pseudomonas sp. GW821-FHT07E12 | reverse complement strand
GCATGGATGCACGTCGTTTTCTGCCGCGGCATGGATGCCGCGTCAGAAAATCCCGCTGGCTCCGCGAACCCGTAGCGTAGCGAAGGGCGCGTAGGCGGGGTGTGCTTTCTTTGGGTTACCTTTCTTTGCACAAGCAAAGAAAGGTGACTCGCTCCGAAGGAGCGAAAGCCTTTGCAGTTGCAGTTGCAGTTGCAGTTGCTCTGCAACAGCATCGGGCAAGACCCCGGTAAAGCCTCATCGCGGCTGAAGCCGCTCCTACGAAATGGTGTCGCCGCCGCAATCGGAGCCCCCTCCGCATTATCTGCACACACCGTGCCGGATAATCGCAACTCCCCGCCCAAGATCCACTCCGATGAACCAACCGGTGCCGCTCCAGCCCGACTACGCCGCCATCAAGCCACTGCTGTGGCTGGTCTCGCTGGCGATCTTCATGCAGATGCTGGACAGCACCATCGTCAACACTGCACTGCCCGCGATGGCGCACAGCCTGCACGAGAGCCCGTTGCAGATGCAGTCGGTGGTGTTCTCCTACGCACTGGCGGTGGCGATGTTCATCCCCGCCTCGGGCTGGATCGCCGACCGCTTCGGCACCCGTCGCACATTCCTGGCCGCGATCATCGTGTTTACCCTCGGCTCGCTGCTGTGCGCGCTGTCGCCGACCTTGCCATGGCTGGTGGCCGCGCGCGTGGTGCAAGGCATTGGCGGCGCGATGCTGCTGCCGGTCGGGCGCCTGGCAGTGCTGCGCTCGGTCGCGCGCGAGGACTTCCTGCGTGCGATGAGCTTCATCGCGCTGCCGGCGCTGATCGGGCCGTTGATCGGGCCGACGCTGGGCGGCTGGCTGGTCGAGATCGCATCCTGGCACTGGGTGTTCCTGATCAACCTGCCGATCGGCGTGATCGGCTTCATCGCAGCACTGAAGGTGATGCCCGACCACTACGGCGAGGAGCGCCAGCGTTTCGACCTGCCTGGCTACCTGATGCTGGCGATCGGCATGGTGGCGCTGTCGCTGGCGCTGGACGGCATCTCCGAGCTGGGCCTGCGCCATGCGTTCGTGATGCTGCTGGCGATCGGCGGGCTGGCCGCGCTGGTGGGTTATTGGCTGCATGCGGCCAGTTCGTCGGCACCGCTGTTCCCGCTGGCGCTGTTCAAGGTCGCCAGCTACCGGATCGGCATCCTCGGCAACCTGTTCTCGCGCATCGGCAGTGGCGCGATGCCGTTGCTGATTCCGCTGCTGCTGCAGGTCGGCCTGGGCATGAGCCCGATGAACGCCGGACTGATGTTGGTGCCGGTGGCGCTGGCCGGCATGGTCTCCAAGCGCGGCGCAGTGAAACTGGTCAGCCGCTTCGGCTACCGGCGCGTGCTGATGGTCAACACCGTGCTGGTCGGACTGATGATGGCCAGCTTCGTGCTGGTGGTGCCGGGCCAGCACCTGGCCTGGCGGCTGTTGCAGCTGGCGGTGTTCGGTGCGGTCAATTCGCTGCAGTTCACCGTGATGAACACCGTGACGCTGCGCGACATGGATCGCAGCCTCGCCAGCCCCGGCAACAGCCTGTTGTCGATGGTGATGATGCTGGCGACCGGCTTCGGCGCGGCCGCCGCCGGCAGCCTGCTGGCCGCCTTCAGCAGCCACCTCGGATCAAGCGCCGATGCCACCGCCGCACTGCATGCCACCTTCGTCTGCGTCGGCGCGATCACACTGACATCGACGCTGATCTTCTGGCAGCTCGCCGACACCCGACCGCACCCGCACACGGTGGAGGAAGTGGCGGAATGAGGCTGGGATTCGGGATTCGGGATTCGGGATCCGAAAGGCTCGCCTAGTCGCCAATCCCTGCTCTCGTAACTCCAACAATCACCTCGGCCAACATCTCACCCGTCACCGGCTTGCGCAGGAACGCGTCGAAGCCGGCTTCGCGTGCGGCGGGCTCGGCTTGTTCGTCCGAGCGTGCGGTCACGGCGATCAGCGGCATCGCATGGCCGAACAGGCGTAGCTGGCGCGCCAGTGCGAGGCCGTCCAGACCCGGCAGGTCGAGATCGAGCAGGGCCAGGTCGAAATCGTGCTCGGTGGTTTCGGTCAATGCGGCCAGTCCATGTGGCGCATGCACGATGGTATGACCCTGGGCGCGCAGCAGGCCGGCGATGACCTCGGCGACGGTGCTGTCGTCCTCCACCAGCAGGATGCGTCGCGGCGCCACCGACGCCAGCGGACGCGTCGTCGCATCGGTCGCCGTTGCATCTGCGGGTACCCAGCGCAGCGGCAGGTCGACGATGAAGCGGGTGCCGGCGCCGAGCCGGCTGACGACTTCGATATGACCGCCCATCGCCATCGCCAGCTCCTGGCAGATCGCCAGTCCGAGCCCGCTGCCGCCATAACGCGAGTTGGTACGCGCGCTCTCGCCCTGCTCGAAGCGCTGGAACAGCCGCTCGCGCTGTTCGGCGTTGATACCCGGGCCGGTGTCGGCCACTTCGAAACGCAGGCCCTTGTGCGTCCCCAACGTGGTGAGCTTGAGCACCACCAGCCCGCGCTCGGTGAATTTGACCGCGTTGCCGATCAGATTGAGCAGGATCTGCCGCACCCGGGTGACATCGCCGTTGGCGGTGACATCGCCAATCAGGCCGATCTCCATGTTGAAACTCAGCCCGCGATTGCGCGCCAGCGGCTCCATCAATCCGCGCACTTCGTCCACCAGCTGCCGTGCCGAGAACGGCTGCAGCTCCAGTTCCAGGCGCCCGGATTCGATCCTGGCCAGATCCAGCGCGTCGTTGACCAGCCGCAGCAGATGTTCGCCGGCGCGGCGGATCGAGTCGGTGTAGCCACGTTGCCGCGTATCGAGCTGGGTGTTGAGCAGCAGCTCGCTCATGCCGAGCACGCCGGTCATCGGCGTGCGCACTTCGTGGCCAAGCGTGGCCAGGAAACGGGTCTTGGCCAGCGAGGCCTGCTCGGCCAGTTCCTGCTTGTGGATCGCCAGTTGCAGCGTGTGCAGGCGTTGCAGCCGGCGCCGGTACAGGGCGACCAGCAGCACCACCGCGGCCACGCACAGCAGCGTCAGCAACGTCAGGCCCCACGGGCTGCGCCACCACGGCGGCAGTACGCGGAAGCGCAGCACTTCCACTTTCGACCAGATGCTGTCGGCGGTGCGCCCCTGCACTTCCAGCGTGTAGTTGCCGGCCGGCAGACGTGAGAACAGGCGCTCGCCACCGGGACCGACGTCGATCCAGTCCGGGTCGTAGCCACCAAGGCGGAAGCGGTAACTGGTGGAGTCCGAATCGGCGAAGGACAGCATGCGCGCGACGATGTGCAGATCGCGATCGCCGTCCTGGATCACCAGCGGCTGCACGTGGGTCACATCCAGCGCCTGCTCGCCGCGACGCAGCCCGACCCGCTCGATCATCAACGGCGGTTGCTGGGTCGAAGGCCGCACGCGTCCCGGGTCGAACAGCACCACGCCATCGGGCGTGGCGCCCATGATCTGGCCCTTCGTCGACTGCAGCAGGGTGTGTGCGCGGAACTGCTGGTTGGGCAGGCCGTCATGCACGCCGTAGACACGGATCGCGCGGTTGGCCGGATCGACCCGGATCAGCCCGCGCATGCTCGACAGCCAGGCCACGCCATTGGCATCGACCACCAGGCTGCCCGGCGCCAGCACCGGAAACTCCTGCGCGGTGCCGATGCTGTCCAGCAGTTGCAATCCCCCGTCCCGCCACAGGTACTGCTGCAACCGCCCCAGTCCGGCCAGCCAGCCGATCCCGGTATCGGTGACACGGAAGGCGTACACCGGCGTGTGCGGCGAACCCGGCACCGGCACGAACTGGTCCTGCGCCTTGTTCCAGGCCAGCAGGCCGCGCGAGGTGCCCAGCCACAAGGCTCCGTCAGGGCCGTTGCGCATGTCATTGACGGTGAGCCCCTGCCCCAGACCATGGCTGCCCAGCGGCAACTCACGCAACACTCGCCCGTCCAGGTCGCGCACCTGGAAACCACTGGTGTTCGAAAACAGCCACAACTGGTCATCGCCGATCTGCCGCATCAGCTCCGGCTGCGTGGCAGGAGCCGGATCGACTGCCGCGCCGGGATCCCAGCGACGCACGCTGCGGTCATGTGGGTCATAGCGGATCAATCCGGTGTACAGGCCGATCCAGACCCGGCCGTTGCTGTCCTCCAGGAGCGCGCTCGGCCAGCGCACGCCGTCGATCGGATTCAGGTGATGCTCGACCATACCGGTGGCCGGATCGAGCCTGTCCAGCACGCCGCGTGTACCCGCCAGCCAGAAGCTGCCATCGGCTGACTTGGCCGCAGCCAACACGTACGGGTTGGCCATCGTGGTCGGATCGTCGTGAAGGCTGGACAGCACCGCGAACTGCTGCCAGCTCGGCGGCAGATGCCACAACCCGGTGTTGGGGCTGGCGAACCACAGCCCGCCCTCGCGATCCTGGTAGGCACTGGACCAGTTCGGCTTGACCAGCCCATGCGCCGAAGCGCTGTACAGCGGCACGTTGCGCGGCGGGCCACCATCGACGGCACGACCGAGGCCGTCCATCGTATCCAGCCAGTACGCTCCACTGCGGTCGCGCAGCAACGTGTTCAGCACCGCGCCGGAGCGCACATGGGTCCATGGCTGCTCGACCAGCGCGCCATCCGGCCGGCGCAGCAGCAACACGCCGTTGGAATCGGCGATCCACAGGCTGCCGTCGTCCTCGACGGTGAGTCCGTTGATGATCCCGCTGAGCGTGGACGGCAGTTCGACGCGTTCGAAATCACGGCCATTCCAGCGTGCGACGCCGTTCTTGGTGCCCACCCACAATGTGCCATCCGGCGCGCTGGCCAGCAGATTGACCGACGCCGATGACACGCTGCGCGGATTGCCTTTCTCGGGCAGGAAACGCTGCATCGTCCCATCCGGCGACAGCCGGTACAGGCCGCTGGTGGAGGTGCCGAACCAGACGCTGCCATCCGGCGTGGAGGCGATGCTCCAGACCGCGCCGCCGAGCATCAACGGGTAGCCACGGCGATCGTAGAAATGGAAGCGCCGGCGCTCGGCATCCAGCATCACCAGGCCGGCGTTCTCGGTCCCGATCCAGAGCCGGTTGCGCGCGTCCACGTGCACCGACCAGATCTTGTTGTCGCGCAGGCCCTCTTCGATGCGCCAGATCCGGTAATTGCGCCCGTCGTAGCGCGCCAGGCCGTCGTCGGTAGCCAGCCACAGGTAGCCGAACGCGTCCTCGTCGAAATCGTTGACCGCGTTGGACGGCAAGCCGTCGGCGACGGTGAGCTGGCGCGGCTGCGGGGTCGCCGGCAGCGTGGTCGTCGCCCAGCCTGCGACCGGTGCGAGCAGCAGCCATGCCAGCCCCAGCCAGCGCCATCCGCGCCGGGTTGGTGACAACAGCGATTCCAGGGGGTAGGCCAGCAGCGCGCGGGCGGTTCGGGACATCCAAGACATGCTCAATTCCCGGCCACCAGTTGCTGCGCCTGCAAGGCATCGTCGAGTTCGGCGCGGCTGCGCCGCCGTGCATGCTGATCATGCGCGGCGGCAATCGCAACCAGCAGCATCTCGGCGGTGACCGGCTTGCGCACGAAGGCGTCGAAACCGGCCGCCTGCGCCTGCTGCTCGGCCTCGGTGTCCGAACGCGCGGTGACCGCGACCAGCGGGAAATCATGGCCGAGCGCACGCAACTGCGCGGCCAGGGCGAAACCGTCCAGCCCCGGCAGATCCAGATCGAGCAGGCCGACGTCGAATCCCGCCTGCACGGTCTCGGTCAGCGCCGCCAGACCGTGCGCCGCATGGGTCACGCCATGACCGCGCGCGGCGAGCAGGCCGGTGATGACCTCGGCGACGGTGGCGTCGTCCTCCACCAGCAGCACCCGCTGTGGAGCACCGGCCACGCCCACGCCGCTCGGCATGGCCTGCAGCGCCGCCGCGTCGAGCCGCCACGGCAGCGGCAGTTCGACGGTGAAACAGGTGCCACGACCGAGCTGGCTGTCGATCACGATGCCGCCCTGCATCGCCACCGCCAGCTCCTGGCAGATCGCCAGTCCCAGCCCGCTGCCACCGTAGCGCGAGGCGGTGCGTGCGCCCTCGCCCTGTTCGAAGCGCTGGAAGATCCGCGCCTGCTGCTCGGCATTGATGCCCGGCCCGGTGTCGCTGACCGAGAAGCGCAGCACGCCGCTGCCCTCGACCCGCGATGCCGCCAGCCCGACCCGGCCGTGCTCGGTGAACTTGATCGCGTTGCCGAGCAGGTTCATCAGCACCTGACGCAACCGCGTGGCGTCGCCTTCGACCACCAGATCGGCCGGCACGTCGAGATCGCGCTCGAACGCCAGCCCGCGCGATTGCGCGATCGGCTCCATGAAATCGGCCAGTTCCTCCAGCACCCGCCGCAGCGCGAACGGCTTGTGCTCCAGTTCCAGTTTGCCGGCCTCGATCCGCGCCAGATCGAGCGCATCGTTGACCAGCCGCAGCAGGTGCAGGCCGGCCAGCCGGATCGATTCGACGTGGGCGCGCTGACGCGGCGCCAGCGGCGTGTCGAGCAGCAGTTCGCTCATGCCGAGCACACCGGTCATCGGCGTGCGCACTTCGTGACCGAGCGTGGCCAGGAACCGGGTCTTGGCCTGCGACGCCTTCTCGGCCAGTTCCTGGCGCTGCAGCGACAGCGCCCACTCCTGACGCGCATGCAGACGCCGGCGCGATGCCCGCAGCATCCACCACCCCAGCAGCAGCAGCGACAGTGCCAACGCGATCAGCGCCGGCCAGCTGCGCCACCACGGCGGTCGTACATCCACCGACAGCATCCGCGCCGGCGTCCAGCCGCCCTCGACACCACGCGCCTGCACGTCGATCCGATAGTGCCCGGCCGACAGCCGCGACAACACACGCTCGCCGAGATAGTCCTGCTCCACCCAGTTCTGGTCGTAACCTTCAACCCGGAAGCGGTAACGGGTGCGCTGCGGATTGACGTACGACAACAGCCGCGCGGTGATGCGCAGGTCGCGGTCGTTGGCCCCCAGCATCGGCACGGCGGTCGGCGCCAGCGTTTCGGGACGCTCGGCATCGCCGCGACGCACGTCCACCGATTCGATCACCAACGGCGAGGCCGGCAGCGTCGGAAACCTGCGCCCCGGATCGAACTGCACCAGCCCGCTCGCGGTCCATGCCAGCACCTGCCCGGCATCGTTGACGACCGGCGGACGGATCGAGAACTCGGCATCGGGCAGGCCGTCGGCCGCAGTGTAAGTGCGTACCCGCGCCTGCCCCGGCAGGTATTGCACGATGCCGCGCGGGGTGGTCGCCCAGACCGAACCATCGCCACCGACCACCAGTCCACCGATCTCGGTGGCGGGCACGCCCTGCGCCGCGTCGATCCGCTGCTGGCGCGCCAGCGTGCGGCCATCCCAGCGGTAGCGTTCGATCGCGCCTGCACGCGCCACCCACAGCGTATCCGGCGCAACGAAGGCGAAGTCGTAGACCAATCCTTCCGCCAACCCTGGCACCGGCTCGAAGCGGTTGCCGGTCCAGCCTCGCAATGCACCTCCACTGGCCACCCACAAGCGACCGTCGGGCCCATAGCGCATCTGCTCGATAAAGCCTTCAGGCAAGCCGCGACCATCGTCGAAAGCGATGCTGTCCAGCACGCGTCCATCCGCCGCGCGGCGCTGCACGCCGCCGCCGGACACCGACATCCACACGCTGCCATCGGGCGCGGCGCGCAACAGGTCGATCAATCCCCCCGTCTCGCCGCCGAAACCGGTCTGAAGATCCTGATGACGGCCGCTGCCCGGATCGTACAGCGTGAGCCGGCCCGACCGGCCCAGCCACAACCGTCCGTCCGGCATCGCCAGCACCGAACGTACGGTGCCCTTGCCGAGCACATCCAGTCCCGCGATACGGCGGATGCCGCCGTCGGCCTGCAGGCGATACACGCCCTGCGACGTCGCCACCAGGAAGTCGCGCCCCTGTGCGGCCGCGTTGACCACGAACAGGCTTTCCAGCGACTGCCCATCGGCCTCCAAAAAGGTGGAAAAACGCTGCCAGCCCGGCGGCAGGTAAGCCAGCCCCTGATTGATCAGGCCGAACCACAGACCGCCCTCATGATCCTGCAGCACATCGAGCGCGCCGCTGTTGGCGGTCAGAAAACCGCTGCCACGATTACCGGCCAGCAAACGCAGTTCGCCATCGCCGTCGCGGAACAAACCGTCGGCCGCGCCGATCCAGTAACCGCCATTGCGATCGTGCACGACCGTGCCTGCACGCAGCTCGCCGCTCTGCGGCCACGACGCAAGCGTGGCCACGTCGTCGTTCGAAATCCGGAACAGACCGCTGCCGCTGCCGGCCCAGACCGTGCCATCGGCCTCCACGCCGACCTTGAGGATCGCGCGTTCGCCCAATTGCCTGGTCGCGATCCGGGTGAAGCGGCCCTGCTCCATTCGCACCAGTCCGCTGGCGGTGCCGATCCAGAGCCGGCCGCGTGCGTCGGTGACCATGCTGTAGATGGTGTCGCTCGGCAGCGCACCCGGGTCGCCAGGCTTGGCGCGATAGAGCGTGATGTTTCCCTGCTCGTCACGACGGCACAGCCCGGCCTCGCTGGTGCCGACCCACAGCGATTGTTCGGTGTAAGCCAACGCCCACAACTGCGAATGACACTGCTGGTCCAGTTCGGGGAAGCGCCGCACCGCATCGCGCCCCGCTTCGAGCATGCCCAGGCCACCGCCGTTGGTGCCGACCCAGACCCGATCGCGCGGATCGACCAGCAACGTCTCCACGCTGTTGGCCGGCAGCGATGCCGGATCGTCCGGCACATGCCGCCAGACCTGGAACTTCAGCCCGTCGTAGCGCGCCAGACCATCGTCGGTCGCTACCCACAGATAGCCCTGACGATCCTGCGCCAGCGCCAACACCATCCGCGACGGCAATCCCTCGGCCACACCGAGTCGGCGCATGCGCGGCGTCTCCACGCCGTACGCCGACGCGTCGCAGGCCAGGCATGCGAGCAGCGTGATCAGCAGGTATCCCAAGGCGGTCTTCATCGGCCGCCGCCTCCCCCTGTGGTGTCGAATCATCCGTGCATCCGATTGGCGTCCTGTATCCGTTGTCCCGTCAAAACCGATCGTCGTCCCCGCAAAGGCGGGGACCCAGTGCCTTGCCACGGCAAAGGCTCACGCCGCTGGGTCCCCGCCTTCGCGGGGACGGCGGAAAGGCCATCGGCAAGTAATGGTTGGCACTCGCCTCCCTCCGGTCCACGCATGATCGTTTTCTGCCGACGCCTTGTCGCGTTCCAGCGCTCATCGCGCTTACTCATGACGGTAACGCTCCGCCCCCGGCGGATCCTGATTGTCCAGTATGCCGGCCAACGCCTCTTCCAGCAGATCGCCGGTCAGCGGCTTGCGCAGGAAACCGTCGAAGCCCGCCTCCAGCGCCTCCGGCTCGGCCTCGGCGTCCGAGCGCGCGGTGATCGCCACCAGCGGAAATGCATGCCCCATCGCACGCAGTTGGCGCACCAGCGCCAGGCCGTCCAGCCCCGGCAGGTCGAGGTCACAGAAGCCGGCGTCGAACTCGCCCGAACTCACCTCGGTCAACGCCGCCAGGCCATGCGCGGCGTGCACGACCTCGTGCCCGCGTGCGCGCAGCAGGCCGACGATCACCTCGGCCACGGTCGGATCGTCTTCCACCAGCAGCAGCCGCAATGGCCGTGCCGGCGAGCGCGGCCCCGCCCCGATCGGCGCCGATGCGACGGCGGTCGACCAGCGCAGCGGCAGTTCCAGCTGGAATCGCGTGCCCTGCCCAAGCGCACTGTCGACCTCGATGCGTCCGCCCATCGCGATCGCCAACTCGCGGCAGATCGCCAGGCCCAATCCGCTGCCGCCGTAACGCGCGGCGGTGCGCGCACCATCGCCCTGCTCGAAGCGCCGGAACAGCCGCTCGCGCTGTTCGTCGCCGATGCCGGGGCCGGTATCGCTGATTTCGAACCAGATGCCGCTACCGATTCCACCCCCGGGCGGCCGCGCCACCTGCAGCGAGACCTCGCCGCGCTCGGTGAACTTGATCGCGTTGACCAGCAGGTTGAGCAGGATCTGCTGCACGCGGTTGCTGTCGCCATGCAGCGCGCGCGGCAGGTCCGGACCGCTGAGGAACTCGAAGCGCAAGCCCTTGGTCTCGGCCATCGGTCGCACCAGCCCGCAGACCTGGGCGAGCAGTTCCTGCAAGTCGAAGTTGCGTGTCTCCAGCGGCAATCGACCGGCCTCGATCCGCGCCAGATCCAGTGCATCGTTGACCAGCCGCAGCAGGTGCTTGCCGGCCGACTGGATCGAAGCCGCGTAACCGTGCTGGCGCGTGTCCAGCGGCGTGGCCAGCAGCAGTTCGGTCATGCCGAGCACGCCGGTCATCGGCGTGCGCACCTCATGGCCGAGCGTAGCCAGGAACCGGCTCTTGGCCTGCGAGGCGTGCTCGGCCAGCTCGCGCTTGTGCTGTTCCAGTTGCCGCTCGCTGCGCGCCCGCACCCGGCGCTGGTACAACGCGGCCAGCGCCCCGGCCAGCAGCGCGATCAACACCACCAGCAGCGCCAGTCCCCATTCGCTGCGCCACCACGGCGGTGCCACCGAAAAACGCAGCGTGCGCACCGCCGAGGCGTTGCCCATCGGGTCGATTCCCTGCAGGTCCAGCGCATAGTCGCCGGACGGCAACGCGGAGAACTCGCGCAGACCGATCGTGTCCTGCTCGACCCAGCCCGTATCCAGGCCATGCAGCCAGGAACGGTAGCGATTGGCGGCCGGGTCGCCGAATGAAAGCAGGCGTGTGCCGACCTGCAACTGGCGATCGTCCGCGCGCAGTGCGAAACCGCCACCGTCCAGCGCCACGCGCCGCCCATCGCGCAGCACGCTGGTGCTTTCCAGCATCATTTCCGGGGTGAACGGCGCCGCGTCCGGCATCATCGTGTCCAGCAGCGTCACGTAGCCATCGGCGGTACCGCCGACCAGCACGCCGTCGCGCGCCATCAGCAGGCAGCCGTCGATGAACTCCTGGCTGGTGAGCCCATCGCGCAGGCCGAAATTGCGCAGTTGCGGCGTGGCCTGCGTCGCATCGATCCGCCATAGCCCGCGCCGGGTCGCCAGCCACACCCGGCCGGCCGCATCCAACTGCATGCCCATCGACTCGACCGTCGGCAGGCCCTGCTCCGCACCGATCACCGTCTCGCGCACCCAATGCGCGCCGTCGCGGCGCCAGCGTTCCAATCCGCCCAGGCGGTGCAGCCAGACATGCTGTGGATCGTTGTAGGCAAAACCGTAGACGCGCGCGCCCTGCAGCTCGGACACCGGCTCGAACCGACGCGCCTGCGCCTGCCACGCCGCCACGCCACCGCCGCCCACCACCCACATCGCACCCTCCGGCCCGATACCGAGCTGCTCGATGTCGCTCTCGGTCGGCCCGTGTTCGCTGGCGATCTGGTCCAGCACCTTGCCGCTGTCGCCATCGCGATGCTGCAGCACGCCCAGCGCGGACAACCAGATGCTGCCGTCGGCCGCCTCGACCAGCCAGTCCGGCGCGCCGTACTCCGGGCTCGGATCGGGCGCGCCGGGCGGCCATTGCTTGAACCTGCCGGTACGCAGATCGATCCGCGCCAGGCCACTGTCGAGGTTGCCCAGCCACAGCCGGCCACGGCGATCCTCCAGCGCGGAGGTGATCTGCATCGACCGCAGTTCATCGCGCTGCCAGCCGGTCAGCGTGGCATCGCCGGTACCGGTGTCGAAGCGCAACAGCCGGCCCTCGCGGTCGATCTGCCACAACCCGCCCGAACGCGCCGCCGGCATCAGGCTGCAATAGATGCCGTCGCCGAGGTCATGCGGCGGACGGAACACTGCGGTGCGCTTCCAGTCCTCGCGCAGGTAGGCCACGCCGCGACCGTGGATCGGCACCCACAATCCACCATGGCCGCCGCGCACCAGCGCCTGCACATTGCGCCCGGCCATCAGTTGGGTATCGCCGTCCGGCACGGGCACCGGCACTGGCGGCAGCGCGCCACGGGTGCGCCACAGGCCCTTCTCGGTGCCCAGCCAGAACTCGCCGTCGCCCGCATCGACCACCGACCACAGCACGTTGCCGGTGGCGAACATGGGCGACCACGGCGGCGTCCGCCATTGCCCGTCCGCGCCGCGCTGGTAGACACCGCTGGAACTGCCGGCCCACAGCAGCCCGCCGGTCCAGGCCAGCGCATACACGCCGGCCTTGGGATCGGGCAGCCGTTCGCGATGCAGGCGCTCGCCGTCGAACCGGACCAGCCCGTCCGGCGTACCCGCCCAGACCTCGCCAGCGCCATCCGTCGCCAGCGCCACCACGTGGCTGCGCGGCAGCGGGTCGTCGATCCGGGTCAGATCGAAGCGGGTGACGCGGCCCTCGGCATCGAGACGATGCAGGTCACCGCCATAGTTGCCGAACCAGATTTCCCGGCCACGTCCGGTGAGCACGAACACATCGTCGTTGCTCATCTGCGGCCGATTGGCGCGGTTGAAGCGCTGAAACCCGGTGCGGGCAGCGTCGAGCACGCTGATGCCGGCACTCTCCGAGCTGACCCAGACCCGGTCCTGCGCATCGATATACAGCACCTGCAGCGAGTTGCCGGCCAGCGAGTGCGGATCGGCCGGATCGTGGCGCCAGACCCGGAAGGCGGTGCCGTCGTAGCGCGCCAGGCCGTCGCCGGTGGCCAGCCACAGATAACCGGCGCGATCCTGCGCCATCGCGGTGATCGAACTGGACGGCAGCCCCGAGGCCGCATCGATCACGCGGAAGCGCGGCATCTGCGGCACCGCCGCCCACAGGGCCGGCAGGTGCAGCAGTAGCGCCACTGCCAGCAGGATTCTCAGCACACGCATGGGCTTCCTTTCGCCACGTCCATCCCGGATGCTCGCAACGGATCGTTGCGGGCGCAAGCCGCGCGGCCCTCACGAGGATATGCCTAGAATCCGGCCCATGACGCACCCCTGCCTCCGCCTGCTGCTGGCCCCGGCCCTCGCCCTCGCCGCATTCGCGGCCAGCGCGGCCCCGGCCCGCTACGAACTCGACCCGGTCCACACCCGGGTGCTGTTCGCGATCGACCACGCCGGCTTCTCCAAGGCACTGGGTACCGTCTCCGGCAGCACCGGCACGCTGGTGTTCGACCCGGACGACTGGACCGGCGCGCATCTGGAGGTCAACGTGCCGATCGCCCGCGTCGACCTGGGCGATCCCAAATGGAACCAGGCCACGCTGGCGCGCAGCCTGCTCGATGGCGAACGCTTCCCCGAGGCCCACTTCGTCTCCACCCGGATCGAGCCGCAGGGCCCGGAGCATGCCCGGGTTGTCGGCAACCTGACCCTGCACGGCGTCACCCGCGAGGTCACCCTGGAGGTGACCCTGAATGCGCTCAAGCGCCATCCGCTGCCGCCGTTCCGCCGCACCGCCGGCTTCTCCGCCACCGCCACCCTCAGCCGCGCCGAGTTCGGCATCGACGCCTGGAAATCGATGATCGGCGACAGCGTCGAGCTGCGCATCGAGGCCGAGGCCATCCGCCAGGGCAAGGCCGACACCGAGACCGATCCTCCCACCGACGACACGCCACCCCATCCGGAAGCCACGTCATGACCTTGAAGAACACCGCCCAGCGCTGGGGCAGCGTGAGCCAACTGCTGCACTGGCTGATCGCCCTGCTGATCCTGCTGCTCGGCATCGTCGGCCTGACCATGGGCGAGCTGCCGAAGACGCCGAAATACTTCTGGGTCTATACCGCGCACAAGTCGCTGGGCATCACCGTGCTGGCACTGGTGGTCGCGCGCCTGGGCTGGCGCCTGTACGCCGGCGCGCCGGAACCCGTGCCGGGCACGCCGACCTGGCAGGAGCGCATCGCTTCCATCACCCATTGGCTGCTGTATGCGCTGATCTTCGCGATCCCGCTGTCGGGCTGGCTGTACGACTCGGCCAGCGGCCTGCGCCCATTCCGCTGGTTCGGCCTGTTCGAGATGCCCAAGCTCAGCCCGCCCGACGAGCAACTGCGCGCGCTCTCGCACTTCGCGCATGAATGGGGCTTCTGGCTGCTGATCGCCGTGGTGCTCGCGCATGCCGGCGCCGCCTTCTACCATCACCTGGTCCAGCGTGACGCCACCCTGGCGCGCATGCTGCCGCAGGGCTGGCTCTCCCCCAAGCAATGAGGATTTCCGCCATGTCGTCCCGCTTTCCCACTCCGGCCGCCGTGGCCGCCTCGCTGGCCGCGATGCTCGCCGCGGCCCCGGCCTTCGCCACCGACTACGTGCAGGCGCCGGGCTCGGTGCTGGCCTTCGCCAGCAAGTACGACGGTGAAGTGTTCACCGGCAGCTTTCCCGGTTTCGATACCCAGGTCAGCTTCGATCCGGCCAATCTCGACGCCAGCAAGCTCGACGTCACCATCCCGCTGGCCGGCGCCAAGAGTGGCAACAACGATCGCGACTCGACCCTGCAGGGCCCGGACTTCTTCAACGTCGCCAAGTTCGCCACCGCCCATTACCGCGCCGAGAAATTCCGCGCGCTCGGCGGCAACCAGTACGCCGCCGACGGCACGCTGGAACTGCACGGCGTCAGCAAGCCGGTGACGCTGACCTTCACCTGGACACCCGGCGCGCAGCCGGTGCTGGCCGGCAAGGCCACGGTCAAGCGCCTGGACTTCGGTGTCGGCAGCGGCGACTGGGCCGATACCAAGACCATCCCGAACGAAACCGCGATCAGCACCAAAGTGATTCTCAAGGCGAAATAATCGCCATTGGCCGGCGTTGCCGGCCCCTCCGGCGGCGGACCACTCGTCGGGTCCGCCGTTTTTTTTGCCTGCTGCATGCACCAGAATCCGGCGCTCATCATCTGCACACACACCGGAATGCACCAACATCTGCCCGACGAAATCGCCCAGCAGACCACTCGCGCATGCGCCACGATCGAACGCCATCTGGGCGCCACCCTGCAGGCCATCCACCTGTTCGGCTCGGCAATGGATGGCGGCCTCAAGCCGCAAAGCGACATCGACCTGCTGGTCACCACCAGCAGCGCACCCGATGAATCCCTGCGCCGGGCGCTGCTGCTCGATCTGCTGTCCGTCTCGGCGCCGCCTGGCGATGCCACATGGCGCCCCCTGGAAGTAACCGTCCTCGCGCGCGCCGAAGTGGTGCCCTGGCGCTACCCGGCCCGGCGCGAACTGCAGTTCGGCGAATGGCTCAGGCAGGACCTGCTGGCGGGCACGTTCGAGCCGCCGATGGTCGATCACGACCTCGCGATCCTGCTGACGAAGGCGAGACAGCACAGCCTTGCCCTGTTCGGCCCGCCGGCGCCTGCCCTGTTCGAGCCCGTACCGGAGCGTGATTTCTTCCACGCCCTGGCCGACACCGTGGCGCAATGGAATTCCGCCGAGGACTGGCAAGGCGAAGAACCACACATCATGCTCGCGCTCGCCCGCATCTGGTACAGCGCTTCGACGGGACAGATCGCCCCCAAGGACAGCGCAGCCGACTGGCTGCTGGAACGCCTGCCCGGCGAGCACCAGCCCCTCCTGCGCGAGGCCCGCGATGGCTATCGCGGCATCGTCGCGGGCGACCTGCAACCTGATGCCGAACGCACCGCAGCCTTCATCCACTTCGCCAAGGCCCACATCACGCGATTGCTCGACGTGCCGGGCAACCGGCATTGATCGGCAGATCGCGCGGGCTCATCCGCTCACGGTGGAGTCGAGCCAGCTTCGCAACCGCGTCGCATCGAATGGCCAGTCCAGTTCCCGTCCGTTCATGTCGGCCAGCACCGGCACGCGCGTGCCGTAGCGCGCTTCCAGCGCCGCGTCGTCATCAATGAATACGCTGGCGAAATCGCCGGCACGGGCCTGCGCCAGCACCGTGATGGCGATGTCGCACAGATGGCAGTCGTCGCGTTGATACAGGGTCAGTGACATCGTGCGGGCGTCGGATGCTGCAATGCAGGCCGTGTCGGTAACGGCGGGCCCGTAGAATAGTCCGATTCGCCTCCTCACCCTTCGGCAAGCATGGCTGTCAGTACGTTCGACCTGTTCAAGATCGGCATCGGTCCGAGTTCCTCCCATACCGTGGGCCCGATGCGCGCGGCCGAACGTTTCATCCATCGCTGGCTGCTCGACCCCGGCCGCCTGCAGGACGTGGTGCGCGTGCGCTCCGAGGTGTTCGGCTCACTGGCCCTGACCGGGCGCGGCCACGGCACCGACAAGGCGATCCTGCTTGGCCTGGAAGGCCACCGCCCCAACCTGATCGATCCGGACATCATCCCGGCGACGCTGCAGCGCATCCGCACCGACAAGCGCATCCAGTTGATGGGGACGCACGAGATCGCCTTCGAGGAGAAGCGCGACCTGCTGATGAACAAGCGCCAGAAGCTGCCGTACCACACCAACGGCATGCGCTTCACCGCTTACGGCGCCGATGAGGAAGTGATCGCCACGCGCGACTACTACTCGGTCGGCGGCGGCTTCGTGGTCAATGCCGACGACGCGGCGGACGACCGCATCGTGCCCGACGCCACCCCGCTGCCGTATCCGTTCAACAGCGGTGACGAACTGCTGGCGCAGTGTGCACGCAGCGGCCTCAGCATCGCCACGCTGATGTTCGAAAACGAGAAGTGCTGGCGCAGCGAGGACGAGATCCGCGCTGGCCTGCGCGAACTCTGGGACGCGATGCAGAGCTGCGTGGCGCGCGGCATCCGCGAGGAAGGCACCTTGCCTGGCGGACTGCACGTGACGCGCCGCGCGCCGGCGCTGTACCGCGAACTGTCGTCCAAGCCAGAAGCGGCGATGCGCGACCCGCTGACCACGCTCGACTGGGTCAACCTGTACGCACTCGCCGTCAACGAGGAAAACGCCGCCGGCGGACGCGTGGTCACCGCACCGACCAATGGCGCGGCCGGCATCATCCCTTCGGTGCTGCACTACTTCGACCGCTTCTGCCCCGGCGCCAGCGAGCAGCGCGTGTTCGACTTCCTGCTGACCGCCGCCGCCATCGGCATCCTCTACAAGGAAAACGCCTCGATCTCCGGTGCCGAAGTCGGCTGCCAGGGCGAGGTCGGCGTGGCCTGCTCGATGGCCGCCGCCGGCCTGGTCGCCGCGCTCGGCGGCAATCCCGGCCAGGTGGAGAACGCCGCTGAGATCGGCATGGAACACAACCTCGGCCTGACCTGCGACCCGATCGGCGGGCTGGTGCAGATCCCCTGCATCGAGCGCAACGCGATGGGCGCGGTGAAGGCGATCAACGCCTCGCGCATGGCGATGCGCGGCGACGGCAAGCACAAGGTCTCGCTCGACAAGGTCATCAAGACCATGCGCGACACCGGCCGCGACATGCAGGACAAGTACAAGGAAACCAGCCGCGGCGGCCTGGCGGTGAACGTCATCGAGTGCTGATCCTGCCGGCGGCGTGCACGCATGTGAGCGTGCCGTCGTCGCGGCGCGCTGCCCGGATCGTTTAGATTCGGACATCCCCGTCACGGTGGCCCCGATGAAATCCCTGCTTCCGGCCCTGCTGCTCGCCGCAGCCTTCTCCAGCCACGCCGCCGACAACGCCTATGGCCAGCGCCTGGAAGGCTTCGACTACCCGTATCCGCCGCATGTCTACGCATTCCGCTCGCAAGGGCAGGCGCTGGAAATGGCCTACCTCGACGTCCCCGCCGCCGGCCCGCCGAACGGACGCACCGCACTGCTGCTGCACGGCAAGAACTTCTGCGCGGGAACCTGGCAGCACACCATCGAGGCGCTCAGCCAGGCCGGTTATCGGGTGATCGCACCGGACCAGATCGGCTTCTGCAAATCCAGCAAGCCGGCCAGCTATCAGTTTTCACTGGCGCAACTGGCGGCGAACACCCATGCCTTGCTGGAACAGCTCGGCATCACCCAGAGCATCGTGGTCGGTCACTCGATGGGCGGCATGCTCGCGATCCGCTATGCACTGACCTATCCGCAAGCCACCGAGCACCTCGCGCTGGTCAACCCGCTCGGACTGGAAGACTGGAAAGCCCTCGGTGTGCCCTGGCAGGACATCGACGCGTGGTACGCCGGCGAACTCAAGACTGATTTCGACAGCATCAAGCGCTACCAGCTTGCGACCTACTACGCCGGCGAATGGAAGCCCGAGTTCGAGCACTGGGCACGCATGCAGGCCGGCATGTACGCCGGCCCGGGCAAGCAGGCAGTGGCCTGGGACCAGGCGCTGACCTACGACATGATCTTCAACCAGCCGGTGGTCTACGAACTGCCGCAGCTGCGCGTGCCCACCACGCTCTTCATCGGCCAGAAGGACAACACCGCGATCGGCAAGGCGCTGGCCTCACCCGAGGTGAAAGCCAAGCTCGGCAACTACCCGGCACTAGGCAAGCGCGCCGCCGCTGCGATCCCCGGCGCAACGCTGGTCGAATTCGCAGAACTTGGACATTCCCCGCAAGTACAAGACCCAGTCCGCTTCAACGCCGCGTTGTTGAAGGCATTGGATCACTGACGACACCTTTCCCTGTAGGAGCGGCTTCAGCCGCGATGGGGCTTTACTGAGAAAGCCCCATCGCGGCTAAAGCCGCTCCTACAAGACGCCAACGCTGTCAGCCGACAATCACCTGCAACACGTCATCCAGCAACGCCGCCGCGGTCACTTCCGCGCCCGCACCCGGCCCCTGTACCACCAGCGGCTGCACGTCATAGCGATCGCTGTAGATCGCCACGCGATTGTCGGTACCGCCACCGCCGCACAACGGATGATCGACCGGCAACTCCTGCAAGCCGACACTGGCCTGCCCGTCCTCGAAGCGTCCCAGGAAGCGCAGTCGCGCACCGTTGCGATGGGCCTGCCCGAAACGCGCGGCCAGCGGCTCGTCCAGTTCACCCAACGCCGCATCCAGTTCCGCCAGCGGCAACCGCGCCAACGATGCCGGCACCAGCGAGGCCACCTGCACATCGTCCGATTGCAAGGTCATCCCCGCCGCACGCGCCAGGATCAGCAGCTTGCGGCGCACGTCCTCACCGGACAGATCGATACGCGGATCCGGCTCGGTGTAACCGGCCTCGCGCGCCTGCCGCACGAACCCAGAGAACGGCCGCATGCCGTCGTAGTGATTGAACAGCCACGCCAGCGAACCGGACAGCACGCCTTCCACACGATGGATGTGATCGCCACCGGCCACCAGCGCTCGCAGACTGCGTAGCAGCGGCAACCCCGCACCGACCGTGGCGGCGTCGCCATAGCGCGCACCGGACTCGGCACGCGCCCGCGTGATCGCCTGCGCACGCACCAGCGCCGCACCGTTGCCGAGTTTGTTGGCGGTGACCACGTGCACACCGCGCGCAAGCCAGTCCACATGCCAGCCGGCGACCGCATCGCTGGCGGTAGCATCGACCACGATGTCGCCGGCATGCAGCGCCTCGCCTTCCGCCCACGGCGGCAGACCGCTCTCGTCCAGCCGTGCCGGTGCGTTGCGCGCCTGCAGCAGCGCATACCCGGTGTCTTCATCGCAAAGCTGCAGCGCGCGCGAGTTCGCCAGCCATGCCAGCGGCGGCAGGGTCAGGCCGCGCGAACGCAAGCGTTCGTAGCGGGCCACGAACGCAGTCCCGACCACGCCGGTACCGAGCAATGCCAAACGCCGCCTCGGCGCCGCCGCTGAGGCCAGTCGTACGACCGAACTCATGCGTCGGCGAGCTTGCGTTTGGACTCGCCCACCGCTGCCTCGGCGCGTGCCAGGCCGGCGCGCAGATCGGCCACCAGATCTTCAGCGGACTCGATGCCGACCGACAGCCGCAGCAGGCCATCGGAGATACCGGCCTTGGCACGTGCTTCCGCCGTCATCGCCGCATGCGTCATCGTCGCCGGGTGCGCGACCAGGCTTTCAACGCCACCGAGCGACTCGGCCAGGGTGAAGTAGCGCAGGCCCTCGACGAACGCGCGCACCGCCGTCTCGCCGCCGTCCAGCTCGAACGAGATCATCGCGCCAAAGCCGCGCTGCTGACGCGCCGCCAGCAAATGGCCAGGATGCGTGGGCAGCCCGGGGTAGTACACCTTCGGTACCACGCTGTGGCCGTCGAGCAGCGACACCACCGCGTGCGCGTTCTCCTGGTGTACGCGCAGGCGCGCATCCAGCGTGCGCAGGCCGCGCAGGGTCAGGAACGCATCGAACGGCGAGCCGGTCAGGCCCAGCGCATTCGCCCACCACACCAGTTGCTGATGCACTTCGGCATCACGCGCGATCACCGCACCGCCGACCACATCGCTGTGACCGTTGACGTACTTGGTGGTGGAGTGGATCACCAGATCGGCGCCGAACTCGATCGGGCGCTGCAGTGCCGGCGACAGGAACGTGTTGTCGACCACCGCCAGCGCGCCGATCTTGTGCGCGGCCTCGATGACCAGCCGCAGATCGGTGATGCGCAGCAACGGGTTGGAGGGAGTCTCGATCAACACCAGCTTCGGCGACTGCGCCAGCGCCTCGCCCAGCGATACCGGGTTGGTCAGATCGGCAGTGATCAGCTCGAAGTGGCCCTTGTTGGCCAGCGCGTTGAACAAGCGCCAGCTGCCGCCGTACGCATCGTGCGGCACCACCAGCTTGTCGCCCGGCTGCAGCAGCGCATTGAGCACCAGATTGATCGCACCCATGCCGGTCGAGGTCACCACGCCGCCAGCGCCGCCTTCCAGCTGCGCCAGCGCCTCGCCGAGCAGATCGCGGGTCGGATTGCCGCTGCGGGTGTAGTCGTACTCGCGCTTGTTGCCGAAACCGTCGAAGGAGAAATTCGACGACAACACGATCGGCGGTGTCACCGCGCCATAAGCGGTATCGCGATCGATACCGGCGCGCACGGCGCCGGTGGCCAAGCTACAGGGGATGTCGGTGTTGTGGAAGCTCATGCGTTGTCTCCGGTAGCGCGAAAGGTGGTGGCGAGAATCGCGTCGATGCGATCGGTTTCTTTGAGAAAGGCGTCATGGCCGTAGGGCGAACGCAGCACGCGCAGGCTGCCGCGCGGGCCCAGGCCTTCGACCAGCGCGACCATGTCCGACAGCGGCACCAGCCGGTCGCCCTCGACCGCGACCGCAACGGTCGGCACGCTGACGGCGGCAGGATCGATGCGATGCAGATCGATGGATTCGGACAGGCGCAGGTAGGCATTGACCTGGGTGCGCGCGACGTACTGCGCGCCGGCCGCATCGAGATAGTCCTCGGCGGCCACGCGCACGCGGCCGTTGATCACTTCCGGCGCGGCGTCGAAACGCTCACCGAATTCCTCAGGCGTGCGATAGCTGAGCATCGCGAACTGGCGCGCCAGCGACAGCCCGTGGCTCTCGGCACATTGCAGTTGCCCCAGCGCGACCGCGCGACGCTGCAGCGCGCGCCAGGCCGCCGCGTACGGATGTGCACGATGCGCGCCGCTGACCGCGACCAGCTTCTGCACCCGCGCCGGATGCCGGATCGCGAACTGCAGGCCCACCAGCGCGCCGTAGGAATAGCCGACGTAGCCTTGCAGTTGCTGGATGCCGAGCGCATCGAGCAGCACCGCGATCGCATCGGCCTGATCGGCAGTGTCGATCGGCGCATCGAGCAGCCCGTCGGCACCGAGGAAATCGAAGGACAGGATCCGGCGCCGGGCCGGATCCAGCGTGCGGCCGGCGTCCAGCAGTCCTTCCGCCCAGCCCTTCTCCGGGAACAGCGCACCGGAGGTGACATGGCGGTGCGCGGAGATACCGCCCGCCACGAACACCACCGGCGCCTCGGCCGCGCCGACCAGCTCATAGCGCAACACCACGCTGCGCAGGCCGGCATGACGCATCGGCAGCGCCGCCACCACCTCGCCACGCACGGCAATACGCCCCTCGTCATCGGCGACGGGCGTGTAGACATAGGCAGTGCTGGGTGCGGCGTGGGCGAGGCTCATGGCGGTATTCCTGGGGGAAAACGGCCATCGAGCTTCGCGGAGCTCGCGTTCGACCTGCGGAAGGCAAGTACGAACCATCTTTTCGGCGGACGCTGGGTCCCCGCAGGATTTGGCACCGACCACGCAGCTTGCGCTGCGCTGGTTGCCCCGGCATCAAAGGGCCTGTCCCTCCGCCGGTCTCGATGGTCCAGCTACGATGCCACCGCCCCAAAGGCCTGTCAATCGCTTTATTCGGATGGAGAGATATGATTTCAGCGGATACCGATCCGCCGGCCATAATCGGCCTCCTGTTCAGCCGATCCCGCCCGTGCCGCGACGCCCCCATTACCCCTCTTTCGCCGCGGCATTGCTGGCGTGTGCCCCACTTCTCGCAACCGCGCAGCGGCTGATGGACTGGCGTGAACGGACCGTGCCCCCGCCGGCCACCGTCCCGGCCCACGCCAACGCACCGGCCCCACAACCCTGGCTGCAAGTGGAGGACCACGGCGAAATCCAACAGGTCTGGCTGGCCAACCCACTCGGCGGCCCAGCCCAGGTCCGCCTGCACGACCAGGGCGGCGACGGATTCCGCGCCGTGCCGGCCTTGCCAGTGACCCTGGAATTGAAAGCCGGAGAGCGGCGACTCGCGACGCGCATCTACCCGCTACAACCCGGCAGCAAGCCCCTGCTGGGCCTGAACGTCGACGCCATCCCCGGCTCGCCGCGCGGCCATGCCGACGATGTCGTCTACCAGTTGCCCTTCGCCAGCACGCCCGTACGCATCGACCAGGGATTCGGAGGCAGCTTCAGCCACACCGATCCCGCCAATCACTACGCGCTGGATTTCGCCCTGCCCGAGCGTACCCCGGTGCTGGCCGCACGCGACGGCGTAGTGATGGAAGTGCGCGACGATTTCCGCGAAGCCGGACGCGACCCCGCGCAGTTCGGCAACGGCGCCAACCTCGTCCGCATCCTCCACGCCGACGGCAGCATGGCCATCTACGCCCACCTCGCCCCCGGCGGCATCGTCGTGCGGATCGGCCAGACCGTGCGCACCGGCGACCGCCTCGGTCTGTCCGGCAACACCGGCCTGAGCACCGGTCCGCACCTGCATTTCGCCGTGCAGCTCAACCGCAGCACGAAGCTGGTCTCGGTCCCGTTCCGGATGGCCGGCCCGCTCGGCGAACTGCGCTTCGCGCATCCGGCAGAGACAGCGACCGGAACGGCGCAACCGGGAAGCCCGCTATAATCGCGGACTTCCCTTTCCGCTCCAGTGCCCGGCCGGGCGCATTTTCCATGTCCGAAGTCGCCACCGAAGCCGCGCGCCGCCGCACCTTCGCCATCATTTCCCATCCCGACGCAGGCAAGACCACGCTGACCGAAAAGCTGTTGCTGTTCGGCGGCGCGATCCAGATGGCCGGCTCGGTCAAGGGCCGCAAGGCTGCGCGCCACGCCACCTCCGACTGGATGGCGCTGGAGAAGGAGCGCGGGATCTCGGTCACCTCCTCGGTGATGCAGTTCCCGTACGAGGGCAAGATCATCAACCTGCTCGACACCCCCGGCCACGCCGACTTCGGCGAGGACACCTACCGCGTGCTGACCGCGGTGGACTCGGCACTGATGGTGATCGACGTGGCCAAGGGCGTGGAGGAGCGCACCATCAAGCTGATGGAGGTGTGCCGCCTGCGCGACACCCCGATCATGACCTTCATCAACAAGCTCGATCGCGAGGGCAAGGACCCGATCGATCTGCTCGACGAAGTGGAAAGCGTGCTCGGCATCCAGTGCGCGCCGGTGACCTGGCCGATCGGCATGGGCCAGCGCCTGAAGGGCGTGGTGCATCTGGTGACCGGCGAGGTCCACCTGTACGAACCCGGCCGTAACTTCACCCGCCAGGATTCGACCATCTTCCCGTCGATCGATGCCCCCGGCCTGGCCGAGAAGATCGGAGAGAAGATGCTCGCCGATCTGCGCGATGAACTGGAACTGGTGCAAGGCGCCAGCCATCCGTTCGACAAGCAGGCCTACCTGGACGGCAAACAGACCCCGGTGTTCTTCGGTTCGGGCGTCAACAACTTCGGCGTGCAGCCGCTGCTGGATTTCTTCGCCGAGCACGCGCCCTCGCCGCAGCAGCGCGCCACCACCGGCCGCGTGGTGCAGCCGACCGAAGAGAAGCTGACCGGCTTCGTCTTCAAGATCCAGGCCAACATGGACCCGCAGCATCGCGACCGCGTCGCCTTCATGCGGGTGTGCTCGGGCCGCTTCAGCGCCGGCATGAAGACCTTGCACGTGCGCAGCGGCAAGGAAGTGAAGCTGGCCAACGCGCTGACCTTCATGGCCTCCGACCGCGAAATCGCCGCCGAGGCGTATCCGGGCGACGTGATCGGCATCCACAACCACGGCACCATCTCGATCGGCGACACCTTCACCGAGGGTGAGGCGCTGTCGTTCACCGGCATCCCCAACTTCGCCCCGGAACTGTTCCGGCGCGCGCGCCTGCGCGATCCGCTCAAGCTCAAGCAGTTGCAGAAGGGCCTGGCGCAGCTGTCCGAAGAAGGCGCTACCCAGTTCTTCCGCCCGCTGATGAGCAACGACCTGATTCTCGGCGCGGTCGGCGTGCTGCAGTTTGACGTGGTCGCCTACCGGTTGAAGGACGAGTACGGCGTGGACGCGGCGTTCGAGCCGGTCGGTGTCGTCACTGCACGCTGGGTGCATTGCGATGATGCGAAGAAGCTGGAGGAGTTCCGCGAGAAGAACGCGATGAACCTGTCCCTGGACGCTGCCGGCGAACTGGTCTACCTGGCACCGACCCGGGTCAACCTGCAACTGGCTCAGGAACGTGCGCCCGGCGTGCGTTTCTCGGCCACTCGCGAGCACGCCCACAGCGTGGCGATCGACTAAGGCCTTGTAAGCGGAGCTTGTGCTTGCATCCCTTTTCGAGGCTACGCTGAGGCTCCTCCGGAACATACGGCTCTACACTGAAGCGGCAATACCCTCTTCGCAACACACCAATACGCACGCACCAAATCACCGCACCGCCTGAACCGCCACGTGCGCGACATCCCGGAAATGACAGCGCCGGCAATGCGAATGTCTCGCGATTGGGGTACCTTGCCCACATGACCGCCGAAGCCCGCCCCTCCACCGACTTCCGCGACGAGCTGGCCAGCGCCCTCACCCACGGCCTGGGTGCGATCGCCGCCTTGGCCGGCGGTGCGGTGCTGATCACCTTGGCGGCCATCTACGGCGACGTCTGGCAGCTGACCACGTCCATTGTGTTCAGCGCCACCCTGTTGCTGCTGTACGTGGCCTCCACGCTCTACCACGCCGTTCCGCACCCGGGCGTCAAGGCGCGGCTGCAGGTCTTCGACCACTGCTGCATCTACCTGCTTATCGCTGGCACCTACACACCATTCACCCTGATCAACCTGCGCGGTGCCTGGGGCTGGAGCCTGTTCGCGGCCATCTGGACGATCGCGGCGGCAGGCGTGGTGTTCAAGCTGTTCTTCACCGGGCGCTTCCGCCGCCTGTCCACCTTCATCTACATCGCGATGGGCTGGTTGATCGTGGTGGCCATCGAGCCGCTGCTGCGCTCGGTGGATGCCTGGAGCCTGAGCTGGCTGCTCGCCGGCGGCCTGTTCTACACACTCGGCACCTGGTTCTATCAGCGCGACTCGATCCGCTACTTCCACGCGATCTGGCACCTGTTCGTGCTCGCCGGCAGCGTCTGCCACTTCGTCGCCGTCACCGCACAGGTGCTGTGACCGCCTCCTGTGGGAGGGGCTTCAGCCCCGACGCTTTCCAGGAAGACCCCGTCGGGGCTGAAGCCCCTCCCACAGGCAGCTCCACGCATCAACTGGCGATATAGCGCTGCAACTGATCGATATCGCGACGCTGCTCCTCGATCACCGCCTTGACCAGATCGCCGATCGAGACCACGCCGACCACGCGATCGCCTTCCATGACCGGCAAATGCCGGATCCGCCGCTCGGTCATGACCTGCATGCAGTGCTCCACACTTTCGGCAGGCGCCACCGTGACCACATGCGCGGTCATGATTTCACCGACCTGTGTCGTGGCCGAAGAGCGATCGCGGAGCACCACCTTGCGGGCGTAGTCACGCTCGGAAAGGATCCCGACCAGGCGCTCGCCACGCATCACCAGCACCGCGCCGATGCCCTTCTCCGCCATCAGGCGGATCGCATCGATGACTGCGGCCTCGATTCCCACCGCGAAGACCTCAGCGGTCTTCTTCCTTCCCAACAGTTGCCGAACCGTTTGCATGGCCTGCTCCGTCGCTGGACTGGTGGCCGGAGGATACTCCCGCCGCCCCGGCACGGGCGTCGACGAAGTACAACGGCCGATGCTTGGCCTCGTCATAGAGCCGCCCCAGGTACTCGCCGATCATGCCCAGCGCCACCAGTTGCACGCCGCCCAACAACAGGATCACCGCCATCATCGTCGGCCAGCCGGCCACCGGATCGCCCAACAACGCCGCCTTGACCACCACCCACACGCTGAATACCAGCGCGAACGCGGCCGTCAGCAATCCCAGATAAGTGGCCGCACGCAGCGGCGCGGTGGAAAAACTGGTGATGCCTTCCAGCGCGAAGTTCCACAGCTTCCACAACGTGAACTTGCTGCGTCCCGACAACCGCGGCGCACGACGGTAAGGCACCGACAGCTGCCGGAAGCCCACCCAACCGAACAAGCCCTTCATGAACCGGTTGTGCTCGCGCAGTTGCCGCAACGCCGCCAGCGCACGTGGCGAAAGCAGCCGGAAATCACCGGTATCGGCCGGGATCGGCGTATGCGACAGGCGACCGATCACACGATAGAAACTCGCCGCCGCAGCCCGCTTCAACCAGCCATCGCCATCGCGCTGGATGCGGGTGCCGAACACGTTGTCGTAGCCGGCACGCCAATGTGCGACGAACTGCGGGATCAGCTCCGGTGGATCCTGCCCATCCGCATCCAGCAGCACCACCGCGCCATCCTCGACATTGTCCAGCCCGGCCGTGATCGCAGCCTCCTTGCCGAAATTGCGCGACAACCGGATCGCACCTGCCTCCGGATCGGTCTGCAGCAGCGTTTCCAGCACTTCCCAGGTCCGGTCGGAGCTGCCGTCATCGATGTACAGCACACGTGCCTGCAACTCCGGCAGCGTGTCGAGCACAGCGCGCAGCCGAGGATGCAACAGCGGCAGCGCCGTCGCCTCGTTATAGGCCGCAATCACCACGGTCAAACGCTGCGACGCGCTCATTCCGCCCCCAAGTAAGCAGGGCCACCCAACTGCCCGGCCTGGCGCTGGATCCAGGCGGCGCGACGCTGTACGTAAGCCCCCGGATTGCGCGCATCGTAGCGGCGCGGCGACGGCAACACCGCCGCCAGCCGCGCCGATTGCGCCGGCGTCAGCTGGTCGGCATTCCTGCCCCAGAAGACCACGGCTGCCGCCTGCGCACCGTAAATGCCATCACCGAATTCGGCGATGTTCGCGTACATCTCGATGATCCGCCGCTTCGGCCACAACGCCTCGATCAACACCGTGTACCAGGCCTCCAGCCCCTTGCGGACCCAGCCCCGCCCCTGCCACAGGAACAGGTTCTTCGACACCTGCTGGCTGATCGTGCTGGCACCACGCAGGCGGCCACCACGCGCATTGTGATCACGCGCCTTCTCGATCGCCTGCAGGTCGAAGCCGTCATGCAGCGGGAAGCGCTGATCTTCCGCGGCAACCAGCGAGATCGGCAGACTCGGCGCCATCCGGTCCAGGTCGCGCCATTCGTGGCGCAACCGGAATTTCCAGTCGCCCTCGCCCAACGCCTCCGCGCAGCGCCAGACCATCACCATGCTCACCGGCGGATCGATGAAGCGCAGCACCAGCACCTGCATGAAACTGGCGGCAGCAAACAGCAGCGGCAAGGCCAGCAGCCAGCGCCCCCAGCGGCGGCGAGGCCGCACCGTCTTGTGATCCCGCCGATCTGCCCCCATCGTTTTGCCACCCTCAATACATGACATAGCCTGTCCGCATTATCCGGCAACAGGAACCCGCGCATGCCTGCCAACGAAACCCACGAAGACAATCTGATCCGCTTCCTGTTGCCCGCTGCCGGCGTGCGCGGCGTCCATGTTCGCCTCAGCCACACCTGGCACGACATCACCCAGCACGCCACCTATCCGCCGCAGGCCAAGGCCCTGCTCGGCCAGGCCTGCGCGGCGGCGGCGCTGTTCACCGGTCACACCAAAGTGGACGGGCGCCTGTCGATCCAGTTGCGCGGCGAACACGGCCTGCGCACCCTGTTCGCCGAGTGCACGGCCGCCGGCACCCTGCGTGGTATCGCCCGCCTGGAAGACGGCATGGATGCTCCTGACGACCTGACCCAACTGGGCGAGCCTTCGGTCCTGGCCATCACCATCGAGAATCCCGGCCTGGATCCGCGCGAACCGCAGCGCTACCAGAGCCTGGTGTCGTTGGATGCGCCATTGCTGGACGAAGCCTTCGAGGCCTACTTCCGCCAGTCCGAGCAGCTCCCCACCCGCCTGTTGCTGGCTGCCGACCGCGACCACGTCGCTGGCCTGCTGCTGCAGAAGCTCCCCGGCGACGAAGGCGACAACGACGGCTGGACCCGCAGCGGAGCTCTGTTCGACACCCTGGAGACCCCCGAACTGCTGGCCACCCAGGGCCCCGACCTGTTGCACCGGCTGTTCCACGAGGAAAAACCCGAGCTGCTCGGCGAGAAAGCGCTGCGCTTCGCCTGTTCATGTTCGCGGGAGCGGGTGGCGACCATGCTGCAGTCCCTGGGCGAGGAAGAAGCCAGGGCGGCGGCCGAGCCGACCGGTGCGGTCGAGGTCCGTTGCGAATTCTGCGGACGCGAGTATCACTTCCCTTTGACTGAATTGCCTATATTGTTCGCTGAGCGGCCGGTACAAGCGCCCGCCTCCGAAAGGCTCCAATAGCCGTAACAGTTTGAGTTCTGGGGAGAACTGAGACTTGTTAAAAAATCATAAATCACCTAGTATCTTCACCCCGCCTTCCCGGGAACTTAACACCTGCCCTTGGGTCTGACTGTTCGTCATGAAAGCCTTCCTGCGACTGCCGTTTGCCCTGTGTGCCGCACTTGCGGTGGCAACGGGCGCGCATGCGCAGAGCACGGCATCAAGCAGCACGGTATTGCCGGTCTGGAACCAGGGCAGCGGCAAGGTCGAGGCACTTCTCTACCTTGAACCCACCGGCGAGCAGAAGGCGGGGGCGCGCTGGCATTTCGGCCGCAACTCGCTGGATGCGGCGTTCGGCCTGTCCTCGGGCGACTCGCTCGGCCTGCTGTGCAACAGCAGCCGCGGCACCAGCATCAGCGGACTGGCCAGCCATTGCCTGCTCGCCAGCCTGGGCGACGATGACGACGTGACCAGCAAGCACGCCTCGGCAACGGTCGGCTTCAACCGCGGCGGCACCCGCGTGGGCGTCAGCCTGGGCAACGGCCGCGACAACCTCCCGGGCTGGCTGACCGCCGGCACCAAGGCAGCGCCTGTTCGAATGGAGCAGAACGACCTGACGGTGTTCGGACAGAAGAACATCGGCCAGGAAGGATTCGTATCGATCGGCGGCACCTACGCACGTGCCCGCCTGGTTCCACTGACCGAAGCCGCTCCCGGCATGGTCGACCAATGGGACAGCAAGACCCTGAGCATCGGCGGCGGCTACGGCGCCTTTAGCGCCAACATCATCGGCCGCGTCGTCGACGTTCCCGGCCAACCGGAAAAATGGCAAGGCCTCGGCCTCGGCCTGACCTGGCGCATGCCCTGGAGCGGACAACTCACCGTCGGCGCGGAAAACATCGTGACCCGCGGCAAGAACCCGTTCGCTCCCAACAACGAAAGCAACAGCGACAGCACGGTCCCATACGTTCGCTACGAACAGGATCTGTAGTTCCGGCATCCGCCCCACATAGCTAAAAATCATAAAAGCGCTGTCCGACCGGGCAGCGCTTTTTTGTGCCTCAGGGCTTGATAGCCCAACTGGACGCAGGGTTTTCACCTGTTCCTAGCCAATTGTTAACGGGACTTTAATTCTCTGCAGAACGCAGATACCATCGGTTCACCCTGACGGTTTTGGCTTCGCTCTTTCGAAGCTGCCCTCAGGCAATCCCTTGGTAGTACCCAAGATCTCACTTGGAGAGAGAGCTAATGAATTGCAAGACCAACAAACTGCGTGATGCAGTTGTGTTCGCACTTGTCGTGGGCGCGGCCGGCACCGGCACCGCATTCGCCCAGGACTCCGGCTCCAGCAACCCGACCAATCTCGACCGCATCGAAGTCACCGGCTCGCGCATTCGCAGCTCGGAGATGGAAACCCAGCAACCGATCATTTCTCTGGATCGCCAAACTCTGGAGAAGCAGGGCTTCACCTCGGTTGCAGATGTGCTGCAGAACTTGACGTCTGCTGGCTCTCCCGCCATTTCTCGCGCACAGGCACTGGCATCCGGCGAGAATGTGGGCGGCTACTACATCGACATCCGGAATCTCGGCGCCCCCCGCACACTGGTGCTGATGAATGGCAAGCGTCTTGGTGCCACTACCGCTGGCTACCAGGACCTGAGCCAGATTCCGTTCTCGGCAATTGAACGCATCGACATCCTCAAGGATGGTGCTTCTTCGATCTATGGCTCCGACGCCATTGCGGGCGTGGTCAACATCATCACTCGCAAGCGCTTCGATGGCGCCGAAGCTGGTGTCTACTTCGGTCAGTACAGCGAGGGCGACGGTGATACCTCGCAATATCACTTCACCATCGGCTCGCAGGGCGAACGTGGTGGCGTAACCCTCTCCGCGGAGTACAACAAGCAAGATCCCGTCTTCGCCAAGGACCGTTGGTTCTCCAAGTATGGCAACGCCGGCCCGAACTACCCTGGATCGGGCTGGAGCCCGGTGAGCCAAAACGGCTCCTGGTTTGGGCCTTGCGGAAGCGGCGGCGCGAACGCCTGGTGCACGTTGAACAGCGGCGGCGATCCGACCAATGCAGCTGATTACCACCCGATCACCGCATCGGAGTATGCAAACTCGAACCAGCAGATGTTTCTGCAGACCGGGATTGAGCGTAAGTCGGTATATGTCAACGCCAACTACGACCTGACCGACACCATCGCCTTCAACGCAGACATACTCTATAACCAGCGCAACACCGATCAGCAGATCGCGGGCTACCCATACCAATCCGGCTCCTTCGGAACTCCGCTGGATGCGGACAGCGCCTTCAATCCCCTGGGCAGCAGGGATGTCGCGTTCCGCCGTCGCCTGTGGGAAGTACCCCGTACCACCGAGAGCGAACTGAAGACCATTCGCTTCGCACCGACGATCAGCGGCTACTTCGAGATAGGTGAAAAAACCTGGGATTGGGACGTCGGCGCCCTGTGGAACCGTAACGATACGACCAAGACGGGCCATGGTGACATGAGCCTGATCGCCGCAGAACAGGCGTTGGGGCCTTCATTCATCAATTCGAACGGTGTCGCTCAGTGCGGGACCGCAGCCAGCCCGATCGCGCTTGACTCGTGCCGCCCATGGAACCCGCTGCTGCCCTACGGCGTCGCCGGCCAGGGATCTCTGGCCGACGCGGACCTCCAGAAGTTCCTGTTCCCTTACTACACAGACACCGGCCGCACCAAGACCAATAGCTATACCGCCAACCTCTCGGGCAGCATATTGACCCTGCCTGCTGGCGACCTCGGTCTGGCCGTGGGATATGAGCATCGTGAGGAGCAAGGCCGATTTGTGCCGGACGCATTCAATCAAGCAGGTGAAAGCACCGGCTTGCCCGCGACCACTACCGAAGGCAAGTATGAGCTGGACGAGTTCTATCTTGAGCTGAACGTCCCACTCTTGGCTGACCTGCCTTTTGCCAAGGAACTGACTGTCAACATTGCCAGCCGCTACTCGGACTACAGCAACTTCGGTGACACCATCAATTCGAAGTTCGGCCTGATGTGGCGTCCGATCGAAGAACTGCTCGTTCGTGGCACCTATGCGGAAGGCTTCCGTGCACCGACCATCGACAATCTATACGGCGGCATTGGCGGCAGCTTCGAGTCCTACACCGATCCATGCGGCATAGGCGCCTCCGCAAGCGTGAATGGCAATGCTGCCTGTAGCGCTGCGGGCGTACCGCTGAACTACGTCCAGCTGGGCCAAGGCTTGGTGCCATGCACGACCTATCCGTGCCAGACACCGGATCAGTTCACCAGCGGTTCGAATCCCAACCTCGTGCCCGAAAAGTCCAAGAGCCGTACTGCCGGCCTGGTTTGGAGCCCCCGCTGGGTTCAGGGCTTGGACATCTCGCTGGATTGGTACAGCTACAAGCTCACCGATGCCATCATCTCCGACAGCGTGGATCGCATCCTGCGTGACTGCTATGTGCTTGGTAATGCCTCGCGCTGCGCGGGTATTACACGTGCTGCCGATGGTCACATCACCGGTATGTTCTTCGGCCTGGCCAACCTCGGCAAGCTGGAAACCGAAGGCTACGATCTCGGCATCAAGTACCGTCTGCCGGAGCTGGGCATTGGTCAGTTCAGTGTCGACTGGCAAACCAGCTATGTGAGCAAGTACGATTCGGCCAGCCAGAACAGCGATGGTGACGAGATCATGGTCGGCGAGGTCGGCAGCGCCGGCATCTTCCGTGTGCGCTCGAACCTCGGCATCAACTGGGAACTGGGTGACTTCGGTGTCAACTACACTGCTCGCTACTACTCGGGCATAAAGGAAAGCTGCGTCACGAACCGGCCTTGCACCGATCCTGACCACTTTGCCAATGGCGAAGCCGATCCGGTCCGCTGGACTGGTTCCAACACGTTCCATGATGTGCAGATCAGCTGGAAGGCACCGTGGAACGCGACCATTGCCTTGGGTGCAAACAATGTGTTTGCTCACAAGGCAGCCATCCAGTTCTCCGCACCTAACAGCAACTACCCGTACTACGGCGGCTTCGATATCAGCCGCTTCATCTACGCGAAGTACACCCAGCGTTTCTAAGCACTCGTTGGAAATCGCAAGCAGAAATGGCCCCGGAAACGGGGCCATTTTTTTCAGCGTAATCCGCGCAATATTCCGAGACCCGAACTATTCGCAAGCACGGCAGCGTTCGCCAAGAAGCTAGCGACGCCACATACCAACCAATCTACCGAAAGCTTGCGAAGATGAAACAGCGCACAAGCGCTATTGTTCACCCGGAATCAGAGTGTGGATCACATGCTCCACATAGGCCTCAAAATCTTCACGAGCTTGCTTGGGCTGCTGAAGCTGGATCGAAAGTTGCAGAAACCCGACATATGCAGCGTAAGCCAAGCGCGCGCGATGGCGCGCATCGGTAGATGGAAGACCAGCTTGACGAAATGAGGCGATCAAGTAATCCATCCGGCTCTGTGACACCCGATCAATGACCGGGCGCACCGCAGGGTGATCCAGCGCTTTCAGCAGTTCGCTATAGATGACGTGCGGCCTGACTTCATGCGCGACCAGTTGGAACAGCGCGCGCAGGCGTGCACGCGGGTCGGCTACTTCTTCCAGACTGCCGAACACCTGCTCCTGTTCGAACTGCTCCCAGCGCTCCAGTGCCGCCTGCAGCAGTGCATCGCGGGAGGGGAAGTGCCAGTAGAAGCTGCCCTTGGTCACGCCCAGGCGTCGGGCCAGCGGCTCGACCGCCACCGCTCCCACCCCTTGTTCTGCAATCAGGTCGAGGGCGGCCTGCGCCCAATCTTCCGCGCTGAGGCGGGAACTGCGTCCATTGCCGGGGCGTTCCTGGGTGGAACTGGAATCGGTGTCATTGCTCATCGGACGATTTAACCATACGCCCGGGTCGGTTGCAGTATGCGGGCGCTTTTCACAGCCCTGAATCCTCCCGATTCAGCGACTTACACCCCATACCCATCAGTATTGACACTCCCGACAAGCAATCCATACCATTAGGTATGGTCAACACACCTTCCACCACATTGTCTGCATCACCGAATCCGCTCGTCGGCGCCGATTCGGTACGGCTGCAGGCCAGTGCCTACGGTCCACGCCATGGCGTTCCCGTGTTGTTGGCGCATGGTTTCGGGCAGACCCACAGCGCCTGGGATTCCACCGCAGTTGCTCTGGCCGAAGCCGGCTTCCGCGCGATCGCCTATGACGCGCGTGGCCACGGCGAATCGGACTGGAACAACAAGGACACGCCCTACAGCGGCGAGCAGTTCACCGACGACCTGATCGTCATCGCTGGCGAGATGAGCGAGCCTCCCGTGTTGGTGGCGGCGTCGATGGGCGGTCTGTTCGGCCTGCTGGCCGAGGCGCGCTGGCCCGGCCTGTTCCGCGCGATGGTGCTGGTCGACATCACGCCACGCTGGGATACCACGGGCGTGGAGCGCATCCTGGCCTTCATGACGGCGCATCCGGATGGCTTCGATTCGCTGCAGGCCGCAGCGGATGCGATTTCTGCTTACCTGCCGCACCGCCCGCGCAAATCCGAGGATGGATTACGCCGGTTGCTTCACTCGGATGCACAAGGCCGTTGGCATTGGCACTGGGATCCACGCCTGATCGCCGAACTGGCCGGCGGCGATGCCGCACAGCAGCAGGCGGTGATGATCGAAGCCGCCCGGCAGGTACATTGTCCGGTCCTGTTGGTCAGCGGCGGGCGCAGCGATCTGGTGACGCCGCAGACGATTTCCGAATTCATGTCGTTGGTGCCGCACGCGCAGCATGTGCAGCTCCCCGAAGCCACCCACATGGTGGCCGGCGACGACAACACCGCGTTTACTACGGCTGTGCTGCATTATCTGGACTCGCTGCCCTCGGCAAATGCCGCGACGTCCCTCGCCACCAAGCACGCCATCGAGCACGTCACTGGAGCAAAATCATGAGCATCGTTGCGCCGTTCCTCCTCGTATTGCTGGCAGTCGGCTTCGCCGCCTACCACCGCATGCGCCTGGCCGCCTGGGTGGCCATCGCCGGAACCCTGCTGGTCGCCGGCTGGCTGCTCGGCGCCAATGCCGTCGCCACGATCGTCGCGGCCGTGCTGGTGGTGCTGGTGTCGGCGCCGGTACTGCTTCCGTTCCTGCGCAAGCCGCTGATCACCGCGCCGCTGCTCAAGGTGTTCCGCAAGGTGCTGCCGCCGTTGTCGCAGACCGAGCGCATCGCACTGGAAACCGGCTCGGTCGGCTTCGAAGGTGAGCTGTTCACCGGCGATCCGGACTGGCAGAAGCTGCTGAACTACCCCAAGCCGCAGCTGACCACTGAAGAGCAGGCCTTCCTCGATGGCCCGGTCGAAGAGCTGTGCAAGATGGTCAACGAGTGGGAGATCAACCACGTCTACGCCGACCTGCCGCCGGAGCTGTGGGACTTCATCAAGAAGAACAAGTTCTTCGGCATGATCATTCCGAAGGCCTATGGCGGCCTGGGTTTCTCCGCGCTGGCGCACCACAAGGTGATCCAGAAGCTGGCGTCGGTCAGCAGCGTGGTCAGCTCCACCGTCGGCGTGCCGAACTCGCTCGGCCCGGGTGAGCTGCTCAACCACTACGGCACGCAGGACCAGAAGGATTACTACCTGCCGCGGCTCGCGGCCGGCCAGGAAGTCCCCTGCTTCGGCCTGACCGGCCCGTTCGCCGGCTCGGATGCGACCTCGATCCCGGACTACGGCATCGTCTGCAAGGGCGAGTGGAATGGCGCCAACGTGCTCGGCGTCAAGCTCACCTTCGACAAGCGCTACATCACGCTGGCGCCGGTGGCGACGATCATTGGCCTGGCCTTCCGCATGTACGACCCGGACGGCCTGATCGGCGACACCAAGGATATCGGCATCACCCTGGCGCTGTTGCCGCGTGAGACCGCAGGCGTGGAGATCGGTCGCCGCCACTTCCCGCTGAACTCGCCGTTCCAGAACGGCCCGATCCATGGCCGCGAGGTGTTCATCCCGCTGAGTCAGTTGATCGGCGGCGTGGACATGGTCGGCAAGGGCTGGAACATGCTCAACGAGTGCCTGGCCGTCGGCCGTTCGATCACCCTGCCCTCCACCTCCAGCGGCGGCGTCAAGTTCGGCGCGGTGGTGACCGGCTCCTATGCGCGCATCCGCAAGCAGTTCGGCCTGTCGGTCGGCCGCTTCGAAGGCGTCGAGGAAGCGCTGGCGCGCATCGGCGGCAAGGCCTATGTGGTCAGCGCGCTGTCGCAGGCGACTGCGGCGGCGGTGGATCGCGGCGATGTGCCGTCGGTGCCGTCGGCGATCGCCAAGTATCACTGCACCGCGATGGCCCGCGAGGTCGTCGGCGACGTGATGGACGTGATCGGCGGCAAGGGCATCATCCTCGGCCCGCGCAACTTCGCCGGCCGCGCCTGGCAGGCCTCGCCGATCGGCATCACCGTCGAAGGCGCCAACATCATGACCCGCAGCCTGCTGATCTTCGGCCAGGGCGCGATCCTGTGCCATCCGTGGGTGATGAAGGAAATGAAGGCCGCCCAGGACAGCGACAGCGCGCGTGGTCTGGAGGATTTCGACCAGAGCCTGTTCGGCCACATCCGCTTCGGCATCTCCAATGCGGTGCGTTCGTTCTGGTTCGGCCTGACCGGTGCGCGCATTGGCTCGGCCCCGGGCGACGACTACACCCGCCGCTACTTCCGCAAGCTCGATCGCTACTCGGCCAACCTGGCGCTGATGGCCGACGTGTCGATGATGATGTTGGGCGGCAAGTTGAAGTTCAAGGAATCGCTGTCCGGCCGCCTGGGCGACGTGCTGAGCCACATCTACATGACCAGCGCGATGCTCAAGCGCTACCACGACGAGGGCGCGCCGCAGGCCGAGCAGCCGCTGCTGGCGTGGGCCTTCCACAACAGCGTGCACAAAATCGAAGAGGCGCTGTCGGCGGCGCTGCGCAACTTCCCGATCCGTCCGGTCGGCTGGCTGATGTGGGCGCTGATCTTCCCGCTGGGTCGTCGTGCCGAGGCTCCGGGCGACCGCCTGTCGCGTCGCGTCGCCGCGCTGCTGATGGCACCCAACGATGCCCGCGACAGCCTCGCCCGTGGCGTGTTCCTGACCCCGTGCGAGAACAACCCGGGCGGTCGCATCGCCAGCTATCTGGCCAAGGCGGTTGCCGCCGAGCCAGTGGAGCGCAAGTTCCTCAAGGCGCTGAAGTCCAAGGGCATCGAGGCGCTGGACTTCCCCGCTCAGTTGGACGAGGCGGTGGCCGAGGGCGTGATCACCGGCGAGGAGCGCAAGCTGCTGGAAGAACTGCGCGAACTCACGATGGACACCATCACCGTCGACGACTTCGATCCGCACGAACTGCGCTCGGCCAGCTACTACGATCGTCATCAGCCGAACCCGTCGCGCGAAGCGGCCTGATCGGCGAACACCAGAACGGCGGGCTTCGGCCCGCCGTTTTCGCATCCGGATTCCGAACATGAGCAAGCTGCTTTCGCTGTACCGGCGGATCACCCGCTGGCCTGCCGGCCATTGGCTGTTCTCGCGTGCGATCTGCCTGAAGGCACCCTACTTCGCCACGATCGCGCCGCGCATCACCGTGCTCGAACCGGGTCGTTGCGAAGCGACCATCGCCCATCGCCGCCGCGTGCAGAACCACCTCGGCACCGTGCACGCGATCGCGCTGTGCAACCTCGCCGAGCTGGTCGCCGGTGTCATGGTCGATGCCAGCCTGCCGGGTTCAATGCGCTGGATCCCGAAAGGGATGCAGGTGGAGTATCTGAAGAAGGCGACCGGCACGATGCATGCCACCGCGCTGCCGGCGGTGCCGCTGCGCGAATCGAGCGAGGGTTATGACCTGCCGGTGGAAGTCGTCGTGCGCAGCACGGCCGGCGAGGCCGTGTTCCAGGCGCGGATCATGATGTGGGTATCGCCACGCCAGCGCGCGGCGGCCTAGTCAGACGCCCAGCCACAGCAGCACAAGCGCCAGCGCGGCCGGTGCCGCCTGCACGAACAGGATGCGCCGATTGACGCTCCACGCGCCGTACAGGCCCGCCACGACCACGCAGCCCAGGAAGAACGTCGCGACGTCGGCGCGACCGCTGATCGCGCCCCAGGCCAGACCTGCAGCCAGGAAGCCGTTGTAGAGCCCCTGGTTGGCCGCCAGCACGCGCGTGGCCTGTGCCTTCTCGGGCGTGTTGCGGAAGGTCTTCAAGCCCCGCGGATGCGTCCACAGGAACATCTCCAGCACCAGGATGTACAGGTGCAGGGCAGCGACCAGAGCGGTGAAGATCGTGGCGAACAGGGGCATGTGGAACGTCCTTGAGAAAACAATGGATGGGAGGTCGATCAACCCGTCGCACGTGCAGCCGGTACATCAGCGGCCATTTCATCACCTTCCTGCCCGGCAGGCAGTTGCTGCGCCGCACGCAGCAGCCGCCAGGCGCCTGCGGTCATGCCCAGCGCCAGCACCAGCCCGGCGACGAACACCGCCCTGGACGAACCCAGCAGCGACAGCCCCTTGTGCAGCCAGCCGAAGCTGAGGTCGCCGCCACGGTAGATCACCGTATCGATCGCCGCACCGGCCTTGTAGCGCCATTGCCGGCCGACCCGCGTGTAGATGGTCTCGCGCGCCGGCTTGGCCAGCGCGAACTCGCCAGTACGCACGACCACCTGCACCACCGCCACCATCAGCGGCAACGGCGAAGCCGCCAGCACCGCGTAGCCGACGATGATCGCCGCCCCCGGGATCAACAGCGCCGGGCCGATCCCGAAACGCGACAACAACGTGCGCGTGATCGTCAGCTGCAGCAGCAGGGTCAGGCCGTTCACCGCCAGGTCGATGTTGGCGTAGAACTGCGCGCTCGCCGCCGGGTCGGTGTACAGACGTCGCACGATCGCCGCCTGTTCGTTGTAGAGCAGCGTGCCGACGCCAACGCCGAACAGCACCATCACCGCGAGCCAGCGCAACACCGGCTCGCGCGCGATCAGCTTCAATCCGCCGAGTATGTCGCCGCCCATCGGGACCTCGCCCGACACCAGGTTGCGTTCACGCTCGCGCTTCACCGCCCAGCCACGCAGCCGGAAGATGCACAGCATGCATATCGCCAGGAAACCGGCCGACACCAGCATCATGCTGCCGACGCCGAGTTGCCCGACCAGACTGCGCACCAGCACCGGACCAAGCAGCGCACCGATCGTGCCGGCCGCGCCGATGTAGCCATAGTAGGCCCGCGCCTGCCCGCTGTTGAACACATCGGCCATGAAGCTCCAGAACACCGCCACCGCGAACAGGTTGAACACCGCCAGCCACAGGAAGAACGCCATGCCCCGGCCTGGCACGTTCCAGTGGAACATCGCGTAGAACACCAGCAGCGTGGCGATGAAGAACCCATACACCACCGGCAGGAACACCCGGCGCGGATAGCGGCTGACCAGGAATCCATATGCCGGCTGCAACAGCAGCATGGTCAGGAAGGTGCCGGTGAACAGCACCTGCAGGGTGAAGTTGCCCAGTTCGATCCCGTGCGTGGTGAAGAAGGCGATCATCGCCGGCGGGAACACCGTGGCCACGTCGGCGGAAGCGCCCATCGCCTCGCGCACCGGCCGCAGCACGTAGTAGCCGCTGAGCAGGCAGAAGAAGTACACGAAGGCCCAGATCAGCGGCGGCGATTCGCGCAGCGCCTCGCGCAACCGTGCCGACCAATGGCGTGTGTCCGGGGGCAGGTTCATGGCGTCCCTTCCGGCCGTGATGGGAGACGGGAAAAACTCATCAAGAAACAGGTTCCGGACGGACAAGCGCGCAAGGTATCCGATGCACCGCAGCATCGCCAGCGTCGCGCCGGCATGGCACTGTTCCGTCGCCATCGGCCTCGACAGGCCGATACCTTGGGAGAGGCAGATGTACGACTACGTGATCGTCGGCGCCGGCTCGGCCGGCTGCGTGCTGGCCAACCGACTGAGCGAAGACCCGACCTGCCGGGTGCTGCTGGTGGAAGCCGGTCCGCGCGACCGTCATCCCTTCATCCACATGCCGGCCGGACTGGCACGGCTGGTCAACAACCGTCGCATCAACTGGAACTTCACCACCCAGCCCGAGCCGCAACTCGGCGGACGGCGTCTGTGGTGGCCGCGTGGCAAGGTGCTCGGCGGTTCCAGCTCGATCAACGCGATGTGCTACGTGCGCGGCGTACCGGCCGACTACGACGGCTGGGCCGCTGCCGGCGCCGAGGGGTGGGACTGGAACAGCGTGCTGCCGTACTTCCGCCGCAGCGAGGCCAACCAGCACGGCGCGGATGCACTGCATGGTGACGACGGCCCACTCGCCGTCTCCGATCTGCGCCACCACAATCCGCTTTCGGAGGTCTTCATCGCCGCCGCGCAGCAGGCCGGCTATCCACGCAACGACGACTTCAACGGCTCCCGGCAGACCGGCGTCGGCTATTACCAGGTCACCCAGAAGGATGGCGCGCGCTGCTCCAGCGCGGTCGCCTACCTGCGACCGGCTAAAGGACGCCGCAATCTCGACGTGGTCTGCGGCGCGCTGGTACGCCGCGTCGTGTTCGAGGGTGGACGCGCGACCGGCATCGCCTATGCACAGCGAGGCGCCGAGCATCAGGTGCAGGCCGCGCGCGAGGTGATCCTCTGCGCCGGCGCGATCAATACACCGCAGTTGCTGATGCTTTCCGGCATCGGGCCAGCCGCTGAACTGTCCACCCTGGGCATCGCCCCGCAGCTGGATCTGCCCGGCGTCGGCCGCAACCTGCAGGACCACCTGGACATCTGCACGCTGCGCCATACCCGCCCCGGCCTCAGCTACGACCGCACCAGCGAGATCGCCATCGCATTCGACTACTACCTGCGCGGCCGCCTTGGCGCCGGCACCAGCAATGTCGCCGAGGCCGGGGGATTCCTGCGCTCGTCGCTGGCCAGCGATGCCCGCAACGACGTCCAGCTGCACTTCGTCCCGGCGATGCTCGACAACCACGGTCGCCATCGCCTCCCCGGCGACGGCTTCACCCTGCATGCCTGCTTCCTGCATCCACGCAGCCGCGGGCGGATCACGCTGGCCGATACCGATCCGGGGAGCGCGCCGCTAATCGCCGCCAACTACCTGACCGACGAGGCCGGCTTCGATCTGCGGATGATGGTCGAATGCGCACGCCTGTCGCGCGACATCCTGGGACAGCCTGCCTTCGACGGATTCCGCCGTGCACCGATCTTCCCCGAGCGCGACGACCTTGACGAGGCCGGGCTGATCGACTTCGTCAGGCGCAAGGCCGAGACCATCTACCACCCGGTGGGGACCTGCCGCATCGGCATGGATGCGCACGCGGTGGTCGATCCATCACTGCGGGTACACGGCATCGCCGGCCTGCGCGTGGTCGATGCCTCGGTGATGCCGACGCTACCGAGCGGCAACACCAACGCCCCGACGATCATGATCGCCGAGCGCGCCGCCGACCTGATCCGCAATCGCACACCGCCGCCAAGCGCATGACGTCGGCAAGCCTGCCCACACGCCCTGGAGAACACCGCATCCGGCCGTCCGCCGCCGTTTCCGCGTTCGTCGCACCCGGCCGCTGCTTCACGCCGTTTTGATCCGGTAAATCTTGGTTTTTCAATGTGATGCCCATTCATTCTTGCCCTGTTTGTGCAATACAGAAATGCAGCGCTAGAATCCGGGGAGGTGGTAGCCCTTTGACGGATAGGCGTATGAAAAAGAAGAGCAGGCATCGGCGTATGCGGCCGGTCGCATCGGGGTTGCTCGGGATCCTGATCCCGTTCGCACTGTCCTCCACGGCTCAGACGCCCTCGCCTGCCACGCAGTCACTGCAGTCATTCGCCAGCTCCGTGTCGTCGACCCAGCCCGCGCCCTACCGCACCGCGCTGGGCCAGAACGTGCAGGCGCCGGCCGCCGGCTTCAACGTCGCCGAGTTCGAGGCGATGGCCGACCAGCTCACCTACGGCCAACGCGTTCCCGGTCTGGCGATGGCCATCGTCCAGGGCGGCCACGTGCTCAGCGCGCGCGGTTACGGCGTCACCAACGTCAACCAACCCGAACCGGTCGATGCGCATACCGTGTTCCGGCTCGCATCACTGTCCAAGGCCTTCGCCGGCACGATGGCGGGGCTGCTGGTCAACGACGGCCTGCTGCGCTGGGACAGCAAGGTCACCGACTACGTGCCGGGCTTCCAGCTCAGCAATCCGGAAGCGACCCGCCAACTCACCGTCGCCGACCTGCTCAGCCACCGCGTCGGCCTGACCCGCAACGCTTACGACCGCGACGTCGAATCCAACGCCGATTACTACACCCTCACTCATCGGCTCTCCTCGGCTCCGCTGCGCTGCGCGCCGGGCGAGTGCTATGCCTACCAGAACGTCGCCTTCAGCCTGGTCGGTGACGTGGTGTTCGCCGCCTCGGGCAGCTTCTACGAGCAGTCGGTGGAACGCCGCATCTTCAAGCCGCTCGGCATGAACGACGCCAGCCTCGGCCTGGCCGGCATCCAGGCCAGCTCGCGCTGGGCGCGTCCGCACGTGCGCAGCCGCAACGGCTGGGTCTCACTGACACCCAAGCCGAGCTACTACCGCCTGGCGCCCGCCGCCGGCGTCAACGCCAGCGCCAGCGACATGGCGCAGTGGCTGCTGGCACATACCGGGCATCGTCCGGACGTGCTGCCGGCACCGTTGCTGGCGACGTTGCATGCCTCGCTGATTTCCACGCCCGGCGAAATGCGTTCGGGCTGGCGCCATGAACGCGTCGACTCGGCCGGCTATGCGCTGGGCTGGCGGGTGTTCGACTATGCCGGCCACCAGGTGGTGTTCCATGCCGGCGCGGTGCAGGGCTATCGCGGCCTGGTCGCCTTGCTGCCGGAGCGGGACCTGGGCATCGCGATCATGTGGAACGGCGAGAGCGGCCTGCCTTCCGGCCTGATGCCGACCATCCTCGATCGTGCGCTTGGCCTGCCGACGCAACGCTGGCTGGACATCGACGTGAACGATGACTTCGGCAGCGACAACATCCTCGCCGACAAGCCCGACCCGAAGAAGGGCTCCTCGTCCAGCAAGTCGGTAGCCTCGCCGCGCTGAAGCGGCACCGCAGCTACCCGCGCGGCAACCGCCGTGCCGAGCGCATCGCTACGCGTCTGGATGGCAAATAGTCGCCGCCCCTGGACCGACCGGAAACGCCGCGCGCCTCCCGCATTGCGGCTGGGAGCAGAACCGGACCGAGCCGGGCCCGCATAACACCGCAACAGATCGCTCATAAAAAAACTCCCTCCCCGCTGGGCACCGGGGAGAGAGTTTATGGAGTACTGCGACCGAGATCGGTTAGATCAGCGGCGCCGGGGTTGCCGGCAGTGCGACCGGAGCGGCCTTCTTCTTGCGAGCGACCGGCTTCTTCTTGGCAACCTTCTTGGCAGCCGGCTTCTTGGCAGCCTTCTTGGCGGTCTTCTTGACGGCCTTCTTGGCAACCTTCTTCACCGCCTTCTTCGCAGTGGTCTTCTTGGCGACCTTCTTCACTGCCTTCTTCGCGGTCTTCTTGACGGCCTTCTTGGCGACCTTCTTCACCGCCTTCTTGGCGGTCTTCTTGACAGCCTTCTTGGCGACCTTCTTCACCGCCTTCTTCGCGGTGGCCTTCTTAGCTACCTTCTTTACCGCCTTCTTGGCGGTAGCTTTCTTGGCAACCTTCTTCACCGCTTTCTTGGCGGCGGGTTTCTTCTTCGCAACTTTCTTCGTGGCCATGAGATGGCTCCTCGTCAGTGAACTATGGAGTTAAAACGCCCAGTGGAACCAAGCCCGCGGCGATGGACTGCCTGCGGGAACCGTCGGCATGCGGGGCATGACTCGGCGGATACAGAAACACCCGCGTCAGACGCCGACGCGGGTGCTTGCTCGGGAACGATGCTGCTTTTCTCGGAGGGAAGCTGACCCAACTCCACCATCGAAGGCTTGCCGGTGGATGTACGGGTTGTGCTTGTCGCCAGAATGTCGATTCGACTCACTCTCTTTCGGCAGCATCGTCTGCTGGGGCGAAACCTAATCACGGTTTTTTTTACTGTCAACACTCGCGCGCAATTTTTTTTCGGGGCCTGCCCGGGCATGCCCGGCAGCGGCGGCGCGTACTGGCGAAAGAAGCGCCACCGCCATCACCTGCATCCACGCGCCATTGCAGACACGCTTGAAAAAATAAGCTTGTTTTCAGCTGTTCTCGCTCGGCGCATCGGCTGCAGGACATGCACATGGACATACAGCATCGCCACGCGCAGATGCCGTCTGGAACCGCAACCGCAACTGTCTAGCGCCTGAAAATTTTTTTCGTCGGCGACGCCATTCCGGCGTCGCACAAGCTGAAATGCGCAAACTTCGAACGCCTCGACGCCACATCGAAGCATCGCTTCCAACCACCTCCACGCGCCCGCGAGTGTCCACACGACGTCTACGACGCGGGTATCGGCTCGATCGCATCACGCGACCATCACGCTCATCCACACGCATCGCCGGAAATGGAAACGGCCGCTTGCGCGGCCGTCTCGGACACCACCAAAGCAGCGCGGAAGGACTCAGTCCTCGTCCGCGAGCAGCTCGGCGTAGTCATCGGGCGAGAGCAGCTCGTTGAGCTGGTCGGTATCGCTGATCTCCACCACGAGGATCCAGCCGTCGCCGTAGGCGTCCTCGTTGATGGTCTCCGGCTTGTCGCTCAACGCCGAATTCACCTCGACCACCGTGCCGGAGACCGGGCTGTAGACATCCGAGGCCGCCTTGACCGACTCGACGACGGCCGCAGCGTTACCGGCCTCGAGGGTGTCGCCGACATTCGGCAGCTCGACGTAGACCAGGTCGCCCAGCAAGCCCTGCGCATGATCGGAAATGCCGATGGTGACGCGGCCATTGCCTTCGACACGTGCCCACTCGTGGGACTTGAGGAACTTGAGGTCGCCAGGGATCTCGCTCATGGAATGCTCCGGGAAAACAGGGTTCGGGACGGGATGCTAGTTTAACCGGCAGTTGCGGCGAAGCAGCAGCCGGAGGGCGACATCGTCGCGGCATGCACGGACGATGCACCTATATATAAGAGAGACGGCAGCGCGGTCAGCCGAGCACGCCCGGTTGCGCCTCGCCATCGCGCACGAACGGGAACTTGACCACGCGCACCGGCACTTCCTTGCCACGGATGTCCACGCGCACCTCGCCCGGCTCGCCGGCCGGTACGCGCGCGAACGCGATCGCCTTGCCCAGCGTCGGCGAGAACGTACCCGACAGGATCTCGCCCTCGCCATTGGCGGTGAGCACCTTCTGGCCATGGCGGAGCACACCCTTCTCGTCCATCACCAGACCGATCATCTGGCGCGGCGCACCGGCGGCCTTCTGCTGCTCGAGCACGCTGCGACCGATGAAGTCGCGACCTTCGTCCAGCGTGATCGTCCAAGCCAGTGCCGCCTCGTACGGCGACACCTGCTCATCCATGTCCTGGCCGTAGAGATTCATGCCGGCCTCCAGGCGCAGCGTGTCGCGCGCGCCGAGTCCGGCCGCCTGCACGCCAGCCTGCAGCAATGCGTTCCAGAACGCGACCGCCTGGTCTTCCGGCAGCACGATCTCGAAGCCGTCCTCACCGGTGTAACCGGTGCGGGCGAGGAACAGCGGCACGCCATCGATCGAGGTCGTCTGCAGCGCGGCGAAGCGGCCCAGCTTGTTGGCCGCGACGCGGTCGGATTCGACCAGCAGTCCGATCACCTTGGCGCGGGCGTTCGGTCCCTGCACCGCGATCATCGCGAAGTCCGGACGCTCCTGTACCCGTACCTCGAACGCGGCGGCCTGCTCGCCGATCCACGCCAGATCCTTCTCGCGAGTGGCGGCGTTGACCACCAGACGGAAGAAGTTCTCGGCCTGGTAGTAGACGATCAGGTCGTCGATCACCCCGCCGTGGGCGTTGAGCATGCAGCTGTAAAGTGCCTTGCCCGGCAGCTTCAGCTTGTCCACCGAGTTGGCGAGCAGGTGGCGCAGGAACTCGCGCACGCGCGCACCATGCAGATCGACCACGGTCATGTGGCTGACGTCGAACATGCCGGCGTCGCGACGTACCTGGTGGTGCTCGTCGATCTGCGAGCCATAGTGAATGGGCATGTCCCAGCCACCGAAGTCGACCATCTTGGCGCCGAGCGCGCGATGGCTGTCGTTGAGGATCGTCTTCTGGGTCATGGCCGGAGTCCGTAAAAGAAAGTCCGGCATTATCCCATGCGGCCGCGACGGATGACCCGTAGAAGATCAAGAGCCGTCCGGCGACGGCCCTTGCGAATCCCCCATCCCGGAGCGCTTTACAACAGCCGCAGGCTGGTCATCACGGCTCGACCACCTTCAAGGTCATGCCATCCACCGCCACCACTCGCACTGCGGCACCAGCCGGCAGGTCGGGGCCGGCGACGACCCAGAATGAATCGTCGATCTTGGCGCGGCCGCGGCCATCGCGGATCGGCTGGTCAAGCGTGACCACGCGACCGACCAACTGCTCGGCACGACGGTTCAACAGTGGCCGGTCGCTGGGGCGGTCGCCCCGGCGGAACCAGGTGCGATAGACCTGGATCGAGACGAAGCTCAGCAGCACGAATGCGACCACCTGCAGCAGCAGCGACGTGCCCGGCACCACCAGCACGCCGACGAACACCACCACCGCGGCGAAGCCCATCCACAACATGAAGGCGCCCGGCGCCATCGCCTCGGCGGCGAACAGCAGCAATGCCACTGCCGCCCAACCCATCACGTCCCAGCGCATGGCTCAGTTCCCGAAGCGCGACGGCGGTGGCTGCGGCCGCGACGGTGCAGGCGCTCCACCCGGCTTGGCCAGTGCTTCCTTGGCCAGCTCGGCGATACCGGCGATCGAGCCGATGATGCCGGCCGACTCCATCGGCATCAGCACGAACTTCTGGTTCGGCGCGGTCGCCAGTTCCTTGAACGCCTCGACGTACTTCTGTGCGATGAAGTAGTTGATCGCCTGCACGTTGCCCTGGGCGATCGCGTCGGACACCATCCGCGTCGCGTTGGCTTCGGCCTCGGCCGAACGCTCGCGCGCCTCGGCATCACGGAACGCGGCTTCCTTGCGGCCCTCGGCCTCCAGCACGGCCGCCTGCTTCTCGCCCTCGGCACGCAGGATCTCGGACTGACGCACGCCCTCGGCGTCAAGGATCGCCGCGCGCTTGTTCTGCTCGGCCATCTTCTGCTGCTGCATCGACTGCACCAGGTTCTGCGGCGGCTGGATGTCCTTGATCTCGATGCGGGTGACCTTGATGCCCCACGGATTGGTGGCGTGATCGACCACGTTCAGCAGCTTGGCGTTGATGGTCTCGCGCTGGCTCAGCGATTCGTCCAGGTCCATCGAGCCGATCACGGTACGGATGTTGGTCTGCACCAGTGCGATCGTGGCCACTTCCAGATTGGCCACTTCGTAGGCCGCCTTGGCCGCGTCCAGCACCTGGAAGAACACCACCCCGTCCACGCGCACCACCGCGTTGTCCTTGGTGATGACGTCCTGGCTGGGCACTTCCAGCACCTGCTCCATCATGTTCACTTTGCGGCCGACGCCATAGACGATCGGGATCAGGAAATGCAGACCCGGCGTCATCGTCTGGGTGTACTTGCCGAAGCGCTCCACTGTCCACTCGTAGCCCTGCGGCACCATCCGCACGGTCTTGAACAGCACCACCACGCCGGCGATCAATACCACCAGCGCCAGGAATCCACTCGACATCTGCCCTCTCCTTTATCCGAAATAATGCGTGGAGCCAGTATGCCGGATGCCCGGCATCAGAACGGGATGCGCCGCAACACGATGTCGCGGAACATCACCCAGTCGCCGATGAAGGAATACAACGGGTGGCGGAACGTCGCCGGGCGGTTCTTTTCGAAGAAGAAGTGCCCGACCCATGCGAAACCGTAGCCGCATACCAGCGCCGCCAGCAGCCAGCCGGGCTGCCCGCGCAGGATAGCGACCAGCACCAATAGCAGCACGCCGCAGCTGCCGACGAAATGCAGCCGGCGCGAGGTGCGGTTGGCGTGCTCGCTGAGGTAGAACGGATAGAACTCGCGGAAACTGCTGAAACGTTTCATGGGCGTGCCCTCCGCGCCCAGCATACGTCGCGGCGCGGGCGGCGGCGATCAGGCCGGGCGCGGCGACAGCATGATGACCGCCATGCCGAGCAGGCACAGGCCGGCGCCGAGCAGGTCCCAGCGGGTCGGCGTGACCGCGTCCACCCACCACAGCCACAGCAGCGCGGAGGCGATGTAGACGCCCCCGTAGGCGGCGTAGACACGCCCGGACGCGGTCGGGTGCAGGGTCAGCAGCCAGACGAACAGCGCCAGGCTGAATGCGGCCGGCAGCAACAGCCACACGCTGCCCTGTTTGCGCAGCCACAGGTACGGCAGGTAGCAACCGACCAGTTCGGCCAGCGCGGTGAGGGAGAACAGCAACAACGTCTTCATGCAGAGGTACGTTCGGCCAGCTTCGCGCGCAGCCAGTAGCGCTCCTGTTCCTCCAGCGACAGCGCGCCCAGTGACGTGCCGTCTGCGGCGGCCGCCGTTTCCATCGCACGGAAACGGCGTTCGAACTTGAGATTGGCATGGCGCAGCGCGGCGCCCGGATCGACCTGGGCGTGGCGTGCGAGGTTGGCGCAGACGAACAGCAGGTCGCCGATCTCATCCTGCAGGCGTGCGTGGTTGTCCTGCACCGGGCCACGTGCGAATTCCTCGCGCACCTCACCGATTTCCTCATGCAGTTTGTCGATCACCGGCTCCGGGCCGGGCCAGTCGAAACCGACCCGCGCCGCACGCGCCTGCAGCTTCACCGCGCGCATCCACTCCGGCAGGCCACGCGAGATACCGGCCAGCGCCGAGTCGTCGACCTGCCCGGCGTCCTGGCGTTCCTGGCGCTTGATCGCTTCCCAGTTGGCGCTGACCGCGTCGGCATCGTCGGCCGCGGTATCGGCGAATACGTGCGGATGGCGGCGGATCAACTTGTCGGAGATCGCCGCGACCACATCACCGAAGCCGAACGCGCCCTGCTCGGAAGCCATCTGCGCATGGAACACGACCTGCAGCAGCAGATCGCCGAGTTCGTCCTTCAACCCGGCCAGATCATTGCGATCGATCGCGTCGGCGACCTCGTAGGCCTCCTCCACCGTGTACGGCGCGATCGTCGCGAAGGTCTGCTCCAGATCCCACGGACAACCGCCGTCGGGATTGCGCAGGCGCGCCATGATGCGCAGCAGCTCGGCGACGTCGCGCCGGTCGGGGTTGCTCGGCTGGTCCACGCCAGTTGCTCCGGCAAGAAAGAAGGCGTCATTGTAGGAGCGGCTTCAGCCGCGATGGGGCGTTCTCATTTAAATCCCCGCACATGGCTGTGCGGGCTTTCGCAGAGGGACCTGCACGCATGAAAGCCCCATCGCGGCTGAAGCCGCTCCTACAGAGTGCTGTGTTCCTACGGCGTTTCCAGCCAGCTGCGCCACGGCAGCGAGGTATCGCCGAGCGCGATGAAATCGCCGTTGAGCAGCGTGTCGCGGCGGTTGTAGCGGAAGGTCTTGCCGGTCGCGGCTGCCACCAGCGCGCCGCCGGCCGACAGCAACACGCACTGCCCGGCGGCGGTATCCCACTCGGAGGTGGGACCGAAACGCGGGTACACGTCCAGATCGCCCTCGGCGATCCGGCAGAACTTCAAAGAGGAACCCTGCGCGAGCAGTTCGATCTCGCCCATCCGTGCCAGCGCTGCCTCGGTACGTGCATCGCGATGCGAGCGACTGGCAGCCACGCGCAGTGGTGCATCGGCGGGGCGGCGCACGCGCAGTGCGGTATCGAACGCGCCATCACGGCGGTAGGCCTGCTCGCCGCGCATCGCGTGCCAGACGCGCCCGTCCACCGGTGCCTGCACCACGCCGAATACCGGCGTGCCCATGTGGATCAGCGCGATGTTGACGCTGAATTCGCCATTGCGCTTGATGAATTCGCGGGTGCCGTCGAGCGGGTCGACCAGCCAGTAGCTGGTCCACTGCTGGCGCGCTTCCCACGGCACCGCCGCCGACTCTTCCGACAGGATCGGCAGTTCCGGCGTCAACCGGGTCAGACCCTGCACGATGACGCGATGGGCGGCCAGATCGGCCTCGGTCAACGGGCTGCGGTCGCTCTTGGTCTCGACCTCGAAGTCGCGCGCGTAGACCTCCATGATCGCCGCGCCGGCATCGGCCGCGATCGCGATCACTGTCTCGCGCAGATCGGGGGTCAGGCGGATCATGCGTGCTGCCCCAACCATTCGCGGGCGATGAACAGCGCCGCCAGCGAGCGGCCTTCGGAGAAGTCTTCGCGCAGCATCAGTTCGTCCAGTCGGGCCAGCTTCCACGGCACCACGTCCAGCTCCTCCGGTTCGTCGCCGGGCAGGCGCTCCGGATACAGATCGCGCGCCACCACCAGCCACGACTGGTGGCTCATGTAGGTCGGCACCAGCGTCATCGCGCGCAGCACCTGCAGCTCGCGCGCGCCGTAGCCGGCCTCTTCCTTCAGCTCGCGGTCGGCGGCCTGTTCGGGCGTCTCGCCGGCGTCGATCCGGCCCTTGACCAGGCCCAGTTCGTAGCGATGCACGCCGGCGGCATATTCGCGCACCAGCAACACCGTCTCCGGGTCCAGCATCGGCACTACCACTACCGCGCCGTGGCCCTGGCTGAGCTGACGGTGGTAGAGCCGGCGTTCGCCGTTGGAGAACTCCAGGTCGAGCTGCTGCCGGCGCAGTGCGCCGTCACCCACTTCGGTGACCTTGTGGATGATCGGCAGGGAGCGGCTCATGACCACCTCGCAGCGCAACGGACGGCCGGGCCGGGCCAACGCGACCTGCTTGGGAGCGGCTGACACGCCCTGGATACAATGCGCGGATGCAAGAACATGTCCATGAATCCGGAATGCTAGCAGACGCCACCGACGCGGAGCGGTCCGCCGACTGGCGCCGGCGCGACCTCGATGTGCTGTGGCATCCGTGCACGCAGATGCGCGAACACCCCGACATCCTGCCGCTGGTGCCGATCGCCCGTGGCGAGGGCGCCTGGCTGATCGGCCACGACGGCCGTCACTACCTGGATGCGGTCAGCAGTTGGTGGACCAACCTGTTCGGTCATGCCGAGCCACGCATCGGCGCGGCGATCGCGCGCCAGGCCACGCAGCTGGAACAGGTGATGCTGGCCGGCTTCACCCATGAGCCGGCGGTGCAACTGGCCGAGCGCCTGCTGGCGATCGCGCCGCGCCAGCTTGGTCGCGCACCGCTGGCCAAGGTGTTCTATGCCGACAACGGCTCGGCCGGCGTGGAAGTGGCGCTGAAGATGGCCTTCCACTACTTCCGCAACCGCGGCGAGCAACACCGTACCCGCTTCGTCGCGCTGGAGAACGGCTACCACGGCGAGACCATCGGCGCGCTGTCGGTCGGCGACATCCCGCTGTACCGTCGCGTCTACGCGCCGTTGCTGGCCGAAGCGCTGTTCGCGCCCTCGCCTGACGCCTATCTGGCCGAACCCGGCCAGTCCGCCGCCGAGCGCGCCATGCAGGCCGCCGACGCACTGGCCAACCTGTTCGACCAGCACCCGGGCGAGATCTGCGCGGTGATCCTGGAGCCGCGTCTGCAATGCGCCGGCGGCATGCGCATGCACGATCCGGTCTACCTCAAGCGGGCCCGCGAACTGTGCGATGCGCACGGCGCGTTCCTGATCGCCGACGAGATCGCCACCGGCTTTGGTCGCACCGGCACGATGTTCGCCTGCGAACAGGTTGGCGTCATGCCGGACCTGCTGTGCCTGTCCAAGGGCCTGACCGGCGGCTTCCTGCCGCTGTCGGCGGTGCTGGCGACGCAGGAGCTGTACGACGCCTTCCTCGACGACTCGCGCGAACGCGCCTTCCTGCACTCGCACAGCTACACCGGCAACCCGCTGGCCTGCGCGGCGGCGCTGGCGTCGCTGGACATCTTCGCCAGCGATGACGTGCTCGAACGCAACCGTGCCACCGCCGAGACGATGCGGCGGCTGGCCGCGCCGTTCCGCGACCATCGCCACGTCGCCGACGTGCGTCAGGCCGGCATGGTGGTCGCCTTCGAGCTGACCCGCGACGGCGACAAGCGCACCCCGTTCCCGGCCGCGGCGCGGGTCGGCTTGCATGCGTACAAGGCGGCGCTGGCGCGCGGCGTGGTGCTGCGCCCGCTCGGCGACATCCTGTACTGGATGCCGCCTTACTGCATCGACGAGACGCAGCTGGCGCTGCTCGCCGAAACCACGCTCACCGCGATCGAGGAGGCCACCGCATGCGCGTGACCCGCTGCCATGTCGAACAGACGCTGCAGGCCGGCAGCGAGATCACGCTGCCGGAGGACGCCGCCAACCACCTGCTGCGCGTACTGCGGCTGCGCGAAGGCGACGGCTGCGTGCTGTTCAACGGCGACGGCCATGACTACGCCGCCACGGTGGTCGCCACCGGCAAGCGCGATGCGCGGGTGCGGATCGAATCGGCACAACCGCTGACGAACGAATCGCCGCTGCGGATCACCCTGGTACAGGGCATCGCGCGTGGCGAGAAGATGGACCTGATCCTGCAGAAGGCGACCGAGCTGGGCGTGGCCGCGGTGATCCCGGTCAACGCCGAACGCACCGAGGTCAAACTCGATGCCGAACGCACCGCAAAGCGCATGGTGCACTGGCACAGCGTGATCGTCTCGGCCTGCGAACAATCCGGCCGCGCGACGCTGCCCACGCTGGCGCCGCCGACGGCGCTGGCACAACTGGCGGCGCAACTGCCGGGCAATGCGCTGCGGCTGACGCTGGATCCGCAGGGCGAGCACGGGCTGAAGACGATGATGATCGATGTGCCGCAGGTGGTCGTCGCGATCGGACCGGAAGGCGGCTGGTCACCGCGCGATCGCGAGGTGCTGGCGCAGGCGGGTTTCCAGGGTTTGCAACTGGGGCCGCGCATCCTGCGTACCGAAACTGCGGGGCTAGCGGCGATTGCGGCGCTGCAGGCGCGGTTTGGGGATCTTTAGTTAGCGCACCGCCGGGGGCGAGTATTGCGTCACTCCGCGTGGGTCGGTGCAGGGTGACTTCCGGCGTGATCGGATCGAAAGTCGCTGGGTCCCCGCCTGCGCGGGGACGACGGTAGAGAGATGGCTGCGACGGTTGAGGTTGAGGTTGAGGTTGAGGTTGCGGTTGCGGTTGCGGTTGCTCGTGATTTTGCTTCTGTAGTTGCCTTGGACTTTGACTTACCCGGGGCCCCCATCCGCAGCGACGGAGCCAGCGGGATTTTCTGCCGCGGCATGGATGCCGCGTCAGAAAATCCCGCTGGCGCAGTGCACCCGTAGCGCAGCGAAGGGCGCGAGGACTGGGGCGTGTTTCTTTGGGTTACGTTTCTTTGCACGAGCAAAGAAAGGTGACTCGCTCCGAAGGAGCGAAAGCTGTTGCTGTTGCTGTTGCCGTCACTGCAACCTCAGACCTAGAAGCAACGTCCATGGATCCCCGCGTTCGCGGGGATGACGGTAGAGAGATAGCGGGAACGGTAGAGAACTGGTGCGGAAGTCGCTGGGTCCCCGCCTGCGTGGGGACGACGGTAGGGAGATTGCGGTTGCCGTTACCGTTGCTTCAATTAGCAAACCGAAGCATCGCTGGGAAAGCTCGTCGGGACTGAAGTCCCTCCCACAGACCCACAAGACTCACAGACAATCACGACACTAAGCGTAAAGCCCCATTGCGGCTGACGCCGCTCCTACACGGCGTCCAGAGGAACCGACCCTCAAGCCGCAGCCGGCAGCGCCTCCAGCACACTCGCCTCGATCGCATCCAGATCCGGCAACAACGCACTCTGCTCACCCAGCAGCACCCGCATATGCACCCCCTGCGGCAACGCATCTTCCGATGCGTCGGCCAGCAGGCCATCGCGCGGCACCGAGATCAGCTGCGGGAACGAAGTCGTCAACAGCGCGAAGTACGGCAGCGACGGATGTCCGCCGAGCGCCTTCAGCACGATCACCTTGTTGTTGACCGCAGGCGGCTCCTCGCCGAGACCGCTGAGGCGCACCAGCGACAGCAGCGGCACCTTCCAGCCGTGCCAGGCGATCTGCCCGACCAGCCATCGCGGTGCCTCGGTCACCGGCTCGACCGGCACCCGCGACATCACCTCGGCGACGGTCGCATTCGGAAGCAGCAGACGCTCCGGCCCGACCTGGATCAGGACACCGCGGATCTCATCGTTGTTGGCGTAGCTCATGGCACTCCTCCGATATCAGGGCCAGCGTTCGGCCAGTGCCTGCGCAAGCTGGGACGGCTCGGCGGTAGGCAGGCCATGCTGTGCCAGCCGCGAGGCCGCAGCCGGGTCGTAACAGCCGTCCGTCGCCTGTCCGGCGACCCAGGCGCCCGCCTTGGCCAGCGCCAGCACGTCCTCGACCAGCGCCTCGCTGGCGCCGCTGAGCAGCAGCACGGCGCTGTCGCCTGCCGGCAGCGCGGCCACCAACGTGGCGGTATCGCGGCCGGTGGTGAACACCCGCCCGCTGGCGTGCTCGGCCACCGACAGCCCGTCGGACAGGATGTACACCTTGCCTGGCAGCACCGGGCCATCCACTTCGCCCAGTTCCACCGGCAACGCCGAAACGCGGCCCATCTGGCGCACGAGGTTGCCGTACTGGCCACCATCCAGCGCCATCCGCACCAGCACCGCGCGCGGGAATTCGGGCGGCAGTGCGGCCAACAGGCGACGGATCGCATCGGGACCGCCGATCCCGGCGATCACCAGCACCACGCCCGCCGACGGCTTGCCGGTTTCTTCCTCGATACCCACCAACGACAGGCCACCCGTCGCCAGGTGCGAGAAATCACGCTCGGTGCGTGGAGCCTGCTCCACGGCGACATCGACCAGGCCCCAGGTGCTGGAATCGCCCAACGCCAGTGCTGGCGCTGCCACCGGTACCTGGGAAATGGTCGCGGCTTCGACTGCAGGCACCGGCAGGTCCGCCAGCACATCCTCCGCGACGAACAGCGTGTCGCCCGGCATCCGGTCCAGCTCGGACGCGGCCGCTTCCAGGTGCAGGTCCATCGGGTAGTGCGAGTGCAGTTGCGCCGGGGTCACCGGCAGGCCCGGTTCGGGCAGGAAGGTGGTTTCGCTTTCCGCACCGGGCGGCAGTACGTCGCCATGCCCGTGCAGTTTGGCCGCCAGGTGGCGGGCCCAGCGCTGTGCATCCCAGCCGACGCGGCGCGCGGCCAGATCGGCCTCGTCGAAGATCACGGTCAGGCCCGGCACGCTCAGCGCCGGTTCCAGTGCGTCGAGCGCGTCCTCGATGGCCGGTTCCAGCGCCACCAGTACCGCGACCGGTTCAGCGTCGCGCAATGCCTGCGCATCGACGGCGGCCGGTTCGTCCTCCAGCACCACCACGGCGCCGGCCAGTGCCAGCGCTTCGCGCAGGCGCTCGCGCGCCGGGCCGGCACGTCCGAGCAGCGCGACCGGTTTGCCCAGGCCTGCAGTGTTACTCGCGGACACGGGCGATCCCCAGCAGGTCGTATACGTTTCGCATCAGATCCAACTCTTGGTATGGCTTGCCCAGGTAACGCTGCACGCCGATTTCGAACGCGCGCTGGCGGTGCTTCTCGCCGCTGCGCGAGGTGATCATCACGATCGGTACCGCCCTGAAGCGCTCGTCGGCGCGCATCGCGGTGGCCAGCTCGTAGCCGTCCATGCGCGGCATTTCGATGTCCAGCAGCATCAGGTCGGGGACGCGTTCTTCCAGCTTCTCCAACGCTTCCACGCCATCGCGGGCAACGACCACTTCGAGGTTGTGACGCTCCAGCACGCGGCCGGTGACCTTGCGCATCGTCAGCGAGTCGTCGACCACCATCACCAGCGGCGCGATGCGCTGCGTCTCGGCCGGGGCCTCGATCACCGGGCGTGCCGGCTGGGTGAGATGGCGGCGCACCAGCGGGGCGACGTCGAGGATCACCACCACGCGGCCGTCGCCGGTGATGGTCGCGCCGTAGATGCCCGGCACCGAGGCGATCTGCAGGCCAACCGGCTTGACCACGATTTCGCGGTTGCCGAGCACCTGGTCGATCGCCACCGCCGCGCGCAGATCACCGGCGCGCACCAGCAGCAAGGGCACCTGCGCGGCGCCATCGGCGCTGGCGGCGACCTGCCCGACCAGCGAGCCGAGGTCGTACACCGCATATTCCTCGCCGGCGTAGTGGTAACCGCCTTCGCCGGACTCGTAACGGGCGCGGGCGATCCGGCCGATACCGCTGACCGAGGCGACCGGCACCGCGAAGGTGGTTTCGCCGATGCGCACGAACACCGCCTGGGTGACCGCCAGCGTCTGCGGCAGGCGCAGGGTGAAGGTGACACCCTGGCCGCGCACCGAGTGGATGTCGACCGAGCCGCCGAGCTGGCGCACTTCGTTGCGCACCACGTCCATGCCGACGCCGCGGCCGGACAGCTGGCTGACCTGCTCGGAAGTACTGAAGCCGGAGGCGAAGATCAGATCGTCCAGCTCGGCATCGCCGAGCACTTCACCGGGCGCGATCAGACCGCGCTGCTCGCCACGGCGGCGGATCGCCTCGCGGTCGAGACCGGCGCCGTCGTCGGCCACTTCCAGCACGATTTCCGAACCTTCACGACGCAGCCGGAGGGTGATCGTGCCGTCTTCGGGCTTGCCGGCAGCGCGACGTGCCGCCGGCGCCTCCAGGCCATGCGCCACCGAGTTGCGCAGCATGTGTTCCAGCGGCGCGACCATGCGATCGAGCACGTTGCGATCAAGTTCGCCGTGGGTGCCTTCCAGCACCAGTTGCGCCTGTTTGCCGGTTTCGCTGGCGGCCTGACGCACCACACGACGCAGACGCGGCACCAAGCCTTCGAACGGCACCATGCGCGCGCGCATCAGGCCGTCCTGCAGTTCCGAGCTGACCCGCGATTGCTGTTGCAGCAGGCCGTCGTACTGGCGCGCGAGGTCGTCGAGTACGCCCTGCAGACCGGCAAGGTCGGCCGCGGATTCGTTCAGCGCGCGGCTGAGCTGCTGCAGGGTCGAGAAGCGATCCAGCTCCAGCGGATCGAAGTCGCGGGCGCCATGTTCCTGCTCGCGCTGGTAGCGCGCGACGATCTGCGCCTCGGTCTCCAGATCCAGGCGGCGCAACTGGTCGCGCAGACGGATGTTGGTGCGGTCCAACTCGCCCATCGCGCCACGGAAGGCGCCGAGCTGCTGCTCCAGCCGCGAGCGGTAGATCGCCACTTCACCGGCGTGGTTGACCAGGCTGTCGAGCAGGTCGGCGCGCACGCGCACCTGTTCCTGCTGCACGCGCGGCAGCAACTCTTCCTCCACCTGCGGTTCGATCGGCACCGGCGCGGACAGCGGCGCCGGCGCGACCAGTTCGGCGGCCGGCTTCGGACGTGCCGACGCCACCGGCGCAGGCGCTTCCGCAACGGTTTCGCCACGGCCGTGGGTACGTGCGTCGAAGGCCTCGATCAGGTCCGTCGGCATCGCCACGGCGCGGTGGTTGCCGGTCAGCACCAGCAACCGGTGCAGACGGTCGAAACCGCGTTCGAGCAGGCCGACGTCGTCGCGTGCCAGTTCGGTGCGACGGGCGGCGACGGCTTCCAGCAGCGATTCGATGCCATGGCCGAGATCGCCGATGGCATTGATGCCGGCCATGCGCGCGCCGCCCTTGAGGGTATGCAGGTCGCGCTGCAGGCCGATCAGCGATTCGCGCTCGTCCGGGGTCTCGCGCAGGCTGGCGAGCAGGCCATCGCAATGGTCGAGCAGGTCCTTGCCTTCCTCGACGAAGATGTCCACCAGCTCGGCGTCCAGCTCGTGGGCGTCGAGCGGGCCGAGATCAACCGGATCGGCCTCGGCGGCCGGCTCGTCGATGACGGACTCGACGACAGGCGCGATGGCGTCCGCCTGTGACGGCTCGGCCACTGCATGCGCGTCGAGGTCGCTGGCGGCCTCATAGCCGGCGGCGGCGCTGGCCTCTTCGGCCAGTTCGGTCAATTCCTGCAGGTGATCCGGCGCTTCGGCCGGCGTCTTCGACTGCGAATCCTGCAAGGACACCGCGTGGTCATCGACCTCGGTAGCCAGCGGTTCGGCCTGTTCGTCGTTCGACGCCGCGAAATCGAATGCGGTGGTTTCGTCGGCGGTCTCGGCAGACTCGTCGAAGCGGATGTAGCCATCGGCGTCGAGCGACGATGCGTCCGTGATCGACGGCGCATCGAACTCAATGGTCGCCCCGCTCTCGACCGGCTCGGCCAGCTCGAGCGATTCCAGCGTGATCTCTTCCACATCGTCGGATGCGGACGGATCGAAGGCCTCGGTCTCCAGCGTGCTTTCGTCTGCTTCAGCGACGAAAGCCGACGCCTCACCCGCCAACGGCGTGGCTTCGGATTCGGCAGGTGCTTCCGGTGTTGTTTCGAAGGACAGCGCGGCGATGTCGAACGCCTCGGGTTCGGCATGTGCAGCCGGCGCTTCCGCCGACGGCTCGGACGCGTGGGCACCCGTCGGCGGCTCGACCAGCGGAAACACCGGTACTTGGGTTGCCGACGACAGCGCGCTTTCGTCCAGATACGCGCTCAGGTCCTCGACCCCGGTCAGCTCGCGGTCCTGCTCCGGGGCCTGCGCCGACTCAGCGTCCAGCTCGGCCTCTTCATCGAAATGCTGCGGCGGCCACTGCGCCTCGGGCAGGCTGTCCACCAGCTCGCGCAGGTGCGCGGCCAGGGTGGCGAACGATGGAACCCGTGGCGACTCGGTCTGCAGCGCGGAAATCGTGGTGGCGATCGCCGCGGCGGTCGCGCCGATGCCCTCCACCGCTTCGCGCGAAGGCGTCACGCCGGCGGCCAGGGCGCGCTTGACGTAGCTCTCCGCCGGCGTGGTCACCGTGGTGATCTCGGGCACGTCGGTCATCGCGAACGCACCGCTCATGGTGTGCACCGCGCGCAACAGCGGCTCGGTGGCCGGTTGCGGCTGCTCCTGCGAGGCCTGCAGCCAGGCGTGCACGGTTTCCAGATGGGTGGCGACCTCGGCTTCGAGGATCTCGCGCAACACGCTGTCCACCGAGGCCGGCGTGCCCTCTTCGGCCGCGTATTCCGGCACGGCCGCCGCAGCATCCGCCAGCACGGGCACGTAGAACGTTTCCTCGCCCGCACCGACGCGGTCAGCCACCGCCTGCATCGCCGGCAGGTCGGCGTGGATCGGCGTGCCGTGGCGCAGCGCGGCGTTGAGTTGCGGCAGCACCTCCTGGGCCTGCTCGACCAGCGTCACCACCGCCGGGCTGGCGGGGCGGCTGCCATCGAGCACGCGGTTGAGCATGCCCTCGATCTTCCAGCTGAACTCGCCCAGGATGCGCGCGCCCACCAGGCGGCCGCTGCCCTTCAAGGTGTGGAACACACGTCGGATCGGCCGCAGGTTCTCGACACTGCCCGGCGCGGCGCGCCAGACCGGCAGCAACTGCGACAGGTTGAACAGTTCCTCGTCGAACTCCTCGAGGAACACCTCGCGGATATCGCTGTCGATCTCGTTGCCGCTGTCCTCGAACCCGCCCTGGATCGCGATGGCCGGCGCCGATTCGACCGGCTGCACGGGCGCTTCAGGCGCCTCGTCCTCCAACGCATCCAGCGTGAACCCGGCCGCGGCCGCATCCAGCTCGGCCAGGAACGCGCGCGATGCCTCGTCCAGCTCGATCGTACCGACCACGGCTTCATGCACGCCCTGGTGCGAATTTTCCTCTTCGAGTTCCGCGACGTCCTCGGCCTTGGCCGATTCAACGAACGGGCTGTCCTGCTCGAATGCCGGCAGTTGTACCTCTTCGGCAACGTTCCCGGCTTCGGCCTTCGGCTCCGTTACGGCGGATGTCTCGTCGGAGATACCGCCTTCAACGAAAGCGGACGTTTCCACGGCTTCCGGCACGGAAGCTTCCAGCGACGGCTCATGCGCGGCTTCCGCCTGCGCTGCCAGCGTGTGGTCCACGGCGGCGTCCGGTGCGGCCACGTCGAAGACGTAATGCGCCGCATCGGCCTCATGTACCTCGCCAGGCTCGACCGGCGGTTCCTCGAGCTGTTCCGCGGCCACCGGATCGAATGCCGGGGCCTCGCCCTTCTGCAGGACGAAGCTGGCGCTCCAGTTGCCCGGCGCCTGACCACCATCCACGGACAGCTCGATCGGCGCGATCTGTGTCGGCGCGGCAGCATCGATGCCCGGGTGCTCTTCTTCAGCTGCCACCGGATCGAAGGAGAAGGCGGCGCCCGACGTTTCGAGCGGCGCTGCCGGTTCGGCGGCAGCATCGTCGAGCGCGAATCCGTCGTATTCCAGCGGAGCGACTGTCCATGCCCCCGTCGAGGGCGCGGATTCGGCATGTTCCACGGTCAGTGCGTGTGCCGCTGTTTCGGCTTCGGCCACGTATGTCTGCGCAGGTGCCGGCACCTGCACCGGTTCCGGCAGCGGCTCGTCGGCGATCGTCGGCAACGGCCAGTAGCGCAGCGTTTCCAGGCTGTTGCGGGTGATGTCGAGGATTTCCTCGCGGCCCGGACGGCGTTCGCGCAGCGCCTCGAGGTAATACTCGAGACTGGCCATCGCATCGGCCAGGGTGTCGAGCTGGCGACCGCTCGGGATGCGCTGCCGGTCGATCAGCTCGTGCCGTACGTAGCGGCGCACGCCTTCCAGATAATCAGCCGGCTGCGGCAGATCGAGGATGCGCATCGCGCCGCCGACCTCGTCGAGCAGGTGCGGCACTTCGGTCAGGCGCGAGTGGTCCCAGTTGGTTTCGATGAACGCGACGAAATGCTCGCGTGCGGCGGCGAAATTGGCGATCGCCTCGTGCGCCAGCACCTCGACGGTACGACGGACTTCCGAAGCATTCGCGCTGGCATTGACGTCGGCGTCGCCGACATCGGCACCCAAGCTGGCGACCTGGTCATCCAGCGAGGCATCGACATAGAGCAACGCGCCGGCGATATCCAACAGCAGGCCCTCATCGACCGTCTGCTGACCATCGACGATGCGGCGCAGCGCGTCGCGCTGCTGCACTACCACGTTGCGGGCCACGCCGAGCCCCATCATGCCGAGGGTGTCGGCCACGGCGCCCAGTTCGGTGACCTGGCCGCGCAGCTCGGAGGCATCGCCGCCGGTGCGCAGATGCAGGTCCAGTGCGTCCTTGACCCGCAGCAGCTCTTCCTTGACCGCGTTGCCGACGGTATCCAGCAGCTCGCGGTTGCGCCCGCTCAGGCTGCCACGGGCGTGTTCCAGCTCGGCGGGCGTGGCGTCGCCGGCCACCGGGTCGAACGCGAACAGCACGCTCTCGCTCAGTCCCGGTTCGCCGCGCGCGGCGCGGATCTCGTTGAGCAGCGGCAACAGCACGATCGGGATGTCGCGATGGCCGTTCTGCAGGCGCTCCAGGTAATCCGGCAGCAGCACGGTGCCGCGCATCAGCATCGCGCAGGCTTCGTCGCGGTCGGCGATCTGGCCGGCCTGCACCGCGTTGGCGAGCAGTTCCAGTTCCTCGGCCACCATCGCCGGGGCGTACAGCTCGACCATCCGCAGCGTGCCCTGCACCTGGTGCAGGTAGCCGGCGCAGAAGCGCATGCGGCTGGTGTCGGACGGTGTCTCGGCAAACGCCTCGATCTCGGCCCGCGCCTGGCGCATGGTCTCGTCGAGTTCCGGCTTGACCCAGCCCAGTGCGGCGTGGCTCATCGCATCGGCAAGCGCACTCATTCCAATCCCCTTCCTGTGACCACACGCGTCTGCCGCGCGATCACTTGCATTGACGTATCACGACGCGTCATCTGCGCTTCCTTTGCCCGCCGCCCGTCCATCGATCACACCGGCAGCTTGAAGTCGGCAACCGAGCGGCGCAGGTCCGATGCCAGCTGCGCCAGGTGTCCGATCGAATCCGCGGTCTGCCCGGCTCCTTGCGATGTCTGGCCGGTGATCTGGCGGATCACGCTCATGGTCTGGGTGATGTCGGTCGCCGCCGCGGCCTGCTGGTGGGCGGCGATCGAGATGTTCTTGATGAGGTTGTTCAGCGCGTTGGACACGCGCTCGATTTCGGTCAGCGCGGTGCCGGCGTCCTCGGCCAGGCGCGCACCGGACACCACTTCGGAGGTGGTCTGCTCCATCGAGGTCACCGCCTCGTTGGTATCGGCCTGAATCGCCTGCACCAGGCCCTCGATGCGCTTGGTCGCACTGGAGGTGCGCTCGGCGAGGCGCTGCACTTCGTCGGCCACGACCGCGAAACCGCGACCGGCCTCGCCCGCCGAGGCCGCCTGCACCGCCGCGTTGAGCGCGAGGATGTTGGTCTGCTCGGAAATGTCGTTGATCAGTTCCACGATCGAGCCGATCTCCTGCGAGGACTCGCCCAGCCGCTTGATGCGCTTGGAGGTTTCCTGGATCTGGTCGCGGATCTGGTCCATGCCCTGGATCGTCTCGCGCACCACGCCGGCACCCTCGGCGGCGATCACCACCGAGCGCTGCGCCACTTCGGCCGATTCGGTGGAGTTGCGCGAGACCTGTTCAATGCTCGAGGCGATTTCGTTGATGCGCTCGGACGCGGTGGTGATTTCATTGGCCTGATGGCCGGCCGCCTCGGCCAGCTGCATCGCGGTGGACTGGGTTTCCTGCGCCGACACCGCGACCTGCGCCGAGGTGGTGTTGATCGTGGTCACCAGATGGCGCAGTTCGTCGACCGCGTAGTTGATCGCGTCGGCGATCGCGCCGGTCATGTCCTCGGTCACCGAGGCCTTCACGGTCAGATCGCCCTCGCCGAGCGAGCTGATTTCGTCCAGCAACCGCATGATCGCCTGCTGGTTGCGGCTGTTGAACTCGACCTGGTTCTGGTAGCGGGCTTCCTGTTCGCGCGAGCGGGAACGCACCGTGGACCAGATGAACATGCCCAGCGACAGGATCAGCAGAAAGCCGGAGGCCACGCTCAACCAGAAATTCGGGAAGATGCGGGTATCGCGGGTGGAACCGAACGCGGAGAACGCATCGAACAGCTTCTTGCTGTCATCCAGCATCTTGCCCGAGCCGGCGGTCAGCGCCGCCGCCGAGGACTGCGCGGCGAACAGATTGCGCGAGGTGGCCAGGATCGCGTCGAGGTCGGTCTTCATCGACGTCCACTGCGCCTGCGACTGCTCCAGCGCCGACAGCGCCGCGGCGTTGCGCACCGCCGCGATGCCGAGTTCCTCGTTGCCGTTGCGCAGGCCTTCCAGCATCTGGCTGAACACCACCGAGTCACGCGCCAGTGCGTCGCCGGCCGCCGCGGCACCGGTGCCGCCGGCGCGCATTTCGGTCACGCGCCGGGCCATGGTGCCGGCAACCACCACCTGCTGCAGGGTGTTGTAGATCTGAGCAGCCGGCGCGCCGCTGACGGTCATCGCGCGCACCACTTCGTTCAACTGTGCCTGCAACTGCGGCACGCTGGCACTGAAGCGGTCGGCATTGCCGGCCAATGCCAGTACCGCCGCTTCGGAGGTGACCACCTGGCCGGCGTTCTTGCCCAGCGGCGTCCAGGTCGATTTGAGCTGGCGGATCGCCCCCGCCACGCCAGTCTCGTTGCCGTAGCGGCCGTCGAGGTCACTGACCGTGGCTTCGATGCGCGCCTTGGTGTCCTTGAAGGCCGCATAGGCCTTGGCGTCACCGCTGACCGCCTCGCGGCCCTGGTTGGCGATCTGCTGCGACAGCACCTGCAGGTCGGCCGCGCCGGTACTGGCGCCGGCCAAGCGGCTGCCCTGCCAGGTCGCCACGCCGGTGTTGGCGCCGAACACAACGATCGACAACACCAGCAGGCCCAACCAGAAATTGGTGCTGACACTGCCGAGCTTATGGTTCTTGCTGGTGTCCGGAGCGGTGCTACTCATGGGCAACCTCTAGGTCTGATGCATGACGGCCGCGCTCAGGCGGCGGCCTGTCGGAATTCGGGAGTACGCGACAGCAGCGAGAGCGAGAACACGCCCCACTCCTGGGTGTCGCTGCGGAAGGCACGGTCGATGAAGTTGGCGTAACGGCCCTGGGCCAGTTCGCCCGGCTCGATCGCCTGGTCCTGCTCGAAGCTGCGCTGGCCATAGAGCTCGTCGATCGTCAGCGCGACGTCGCCACCGGCCTGACGCATGATCAGCACGCGCTGGCCCTCGTGCAGCACGGTGCGGCGCCCTTCCAGGAACTGCTTCAGGTCCACCACCGGGAACAGGTTGCCGCGCAGGTTGCCCACGCCCAACAGCCACGGCTGCGCGCCCGGCACCGGGATCACCGGCGGCATCGGCACGATTTCGACCACCTCGCGGAAGTCGGACACCAACCGGCGCGTGCCGACGCGGTAACCGACGCCACGCCAGATGTCCGCGGCGAACTGCCGGCCGGGCAACTGCACCGCATGGGCCAGGCTGCGCTGCTCGTAGCCTTCCAGGATGTCGAACGGGGAACGCATCAGCCCACCAGTTCTTTGATCCGCGCGATCAGGTCTTCCTCGCGCGGGGGTTTGACGATGTAGTCGGCCGCGCCCTGGCGCATGCCCCAGGCCTTGTCCGTCTCCATGCCCTTGGTGCTGACGATCAGCACCGGGATGTGCTTGGTGGCCTCGTCGCGCGACATCGCACGGGTGGCCTGGAAGCCACTCATGCCCGGCAGCACGACGTCCATCAGCACCAGATCCGGTGCCTGGCCGCGTGCCAGCTCAAGGCCGTCCTCGGCATTGTCGGTGGCCACGACCTGGTGGCCGGCTTTTTCAAGCCACTGACTGAAGACCGCCCGGTCAGTCGGCGAGTCCTCGATCAACAAGATTCGAGCCATTGTTGCCCTTCCCCCCTGGTCAGGCGTTGACGTATGTACGGATCGCGCTCAGCAGCTCTTCACGGGTGAATGGCTTGGTCAGGTACTGCTCGGACCCGACGATGCGGCCGCGCGCCTTGTCGAACAGGCCATCCTTGGACGACAGCATGATCACCGGCGTCGACTTGAACAGCTGATTCCCCTTGATCAGCGCACAGGTCTGATACCCGTCCAGCCGCGGCATCATGATGTCGACGAAGATGATCTGCGGCTGCTGGTCGGCGATCTTGGCAAGCGCCTCGAACCCGTCCGTCGCCGTGACGACCTCGCAGCCTTCACGTTTGAGCAGTGTTTCAGCGGTGCGGCGAATGGTCTTCGAATCGTCGATGACCATCACCCTCAGTCCTGCGAGTTCCCCACCCGCAGCCATGTTTTCAGTCATTCCAATTTCCCCGGCACGCGTGGCGCTTCATCCGTTCCGACGCCACTGCGAAACACCATCTATATCCCAGCACCGGCTCATGCTGTCAAGAGCACGTGACGGATGACCCTTGCACCGGAGGGACCACTGCGACCGGGTTCGCAGTTCCCCGGACCGCGTGGAACCCGGCATCTTCCCCTGTGGATCGCATCGCCACCGCCTCAACCGTTAACATCGGCGGCACTCTTTTCAGGCTGCCCCCATGCCGCTCGACGTCATCGTGGTGATGGACCCCATCGCCAGCATCAAGATCGCCAAGGACACTACCTTCGCCATGTTGCTGGAAGCCCAGCGCCGCAGCCACCGCCTGCACTACGTCCGCCCCGGCGGGCTGGCCCTGCGTGAGGGGGTGGCGGTGGCGCAGCTGGCGCCGCTGACGGTCAAGGACGACAAGGCCGGCTGGTTCACCCTCGGCGCGTTCGCCGAGCAGGCATTGGGCCCCGGTCAGGTCGTGCTGATGCGCAAGGATCCGCCGGTCGATGCCGAATTCATCTATGACACCCAGGTGCTGAGCGTGGCCCAGCGCGCCGGCGCGGAGATCGTCAACGATCCGCAGGGCCTGCGCGATTACAACGAGAAGCTGGCGGCGCTGCTGTTCCCGCAGTGCTGTCCGCCGACCCTGGTCAGCCGTGATGCCGCCGCGCTGAAGGCGTTCGTGCTCGAACACGGGCAGGCCGTGCTCAAGCCGCTGGACGGCATGGGCGGCCGCTCGATCTTCCGCAGCGGCACCGGCGACCCCAACCTGAACGTGATCCTGGAAACGCTGACCGACGGCGGCCGCAAGCTGGCCCTGGTGCAGCGCTTCATCCCCGACATCAGCGCCGGCGATAAGCGCATCCTGCTGATCGACGGGGTACCGGTCGACTACTGCCTAGCGCGGATCCCGCAGGGCGATGAGTTCCGCGGCAACCTGGCCGCCGGCGGCCGCGGCGAGGGCCGTCCGCTCAGCGAGCACGACCGCTGGATCGCCGCGCAGGTCGGCCCGGAACTGAAGGCGCGCGGGATGCGCTTCGTCGGCCTGGACGTGATCGGCGACTACCTGACCGAAGTCAACGTCACCAGCCCGACCTGCGTGCGCGAACTGGATGCGCAGTTCGGCCTGAACATCGCCGGGCTGCTGTTCGACGCGATCGAGGCCGGCCGTCCGCAATGAGCGCCGTGGTCGCATCGCCGCGCATCGATGCCAACCAGCGCCTGAGCGCGACCCTGGTGCTGTCGCTGATCGTGCACGGCCTGCTGATCCTGGGCGTGGGCTTCGCGGTCAGCGACAACGCACCACTGGTGCCGACCCTGGACGTGATCTTCAGCCAGACCAGCACCCCGCTGACCCCGAAGCAGGCAGATTTCCTCGCCCAGGCCAACCAGCAGGGCGGCGGCGACAGCGACAAGCCGCAACGCCCGCGCGACAGCCAGCCCGGCGTGGTGCCGCAGGAGCGCACCGGGTTGGCGCCGCAACCGCAGCAGGCCACCACCGCGGCGCAGACCCCGCCGCCCGAGGCGCGCGTGGTCACCAGCCGGCACGGTGAGGACCGCCTGCCGGCGCCGCAGACCAACCCGCAGACCGAGCCACCGCAGACCCCGGCCGACGCCGAGCGCGAGCGGCGCAACGCCGAAATGGCGCGGCTGGCCGCCGAAGTGCACCTGCGCTCGGAGCAGTACGCCAAGCGCCCCAATCGCAAGTTCGTCTCGGCCAGCACCCGCGAATACGCTTACGCCAACTACCTGCGTGCGTGGGTGGATCGTGCCGAGCGCGTCGGCAACCTGAACTATCCGGACGAAGCGCGCCAGAAGCGGCTCAGCGGGCGCGTGGTGATCTCGGTCGGCGTGCGTCGCGACGGCAGCATCGAGAGCAGCCGCGTGCTGGTATCCAGCGGCACACCGGTGCTCGATTCAGCGGCGCTGCGTATTGTCCAACTGGCTCAACCGTTCCCGCCATTGCCCAAGACCGACGACAACGTCGACATTCTCGAGGTCACGCGGACGTGGCTGTTTCTGCCTGGCGGCGAGCTGCGGGATGATCGGTGAAGGGCGGGGGTTGGGAATGACCAGCCATTCGGCTGTGGAAAGCAGGGATTCGTAGAGCCGAGCTCGCTCGGCTGAAGCTTTCCCGGTAATGCCCCAGCCGAGCGAGCTCTGCTCTACGCTTTTGCTTCGCGGGCAGCGCGCTGCTGTTCCAGGGTCAGCGCCACGTTGTCGCGCAGGTAAGCCGGTTCGATCTTCTCCGGCGCGATCGCTTCGCCGCGCGCGAAAGCCGGTAGCACCAAGGCCAGCAGGTCCGCCGCATGCGGCAACGCCTGGGCATCGACGCCGGCCAGCCGCGAGGCGAGGCGTTCGGCCAACACACCATTGGCTGCGCCCAGGCCGGTGCCGACTGCATACCAGTCGTTGGCATCACCTGGCAGTTCCACCGCCTCCGGCGCGCAGACCACTTCCGTCGATACCGGCACCAGCACGCCGTCACGACGCTCGAATGACGCCGCATAGACCTCGCCCATGCGCGCGTCGATCGCGGCGAGCACGCGCGCCGCATCCGCCGGCGCGCGCAACGCGAGCACGTGCAGCGTGGACACCGGCACCACCGGCAGATCCAGCGCCAACGCGATGCCCTGCGCCAGCCCGATCCCCAGCCGCACGCCAGTGAACGCGCCCGGGCCACGACTGACTGCGATCGCATCGAGCTGCGCACGCGCAAGCCCGGCCTCGGCCAGCAGTTGCTCGGCCCAGGGCAGCGCCAGTTCCGCATGCCGGCGCGGCGCGACCTCGAAACGTTCCAGCACGCGACCATCGACATGGACGGCGACGGAGCAGGCTTCGGTGGAGGTTTCGAAGGCGAGGAGATTCATCGGAAAGACAGTCCTGACAAGCCGCGAAGCTTAACATCCGCAGGATTCCACCCTCCTCGCAGGAGCGGGGGGGGGGGGGGGGGGGGGGGGGGGGGGGGGGGGGGGGGGGGGGGGGGGGGGGGGGGGGGGGGGGGGGG
>NZ_JBYSVX010000028.1:0-68860 GCF_058986605.1 Pseudomonas sp. GW821-FHT07E12 | reverse complement strand
CATCAGCCGCGATGGGGCTTCCCCGGGAAAGCCCTCGCGGCTGATGGCCCTAGGCCACCCAGAGCCGCTCCTACAGACAGCGGGTCAATGGCTGGCTTTGTCGCGCTTCCAGCCGCGGTGCTGGATGTCCAGGTACAGGCTGTACAGCGCGGTGAATGCCGGGAACAGGTTCTGCAGCACGCCGACCGAGTCCTGCTTGGCCGAGAACAGGAAGTAGCTGAGCGTCATCAGGCTGCCGATCACGCTCATGTACCAGAACAGGCGCGGGATCACCGGCTTGCCGGCGCGCTTGGAGGCGACGAACTGGACCAGCCAGCGACCACCGAACATCAACGCGCCGGTGTAGCCGATCAGCTTCCAGCCGGTGACGTGCAGGCCGGTCCAGAACAGCCAGGTCAGCGGCTGGTCGAGAAAATGCAGTTCCATCTCAGCGCTCTTCCACTGCGGTGCGCTTGCTGCGCACGATCAGCCAGGCCACCCCGCGCAGGTCGCGGATGCCGACCAGGGCGCGGTTGAGGTTGTTGTACTTGGACACGCCGGCGGTGCGGTGGCGGTGATTGACCGGCACGCTGACAGTGCTCCAGCCGGCACGCTGCATCAGCGCCGGCAGGAAGCGATGCATGTGGTCGAAGTACGGCAGGTCCAGGAACGCGGCGCGCTCGAACAGCTTGATGCCACAGCCGGTGTCCGGCGTGTCGTCGCGCAGCATGCGCGAGCGGATCGCGTTGGCCCATTTGCTGGCCCAGCGCTTGGAGCCGGAGTCCTGACGGTTGACGCGCCAGCCGGCGAACAGCTTCACCTTCGAGTCGGCGGCATCGCGCGCGGCCAGCAGCTTCGGGATGTCGGCCGGGTCGTTCTGGCCGTCGCCGTCGAGCGTGGCCACCCACGGCGCGCGCGCGGCTTTCACGCCGTTGCGCACTGCGGTGCTCTGGCCGCTCTGGCTGACGTGGTGCAGCACGCGCAGTTCGGGCGTGGCCGACTTCAGCGATTGCAGCATCGCCAGTGTGTCATCCCTGGAATTGTCGTCGACGTAGACGATCTCGAAGTCCACGCGCCCGCGCAGTGCGGCGACGATCTCGCCCACCAGTGGCGCGACGTTGTCGCGCTCGTTGAACACCGGGACGACGACGGACAGTTGCGGTTCGCTCATGGTTTCCGGACCAGTCGCTGGATCAGCAGCGTAAAAAAGGGAATCCGCACAGGGATGTGCGGCGCTCCTGCGAGGGACTCGCGAAAAGGCCGCGTATTTTGCCTTGATCGCGTGACCCGCGGATGAAGCGTAGCGGCCTGTCTGGCAGGAAACCCCACTCCTTCATTCCCCTGCGGACGGAAGGATGACGAGCAAAGAGCTCCAGGCAACATCAGGCGCGCGCACCGAAGTAGTCGCGACACCACGACACCACCCGCGGCAGGCCCGTCTCGATCGGCGTGGCCGGATCGAAGCCGAATGCGGCATGCGCGCGCGTCGTATCCGCCATCGTGGCGATCATGTCGCCGGGTTGCATCGGCTTGTAGAGCTTCTCGGCGGGGCGCCCGGCGGCCTGCTCGATCACCTCGATGAAGCGCTCCAGCTCCATCGGGGTGTGATTGCCCAGGTTGAACACCCGGTGCGGCACCGGCTCACCGGAAGGATGGTCGAGCGCGCCGAGCACGCCGGCGACGATGTCGTCGATGAAGGTGAAGTCACGCTGCATGCGGCCGTGGTTGAACACCTCGATCGGCCGCCCGGCCAGCACCGCGCGGCTGAAGATCACCGGCGCCATGTCCGGCCGGCCCCAGGGGCCGTACACGGTGAAAAAGCGCAGCCCGGTCGCGCGCAGGCCGTACAGCTGCGCGTAGGTGTAGGCCATCAGCTCGTTGGCGACCTTGGTGGCCGCGTACAGCGAGCGCGGCTTGTCGATGCGCTGGTCCTCGGAGAACGGCGGTGTGGCCGAATCACCGTAGACCGAACTGCTGGAGGCGTAGACCAGATGCTCGACGCCGCGATGACGGCACAGTTCGAGCAGGTTGATGAAGCCGACCACATTGCTGTCGACGTAGGCATACGGGTTCTGCAGCGAGTAGCGCACGCCGGCCTGCGCGGCCAGGTGCACCACGCGCGCGGGTTTCAACTCGTCGAACAACGCCGCCAGCCCGTCGCGGTCGGTGAGGTCGAGCGTGCGGATCTCCACATCCGGGCACAGCGCGGCAACACGCTCGCGCTTGAGCTGCGGGTCGTAGTAGTCGTTGTAGCTGTCGAGGCCCACCACGCGTTCGCCACGCGCGGCCAGCGCGCGGCAGGTGTAGGCGCCGATGAAGCCGGCTGCGCCGGTGACCAGAATGCTCATGCGTGACTTCTCTGGGACACGCTGACTCAGCGCAACGTCAACGGCGCATCGGCGGCCAGCGTGCGCTTGCGCTCGGCGCTGAAATCCCACCACGGCCGTGCCGGCTCGCCCTGCAGGAAGCGCACCACCGACAGGAACACGTCGATCACGCACGGGTCATGCACCACGCCGGTCTTCAGGCACAGCTGCGCGTACATGTCGTAGGCATCGCGTCCCTTCAGGTGCGCCGGCACGCGGATGCCGATGGCGCGGAAATCCTTCTCGCAGGCCGGCCCGACGTTGGGCAGGTCGGTCAAGCACAGCAGATGATTGCGGTCGACCTTGTTGGGATGCATGGAGGTGCCTGCGGGGAAAACGTGAGGAAGCTAACCGACGCGACCGCGCAGCTTTTCCAATACGCCGTCGAGGATGTCCAGGTCGGTGTAGTGGATGACCAGCTTGCCCTTGCCGCCACGTCCATGGGCAATCGCGACCTTGGTGCCGAGCGACTCGGACAGCTCGGTCTCCAGCGAGGCGATGTCGGCCTGCGGCGCGCTCGGCACCGGACGGGCCGGACGTGCGCCCGGCACCTTGCCGGCGGCGAAATCGTGCGCGCGGCGCTCGACCTCACGCACCGACCAGCCTTGATCGGCCGCTTCCTGCGCCAGCTTGGTGGCCAGCTCCGGCGCCAGCGTCAGCAGCGCGCGCGCATGGCCCATTTCCAGCCGGCGCGACTCCAGCAACACGCGCACGCCGATCGGCAGCTCCAGCAGGCGCAACAGATTGGACACCGACGCACGCGAGCGGCCCACCGCTTCGGCGGCCTCGGCGTGGGTCAGTGCGAATTCCTCGATCAACCGATGCAGCGCCAGCGCCTCTTCCAGCGGATTGAGGTCTTCGCGCTGGATGTTCTCGATCAGCGCCATCGCGATGACGGTGCGATCGTCCAGCTCGCGCACCACCACCGGCACTTCGCTCAGGCCCGCCAGCTGCGAGGCGCGCCAGCGGCGCTCGCCGGCGACGATCTCGAAACTGCCCGGCGCCAGCTCGCGCGCGACGATCGGCTGGATCACGCCCTGCGCCTTGATCGACTCGGCCAGCTCGGCGAGCTTGGCTTCGTCCATCTCGCGCCGCGGCTGGTACTTGCCCGGCTGCAGCTGCTTCACCGGCAGCGAGCGCAGCGTATCGCCCGGCTGCAGTTCCTCGACGGTGGTGACCGGCGCCGCAGCGGCCGCACCCTTGGGCCCCAGCAGCGCATCCAGGCCACGGCCCAGTCCGCGCTTCTTGGCAGGGGTCGGGGTCGGCTTGTTGGTCATCAGGCGGTCTCCACGGCCCGAGCGGCCTTGTTGCGTTCGGCCTGGCGGCGGATGACTTCGCCCGCCAGCCCCAGGTAGGCCACGCCGCCACGCGAGGCGCGGTCGTAACCGATGATGCTCTGGCCATGACTCGGCGCCTCGGCCAGGCGCACGTTGCGCGGCACGATGGTACGGAACACCTTGTCACCGAAATGTTGGATCAATTCGGCCGACACCGCATTGGCCAGGTTGTTGCGGATGTCGAACATGGTGCGCAGCACGCCTTCGACCTCCAGCGCCGGATTGAGGTTGGCGCGCAGCGCCTCGATCGTCTCCAGCAGCGCCGACAGGCCTTCCAGCGCGTAGTACTCGCACTGCATCGGCACGATCACCGAGTCGGCGGCGGTCAGCGCGTTGAGGGTCAGCAGCGACAGCGCCGGCGGGCAGTCGATCAGGATGAAGTCGTATTCGTCGCGGATCGGCGCCAGCGCGCGCTTGAGGCGCTGCTCGCGCTCGCCCTGGTCCATCAGCTGGATCTCGGCGGCGGTCAGGTCGATGTTGCCCGGCAGCAGGTCGTAGCCTTCCGGTGCGGTGACCCGGATCTCGACCGCGCTGTTCTCGCCCAGCAGCAGGTCGCAGGTGGACGCGGCCAGCTCACGCTTGTCCACACCACTGCCCATCGTCGCGTTGCCCTGCGCATCCAGGTCCACCAGCAGCACGCGCTTGGGCGCACGTGCCAGGCTGGCCGCCAGGTTGACCGCCGTGGTGGTCTTGCCGACGCCGCCTTTCTGGTTGGCAATGGCGATGATCCGGGCCATGCGGGAAGCCTCGTGGGCAAGGGGGTTTGGGCCGGGCATTATGCGGGCTGGGGGTGGGATCGGGGAAATTCCGGCGCGGCACCGGCGGCCGGGACTTCTTTGCCTGGCAGGCACCAGGGTCCAGTGACACCGAACCTTTGTGGGAGGGACTTCAGTCCCGACGGGCTTTCCCGGGAAAGCCCTGTCGGGACTGAAGTCCCTCCCACAGGGCAGTTCCCCCGAATGCCTCACACCTGCTTGCGCACCACCACCAGATGACGCTCGCCGTCCAGGCCGGGCACGCGCAGCGGATGCACGTCCTGCACGCTCCAGCCAGCCGGCAGCACGGCGATTTCTTCGTGCGGGTGCACGCCCTTCATCGCCAGCAGGGTGCCCCCCGGCTTCAACAGATGACCGCCGACGCCGATGATGCCGTCGAGCGTGTCCAGCGCGCGGGCGGTCAGGTGATCGTAGGCGGCGGGCTCGTCCAGCGCCTCGGCGCGCGACTCGGCCACACGGGCATTGCCCAGGCCGAGCTGACGCACCGCCTCGCGCATGAAGCGGGCCTTCTTGCCGTTGCTCTCCACCAGCGTTACCTGCAGTTGCGGGCGGGTGATCGCCAGCGGGATGCCGGGCAGGCCAGGGCCGGTACCGAGGTCGGCCAGGCTGCCGGCCTCGATGTAGGGGCGCATCGCCAGCGAGTCGAGCAGGTGACGCACCACCATCTCGCGCGGGTCGCGGATCGCGGTCAGGTTGTAGGTGCGGTTCCAGCGCGCCAGCAGCGTCAGATAGGCCAGCAGCGGATCGGCGAAGGCGAGTTCGAGGCCCATCTGTTGCAGGCCGCGCTCAAGGTCGGACCGGACCTCGGCGGGAAGGGAAACGTCGTTCATCGCGGCATTATCCTGCGAGTCCTTCGCAAAAGCACCGCACATTGGGGCGAATCCCTCGCAAAAGCACCGCACATCCCTGTGCGGGTATTCCAACTCACGACTCCGGGTACCACGCCAGCGCGGCGCGGTAATCCGGGGTGGCCATCCATTCGTGCAGGTGCCAGTGCGCGGCCTCGCCCAGTGCCGGATCGCACCAGGCCAGTGCCAGCGCACCGTCGCGTTCGGCGAAGCGCAGCCGATGCAGTCCGAACGACAGACCGTGACCGTGCGCCTTCAGCAGCGCCTCCTTGGCGCACCACAGCCGGAAGAACCACTCCGCGTACGCGTCATCGGCGAGCGTGGCCAGCCAGGCGGCCTCTTCTGGATGGAAGAAGCGCTGCACCACCTCACGCATGCGCGGACGCGGGTGCAGTCGCTCCAGGTCCACGCCCAGCCGCATGCGCTCGCCCAATCCCACCAGCAACTGCGTGCCGCTGTGGCTCCAGCCGGTGCCGAGATGCGCCAACGGCGGCAAGAACCATGGCCGACTGCGCTCGTCGCGGGTCAACGGCAGCGCTTCCGGCGCCAGTGCGAGGGCTTGCCCCAGCAGCTCGCGGGCCTGTGGCTCGCCACGCTGGCCCGGTCGATGCGGCCGCAACCAGACCTGCACCGGACCGAATGTCCACTCGCCGTGCTGCCCCTGCGTTTCCTTCACGCCCGCTCCACGTTGCCCAACGGGAGCAGGTGTCGCACCCGCCCATTCGACGGGTGCTTCACGACAGCGCGCGTTGAATGGCCCTGCCGCACCCGTTCCGGGGCGGAACAACAAGAAGGAGATTCGGGCATGGGCATCATCATCTGGCTGATCGTGGGCGGCATCGTGGGCTGGCTCGCCAGCATCATCATGCGTCGCGATGAGGGGATCATCCTGAATGTGGTGGTCGGCATCGTCGGCGCGTTGATCGCAGGCTGGCTGTTCGGCGGCGGCATCAACCAGGCGATCACGTTGTGGACTTTCGTCTGGTCGATCGTCGGCGCGGTGATCCTGCTGGCGATCATCAATCTGTTCACCCGCGGCAAGGTGCGCTGAGGCGCGCCGGCGGGATGTTGTGGAATCCCCGGGGCTTCCCGGGGGTTTCTGAGTTGCCCCCGTTCAAGCGCCGAGCTGCACCCACGCCGGAGTGTGGTCGCTGGGCCGATCCCAGGTACGCGGCTCGCGATCGATACCCGCGGCGATCGCCTGACCCTTTAGTGCATCGGATACCAGCGTCAGGTCGATACGCAACCCGAGGTCGCGACGAAAGCCGGCGGCGCGATAGTCCCACCAACTGAACACCCCGGCGTCTTCGTTGTGCAGCCGGAAGCCGTCGTGCAGGCCGAGTGCGAGCAGCTTGTTCAGCGCACCGCGCTCGGCGGTGGAGGTGAGGATGTGGTTGTCGTTCCAGACCTCGGCGTCGTACACATCGCGCGCGTCGGGCGCGATGTTGAAATCGCCCAGCACCACCAGCTTGGGATGCCGCTGCAGTTCGGCGGCGAGCCATGCGTGCACCGCGTCGAGCCAGCGCAGCTTGTAGGCGTACTTGTCGGTGCCCACATCCTGGCCGTTGACCACGTACAGGTTGACGATGCGCAGATCGCCCACGGTGGCGGCGATCACGCGCTTCTGTTCGTCCTCGAAACCGGGAATGCCGATCTGCACGTCCTGCATCGGCTCGCGCGTCAGGATCGCCACGCCGTTGTAGGTCTTCTGCCCGACGAACGCGCTGCGATAGCCAAGCCCGGCCAGCGCCGCATCGGGGAACTTGTGGTCTTCCAGCTTGGTTTCCTGGATGCCGACGATGTCCGGCGCGAAGTCCTTGAGCCATTGCTCCAGATGCGGCAGGCGCACGTTGAGCGAATTGACGTTCCAGGTGGCGATGCGCATTGACGACATATCCGGTTGTTTTCGTTGAAGTTACGGCGAGAGGTTGCGGGCAGCAGCGCATGCACCCTCACAAATCGCCGCGCCGAACGGTTGCATGTTCAGCGCGGCGATTTTGCCAGACTTCGGTCCGGATACTGATCAAGCCGGGCGATCATTGCGAAGCCCTCGCGATCTTTCTGGCGCCCACTCCGGGCGTCCATGCCCTTGCGATGCGCTATCGCGTCAACGCCGGATCCCAAGGCTCGGCAACGCTTTCGTTTTTCGATGCAGAACATGCCCAGGCGGGTCGTGGCGTATTGCTTCGCGCCACCCTGCCCACTCGGTCAGCGGGCGTACCGCGCAGTGATCGTGGCGCGCGCCAGCACCTGATCGCGCAGCATGAATCCGATCAGTGCCGGGCTGGCGTCTTCGGGCACTTCGAGCTTGGCCGTTTTCAGCGCATACACGGTGAAGATGTAGCGATGCGGCTTGTCGCCCACGGGAGGACACGCGCCACCAAAGGCTTTGGTGCCGTAATCGGTGCGTGCCTGCCGACCCTGCGAGACGGGCATCGTGGTCAGGCCGGCGCCGCCGGGCAGGCCATGCGCCGCCGCCGGAATGTCGTACACCACCCAATGCCACCAGCCGCTTCCGGTCGGCGCGTCGGGATCGTAGACGGTCACGGCGAAGCTCTGGGTGCCTGCCGGGACATCGGACCACTTCAGCTCGGGCGAGCGATTGCCGCCATCGCAGCCGAATCCGCTGAATACCTGCGCCGGGGCAAGCGTCTTGCCTTCGCCGATGTCGGAACTGCTCAGTTCAAGCGCGTTTGCCGACAGCGCGAATGCCGAGGCGGCAGCGGCCAGCGCAAGCGCCCCCAGGCGGGCGATGGGGCGCTTCTTGATGAAGGGGAATGGCATTGACGTCTCCTGCTGATTGGCGAAGACGCCAATCTAGACGGCCGACCCGCAACGCATCGCTCAAAAAACGCCGGCAATCGCTCAATCGTTGGCGACGGCGTTCGGATCGATACCGAACTGCTCGACGAAGCCCTCGCGGAAGCTCGAAACGGAGCGATAGCCGCATTCCTCGGCCACTTTCGCCACGCTCTTCCGTGTGGTCTGCAGCAGGCCCAATCCGTATTGCAGGCGCGCCTCGCGAACCAGCGTGCGCAGATTGGCGTTCTCGTCCGCCAGGCGACGACGCAGGGTCGCACCACTCATGTGGAACATCTCCTCGAAATCGGCCGAGGCCCACTCCCGCTGTGGTTGCGCGCTCACCATGAGCCGGATCCGGGCCGACAGGCTTGGATCGTCCGCGATGACGAATCCCGATGCGCCATCGGCGTGGAGTGCGACCAAGATGCCGACCAAGGCATGATCGATCTGCGCCGGACCGGCGCAACGGCGCACCAGGTCGAGGTAATGCCGCAACGCGGCCAGCAGATGCTCCGATACGGCATTGCAGCTGACGCTGCTCTTGTCGATCTTCTCCCTGGCCAGGCCAGTTCCATCGAGCACGATCTGGCGGGCAAGGCCCACCAATCGCCATGGAAAGTTCAGCACCCCCGCCACGTAGGGTCCATCGGGTGCGGGAATGTTCTCCATGCTCACGTCCATGGCGTGATGGATCATCACGTACTCGCCGACCCCGGCGGACAGCACGTGGCCGCCGTGGATGACGTTCTTGTTGCCCTGCAGGGGAAGGATGAGCACGGGCACATCGCACCTGACCGCGGCAATGAAGTACCGCTGCCGCGCGCAGATCGCGGTCTCGGACAGGACCGACGTCCACAACGCGACGGACAAACCGGATCGCCCCTCAGCCACCATCACCTCGGGCATTGCCTGTGTCTGCATGTTTCACTCTCGGGCCTGCCGCCACCGCAGGGCGACATCGCAGGCTACTTCGGGGTAGTGAAGCTCTTTTGCCGCGTTCCGTCCGCCTGCTCCTTGAGGAACCGCTGACGCGCGGCCTCCACCTCCGGCCGGTGCACGACCGCCCATTCGAAGAGCGAGCGCAGCGGCACGATCAACTTTCTCCCCAGATCGGTGAGTTCATAGTCCACCCGGGGTGGAATGGTCGGGTACATGGTCCGCCGCACCAGTCCGTCCTGCTCGAGCCCCTTGAGCGTCAGCGTCAGCATGCGCTGCGAGATGCCATCGATCATCCGGCGGATCTGGTTGTAGCGCACCGGCCCGTTCGACAGCACGCCGACCACCATCACTGTCCACTTGTCGCCGATGCGCGCCAGGGTATCGGCCACGGCACGGCAATCCTCGGTGCTGCGCGGGGATTCGATGTTGGGAACAAGCGTGTTCGTATCGCCCAAAAAAGTGCCTCCTTGTGCGATCTGTCTGGGCTCCTACCATAGCTCAACGAACAAAATGTATCTAGAAACAAATTGTTCGTCGGATGCAACAGAGCCCTCACTTTCTTCAGGAAGCCCCATGAAACTCCTGCACATCGATTCCAGCATTTCCGGTCCCGAATCGGTCAGCCGCCAGCTGTCCGCCAGCATCGTGGCCCGGTTGAGGCAGACCCTCCCCGGCCTGACCGTGAGCTACCGCGACCTGGCCGCCGAGCCGGTGCCCCAGCAGACGCCCGCGCTGATGTTCGCCAAGATGAAGACGCTGCACGACCTGGGCGCGCTGACCGGCGAGATCGGCCAGAAGATCGCCGCCGCTGTCGAGCAAGGCGCACGCGTGGACGCCGCCACGCAGGCGGAACTGGTCGCCACCCACACCGTGCTCGATGAGTTCCTGGCTGCCGACATCGTGGTGCTCGGTGCGCCCATGTACAACTTCGGCATCCCGAGCCAGCTGAAAGCCTGGATCGACGCCGTGGCGGTGCCGGGCAAGACCTTCGCCTACGACGAAACCGGTGTGCGGGGACTGGCCGGCGGCAAGAAGGTCTATATCGCGTCCTCGCGCGGCGGCTTCTACTCAGCGGCCTCGCCGATCGCTTTCCTGGATCACCAGGAAACCTTCCTGACCGGGTTCCTCGGTTTCATCGGCATCACCGACATCATTCCGGTACGCGCCGAAGGCACCAATCTCGGTGCGGAACAGCGACAGCGCGCGCTCGATTCCGCGCTGGCCGAGGTCGCCACGCTGCAGGCGGCATGAAGGCATGAACGGATCGCGTGCGGGCGCACTGCCCGCGTGATGCGACGCCGCCGTGTCCGGCGATGCCGGGCACGGCGCGGATCCGCGTCGTCACGCAGGCATGCACGTCAACCGGAGATCGTGCCCTCTCAAGCGCCGTTCATCCGCTCGAACAACGCTTCTCCCAGCTTGCGCGTGCCTGCCGTGTAGAGCCGACAAGTTGACGGCGACGTCCTGTTCCAGAGAGTCCAGCGCGTCGAGCGTGGCTCAACGGGCACAACAACGCGCATGCAGTTCACGGGCCAGCACCACCACCTGCTGTTCGGTCGGCGAGTCCAGCGTTTCCAGTTGTTCCTCGCCGAGCAACGGTGCGTCGGGCGACAGCGGGTGCCCGGTCGGCTGCTCGGCGGCCAGGCGCCAGGCCGCCGCGTACAGCGGCTCGGACGATGCCAACACGTTCGCATCCATCACTTGCTGCAAGGTCTGCATCGCATCGCGTTGGCCGGCGAATGCCAGCACTTCCAGTTCGGCAGCAATCATGTCGGCCTCGTGCCTGTCCGCGGCCGTCAGCGGCGCCACTCCGGTTTCGCCTGCAGCGGCAGACAGGCGTTCAAGCAATGCACTGGCGCGTTGCTGCAACAGGTAGACGCGGGCCGAGGCATCGCCGGACGCGGCGGCGGCCTGCATCAGCCGCTGCACCTCGGCGTACTGGGCCGGGCCGATCTGGCGACAAGCCTCATGCAGCGTCTGCGTCGGCACATCAGCCACCAAGGCCTCGGCCGGTTCGACCGGTGGCGGCGGCAAGGCATCGCGTTCGGCCTGGTGCGCGCAGTCTTCATAGCGCGCGGCACGGGCATACAGCACCTGCGGTGGGTCGCGCTGCGCCGCTGCGCGCTCGACCGATGGAGGGCGATCCGGCATGCGGGCGGCTGCAGGCGGCTGCCCGGTACTTCCCCGCATCGCCAGCAGTCCAGCGATCGCCAGCCCAAGCAGGGCCATCGCCCCCCAAAGCAGCCGACGATGCATCACGGCGCCGACGTGCCGGGCGGGGCCTTATCGGTACTCCCGGGCGATACGACGATCGGATTCGCCTGTCGTAGCGCGGCCAGGGCGCGATCGCGTGCTTCCTCGCGCAACTGCGCTTCGATGAGAGGACGAGCGCGATCGAGCGTGGCGACGTGGCGTGCTTCGAGCCGGATCAGGTGATAACCGCTTGGACCGCGCACCGGCGCGGACACCTGTCCCGGTGCCAGGGTGCGTACCGCCGGGGCGAACGCATCATCCAGATACTGGCCGAACACGGCCGAGACGCGCCCGCCGTCCTCGGCACTGGCGCCATCGTCGGATTCCTTGCGCGCGAGCTGCACGAAGTCTTCGCCGGCATCCAGGCGATGTTTCAGCAGCTGCGCGCGTGCCAGCGCCTGCGCATCGTCAAGCGGTTGACCGCGCCGGGCATCGCCTTGCGGGTCGAGCGCGACGAAGATGTGGCTGAGTTCGTATTCGTCGAAGTCACCCGGGCGCTCGGCGAAGCGGTGCGCGATATCGGCCTCGCTCACCGGCGCACTGCGGAAAAGTCGCTCGCGCTCGGCGTCGGCAAGGACGCCGTCGACCGCCAGCGCCACTCGCGCTGCGACCACCGGGTCCGCATCCAGGTGCGCCTGTTGCGCCTGCCGTGCCAGCAGGTAGCGCTCGCCGAATTCCTGCAGCCGTTCCGGGTCATCGGTGAGCGACGCTGCCCCGGGAGTGCGTTGCATTGCCGCGTCCAGTGCTTCGACCTGCGCGGCGTCAAGCCGGTATGGCCCGATATTCAGCGACACCGGAGCGGCCGCGATGGCGCCACCGGCCCAGGCCACGCCCAGCAGCACCGGAAAGACGCGACCGAAAAACTTGATTGCTTGCATGGGACAACCTCAAGAACGCCGGCGCGCGATGCACGCCGGCGGAACCACGGGAAAGATGCGGATCAGCGCGGGCTGTAGTGGCTGACACGGCGGCCGTTGGTTTTCAGCGTCCGCATCGCCGCCTTCGGATCGTCGGTGGTGATCAGGCCGAATCCCTGCGACATCAGATAGCCCATGTCGCCGCGGTGATCGGCGGTGTCACGACCGCCGGAATAGCTGAAGTACAACTCCGACAGCTTGTAACAGCACGCGCCGGTGTTCTGGTAGAACTCACCCGCGCGCGGGCCATCCGGGATCGCCTGGAACACGCCGATGCGGCGGCCTGCGTTGTGCGCCTCGTTCATCTGCCCCTGCAGCAAGCCGTTTTCCTGCTTGACGTTGATCTCCAGCGTGTCGACATAGCCCTGCCAGGCGCGGCGGCTTTCGGCGACGTCGATCTTGGACAGCATGTTGGTGGTGTAGACCGGGATCGCGGTGATGTAACGCCCGTCGCCGACGAATGCGGTCGGGTGCGGGTACAGCGTGGCGTTGACCTTGACCGCGACGATCTGCCCGGGATTGTGCGGGAACGCCTTCAGCGCGGTGGCCTGGACGGCGCGCACCGCACCGGTGGTCTTGGTGTCGAACACCATCGGCGTGGTCATGCCCGACTGTTTCCAGTAAGCGAACAGGCCATCCAGGTCCGGCACGTGGTAGCCGGTGTCGACCGAACGGTCCGGCGTCAGCAACAACAGGCTCTGCACCACCGACCACGGCAGTGTGGATACCGCCGGATTGGTGCCCTGGTTGGTCATCGGGTTGTACTTGGCACCACCGCGCACCTGCCAGACGTTGGTGGTGCGGCCCAGGTTGAAGTCGTGCATGAGCACCGGCACGCCGTCGCTGGTGACCTTGATGTCCAGTTCGACGCCGTCCATGCACTGCACGTCGGCCTGGTTCAGCGCGCCACGGGAGTTCTCCGGCAGCGTTGTGTCGCCGGCGTACTTGCCCCACAGGCCGCGGTGCGCCAGCACCAGCGTGTCGGCGGTGTAACGGGTGTTGAGGATCTCCGCCATCTTGGTGGCGACATTGCCGCACGAGGCGGCGGCGAATTGCGGGGCGCAGGCGGCGGCCAGGGCCAGCAACAGCGCCTGCGGGAGGTGGCGGGATTTCGGGATCGGAGAAGTCGGCATTGACGAAGCTCTCGAAACAAGGGGGCGTGAGGGAACAGGACTCCCCCGCCACCGCCCGCGACGCGGTGGCGAAAGGGACAGGGGGAACACAGGCACCTGGCGCCGGTGCCGTTGACCAGCCAATGGCCGGAGCGTCGCCAGACTAATTACTAACTGTTAATGAATTATTTCATTGCCGGGGATTCCCGGGACTTCGCCATCAGGCCGGATCCGCAGGTTCAACGCGGCAGTGAGCGGATCGGCTCACCGGCGGGATCGGCCCGGTGCCTGCGCGGGCGACTGATCCCGGCGGACACGGCAAGGGATTCGCCAGGGCGTGTCATCAATTCCCGAACAGGCCGCGAGGCCACGCGACGGCACACGCAAAAAAAGCGCCGGCCCTTGTCGGGGCCGGCGCCTGGAGATGGCCGGATCGCTCCGGCCGCACATCTGTCCTCGCTTACTTGCTGATATCGACGTCCTTGGTCTCGCGCAGGAACAGCCCGCCGATCACGAAGGTCAGCAACGCGATGCCGATCGGGTACCACAGGCCGTAGTACATGTTGCCGGTGGCCGCGACCAATGCGAACGAGATGGTCGGCAGGAAGCCACCGAACCAGCCGTTGCCGATGTGGTACGGCAGCGACATCGAGGTGTAGCGGATGCGGGTCGGGAACAGCTCGACCAGGTAGGCGGCGATCGGGCCGTAGACCATGGTCACGTAGAGCACCAGGATCCACAGCAGCAGCAGCGTCATCGGCTTGTTGATGCGCGCCGGATCGGCCTTCTCCGGATAACCGGCGGTGGTCAACGCGCCCTTCAGCGACTTGCCGAACGCGTCGGCCTTGGCCTTCACCTCATCCTTGCCCAGGCCGGCGCCCTCGTAGGACGCGACCTCGGTGCCACCGATGCTGACCTGCGCCAGCGAGCCCGGCGCAGCCGCCTGGATCTCGTACGGGATACCGGCCTTGGCCAGCGCCGCGGCGGCGATGTCGCAGGAGTTGGTGAACACCTTCTTGCCGATCGGATCGAACTGGAACGAGCAGGTGGCCGGATCCGCGACAACCAGTGCCGGTGACTTCGCGCGAGCCTCCTCGACGCCGGGATTGGCGAAGTGGGTCAGGCCCTTGAAGATCGGCATGTAGGTGATCGCCGCCAGCAGGCAGCCGGCCAGGATGATCTTCTTGCGACCGATCTTGTCCGACAGCCAGCCGAACACCACGAAGAACGGCGTGGCCAGCGCCAGCGCACCGGCGATCAGCAGATTGGCGGTGGTGCCATCGACCTTCAGCGTCTGGGTCAGGAAGAACAGCGAGTAGAACTGGCCGCCGTACCACACCACGGCCTGGCCGGCGGTGGCGCCCAGCAGCACCAGCAGCATCAGGCGGAAGTTGCCGTCCTTGAGGCTGTCGCGGAACGGCTTCTTGGAGCCCTTGCCCTCCGACTTCATCTGCTGGAACAGCGGCGACTCGCTCAACTGCATGCGGATCCATACCGACACGCCCAGCAGCACGATCGACACCAGGAACGGGATGCGCCAGCCCCAGGCCTCGAACGCCTCGGTGCCCAGCGTCATGCGCGTGCCCAGGATCACCAGCAGCGACAGGAACAGGCCGAGCGTGGCGGTGGTCTGGATGAAGCTGGTGTACAGGCCACGCTTGCCCTGCGGGGCGTGCTCGGCGACGTAGGTGGCCGCGCCGCCGTACTCGCCGCCCAATGCCAGGCCCTGCGCCAGTCGCAGCACGATCAGGATGATCGGCGCAGCGATACCGATGCTGGCGTAGTTGGGCAGGATGCCGACGATGAAGGTCGACAGGCCCATCAGCACGATCGTCACCAGGAAGGTGTACTTGCGCCCGATGCGATCGCCGATGCTGCCGAAGAACGCCGCACCGAACGGACGCACCGCGAAACCGGCCGCAAACGCCAGCAACGCGAAGATGAAACCGGTGGTCTCGTTGACGCCGCTGAAGAACTGCTTGGCGATGATCGCCGCGAGCGATCCGTACAGATAGAAGTCGTACCACTCGAACACGGTGCCCAGGCTCGACGCGAAGATGACCTTCTTGTGGCCCTGGGTGAGTGAGGCCGGCTGGCCGGTATTGATGGTCGTGCTGGACATAAGGGGCTTCCCCTCCGAAGCATGGATGCGGCAATGGGATGACGGGCTGGAAACCCGGTGGGTGCAGTGGTGGCCGGAGCGGTGCGGCATCCCTCCCAGGCGCCGCGCCGGCTCCGACCGTGAAACGGGTCGATCAGAAGCTGTACTGGGCGCTGACGCTGACCTGGTTGCCGCTGATGGTCTTGGTCGTGACGCCGTCGCTGGTGGTGTCGAGCTTGTCGTGCATCGCCTCGATGCCGAACTTGTACGGCCCGTTGGCGTAGATCAGGTCGAGCGCGAGCTGCTCGTTGCGCAGCAGGCCCACCGCGGTGCCGCGCCAGGCCCGCACGTCGTCCTCGTCGGGCCGGTCGGTGGCATAGAAGGCACTCAGGCTCCAGTTCTTGTTGAAGTTGTAGCCCACCTGCGCGAAACCGCCGAACTCGGAGATGTCGCCGAACTGCGACAGCGCGCCGAAGTTCTGGCCCATGCCGTTGCCGCTGAACACGTAGGCCTTCAGGTTCCACGGGCCGGGCTTGACGATGCCGCCCAGCGCGAAGGCGGTGCTCTTGATCTTGGACTTGATCGCGGTGGAGCCGTTGCCGTCCACGCCACTCAGGTCGATCTCCGAGTAGTGGCCGGTGGCGTAGGCGATCCAGTTGCTGCCGGCCACCCGCAGGCGCGCCTCGAACTGCGGGCGGAACCCGGCATTGCCGGCGGTCAGGTAGTTGGTGGTGCTGTCGGTGCTGCTCCTGCTGGCCCAGTTGCCGCTGAAGGCCGCCATGTCCAGCCGCCACTTGGCCGACTCGGTGGCGCCGCGGTTGAGGTCCTGCATCACCACCACGCCCGGATAGCGCCAGCCGACGATGCCGGTGCCGAAGCCCAGCGGGAACGCCACGTGCGCGACCGAATCGGGCACGTTGTCGAGTGGGAACATCAGCGTCCACTGCTGACCGACACGGACCTTGGTGCCGGTCGCGGCGTTGTCCAGGTCCATGTAGGCCTGGCGCAGGCGCGGGATCGGCTGCTGCCCGGCGTAGGCACCGGTGCCGTTGTTGCCGCCGAAGAGGTCGAACTCCAGGCGACCGCCGCCGGTCCAGTTATTGCCCATCTTCGCGCCGGTGATGTCCAGCCAGAACCGGGTGTTGCGGATGTCCACGCCGCTCAGGCTGCCTTTCGAGCCGGGCGTGGGCCATTCCGCGTTCTGGCCGTTGCCGTAGTTGAACGGTCGCGACTGCTCGAAGGCCGTGGCATTGATGAAGCCGTGGAACGCGACCGACATGCCGGGGGCGGTGGTGAAGGTCGGGGTCGCAGCCTTGGCCGCGGTGACCTTGACCTGGTCCAGCTGCGCCTGGGTATCGGCCACCGCGCTCTGGGCCTGGGTGACCTGGCTCTGGGTCTGGCTCACCTGCGTCTGGGTCTGCTGCTGCGCGGACAACAGCAGATGCACCTGGCGTTCCAGCTCGGCCACGCGCGCTTCCAGCGCCTGCTCTCGAGCGGTATGCCCCTTCGCGGTCTCGGCGAATGCGGCTCCCGGGGCGATCAGGGCGAACAACAACGCGGCGGCCAGCGGCCGACGTGCACGCGATGCGATGCGGATGTTCATTACTCCCTCCCGAATAATGGCTCATCACCGCGCGGGGCGCGGCTGGACGGAGCGTGCGGCCCGTCCCGGTCCGCGCCTATTCGCCTTTGGTCGAAACAAACCCCGTCAGACCGCGCTTTACGACCAAGGTCTAACGACTTCTTCGCTCCGGCCCCGGGGCGATACGGCAAACTGAATGCCTGAGCCGGCCGCACAGCGGCCACCCGTTTTCCATAAAGCAGTGCGAGTGAGAGTGCCATGGCTGATCTGTTTCCCGTTCCGCCCGATTTCGCCGCCAAGGCACGTGTGGACAAGCCCCATTACGAAAAGCTCTACCGCGAGTCGGTGGAAGACCCGGATGGCTTCTGGGCCAGGGCCGCCGAGCGGCTGGACTGGTACGTCAAGCCGACCCGGATCAAGAACGTCAGCTACCAGCTCGACGACTTCCGCATCAAGTGGTTCGAGGACGGCGAGCTCAACGCCTCGGTGAACTGTCTGGACCGGCAACTGGCCACGCGTGGCGACAAGATCGCGCTGCTGTTCGAGCCGGACAGCCCGGATGCGCCGAGCTACGGCGTCACCTACCGCGAGCTGTACGAGCGCGTGTGCCGGCTTGGCAACGCGCTGCGCAAGCTCGGCATCAAGAAGGGCGACCGCGTCACCATCTACCTGCCGATGATCCCGGACGCGGCCGTCGCCATGCTCGCCTGTGCACGCATCGGCGCGATCCACTCGGTAGTGTTCGGCGGCTTCGCCCCCAACTCGATCGCCGACCGCGTGATCGACTGCGGCACCAAGCTGATCATCACCGCCGACGAAGGCCTGCGCGGCGGCAAGAAGATCCCGCTGAAATCCAACGTCGATGCCGCATTGAAGATCCCCGGCACCAACTCGGTCGAAACCGTGCTGGTCGTGCGCCACACCGGCGGCCCGGTCACCATGCAGGCACCGCGCGATCGCTGGTTCCACGACGTGGTCGACAGCCAGCCGTCCGAGTGCGAGCCCGAGCGCATGAACGCCGAGGATCCGCTGTTCATCCTCTACACCTCCGGCTCGACCGGCAAACCGAAGGGCGTGCTGCACACCACCGCCGGCTACCTGCTGTTCGCCGGCTACACCCACGAAACCGTGTTCGACCTGCGCGAGGACGACATCTACTGGTGCACCGCCGACGTCGGCTGGGTCACCGGCCACAGCTACATCGTCTACGGACCGCTGGCCAACGGCGCCACCTCGCTGATGTTCGAGGGCGTGCCGAACTACCCGAACGTCTCGCGCTTCTGGAACGTCATCGACAAGCATCAGGTCACCATCTTCTACACCGCCCCGACCGCGATCCGCGCGTTGATGCGCGAGGGCGAGGAACCGGTGAAGAAGACCTCGCGCAGTTCGCTGCGCCTGCTCGGCAGCGTCGGCGAACCGATCAATCCGGAAGCCTGGCGCTGGTATTACGAAGTGGTCGGCGACAGTCGCTGCCCGGTCGTGGACACCTGGTGGCAGACCGAGACCGGCGGCATCCTGATTTCGCCGCTGCCCGGCGCCACCGACCTCAAGCCCGGCTCGGCTACGCTGCCGTTCTTCGGCGTGCAACCGGCGCTGGTCAATCCCGAAGGCCAGATCCTCGAAGGCGCCACCGAGGGCAACCTGGTGCTGCTGGATTCCTGGCCCGGCCAGATGCGCAGCGTCTACGGCGACCACCAGCGCTTCATCGACACCTACTTCCGCACCTACCCGGGCAGCTACTTCACCGGTGACGGCTGCCGTCGCGACGAGGACGGCTATTACTGGATCACCGGGCGCGTGGACGACGTCATCAACGTCTCCGGCCACCGCATCGGCACCGCCGAAGTCGAGAGCGCGCTGGTCTCGCACCCGAAGGTCGCCGAGGCCGCCGTGGTCGGCTTCCCGCACGACATCAAGGGCCAGGGCATCTACGCCTACGTCACCCTGATCGCCGAGGAGCAGCCCAGCGAGGCCCTGCACAAGGAACTGATCGCCTGGGTGCGCAAGGAGATCGGCCCGATCGCCTCGCCCGACCACCTGCAATGGGCGCCCGGCCTGCCGAAGACGCGTTCGGGCAAGATCATGCGCCGCATCCTGCGCAAGATCGCCGAGAACGCGCCGGACCAGTTGGGAGACACCTCCACGCTGGCCGATCCTTCGGTAGTCGATTCGCTGGTCAACGAGCGACTGACGCGCTGACGCGCGCCGGGATTGGGGATTCGGGATTGGGGATTCGCAAAAGCGGTCTCCATCCCACCGCCCCTCCGCTGTTGCTGTTGCCTTTACGAATCCCGAATCCCGAATCACGAATCCCGGCTTCTCCCCCATGCCCACCCTGCTGATTGCCGACGATCACCCGCTGTTCCGCGAGGCCCTGCGTGGCGCCGTGCAGCGGGTCATGCCCGGTGTGCAACTGTTCGAAGCCGACACCGTCGATGCGCTGTACCTGCTCGCCGACGCGCATGCTGATGCCGACCTGCTGCTGATGGATCTCAACATGCCCGGCGCGCAGGGTTTCTCCGCGCTGGTGCACCTGCGCGCACTGCATCCGCAACTGCCGGTGGTGGTGGTCTCCGCACGCGAGGAACCGACCGTGATGCGTCGCGCGATCGATCACGGCGCATTCGGCTTCATTCCCAAATCAGCTGATTCGGACACCATCGGCCAGGCACTCTCCACCGTGCTCGACGGCGAACGCTGGATCCCCGCCGAAGCGCAGAACCTGCCGCCGACCGACCACGAAGAACGCGAAGTCGGCCAACGCCTGCGCGAACTCACCCCGCAGCAGTTCCGCGTACTGCAGATGCTCGGCGCCGGCCGCCTCAACAAGCAGATCGCCTACGACCTGGGCGTATCCGAAGCGACCATCAAAGCCCACGTCACCGCGATCCTGCGCAAGCTCGGCGTCACCAACCGCACCCAGGCGGTATTGATGGCAGGAAAATTAGCGATCGACGCCGACGGCATCGTGCTGCCGCCGGAAGAGGATTGAGGCAGCTCCACCGCAAAAAGCGCCGGAGTGCACTGTGGGAGGGACTTCAGTCCCGACACTTTGCCGGCAGCGCCTGTCGGGACTGAAGTCCCCCCACAAGAGCGGCGGGCGATTGCCCGATGTTCGGACGGTACTGTGCCGAGCTGCCGATGCCGGTCTATGATCGGCGGACAGGGGGAACATCATGGAAGATCTGTCGCCTTCGGATCTGAAGACGATCCTGCATTCCAAACGCGCCAACATCTACTACCTCCAGCACTGCCGCGTGCTGGTCAACGGTGGCCGCGTCGAGTACGTCACCGACGCCGGCAAGCGCTCGCTGTACTGGAACATCCCGATCGCCAATACCACGACGATCCTGCTCGGCACCGGCACCTCGATCACCCAGGCAGCGATGCGCGAGCTGGCCAAGGCCGGCGTGCTGGTCGGCTTCTGCGGAGGCGGCGGTACGCCCTTGTTCTCGGCCAACGAGATCGACGTGGAAGTCGCCTGGTTTTCCCCGCAGAGCGAGAACCGCCCCACCGAGTATCTGCAAGCCTGGGTCAGGTTCTGGTTCGACGACGACCTGCGCCTGTATGCCGCCAAGGCATTCCAACGCGCGCGTACCACACGCCTGCGTGAGCAATGGGCACACCGCCATCTGCGCGAAGCCGGCTTTGCAGTGGATCTCGCCCGCCTGGATGAGTTGTTGCAGCGCACGTCGCGACAGATCGATCTGGCCCAGGACAACACCGCGCTGTTGACCGAAGAAGCGCGCCTGACCAAGGCGTTGTTCAAACTCGCTGTGGACACCGTCGGCTACGGTGATTTCACCCGCGCCAAGCGCGGCAGCGGCGGCGACCCGGCCAATCGCTTTCTCGATCACGGCAATTACCTCGCCTACGGCCTCGGCGCCACTGCCACCTGGGTACTCGGTTTGCCACACGGGCTGGCGGTGCTGCATGGCAAGACCCGCCGCGGCGGTCTGGTGTTCGATGCGGCCGATCTGGTCAAGGACGCCAGCATCCTGCCGCAGGCATTCGTCTCTGCGATGCGCGGCGATGACGAACAAGCCTTCCGCCGCGCCTGCATCGAAGCACTGACGCGCAGCGAATCATTGGATTTCATGATCGACACGCTCAAAGCGGTGGCGCTGGAGACCGCAGGCAAGACCGCATGAACATCCTGCTGATCTCGCAGTGCGACAAGCGTGCACTGACCGAAAGCCGGCGCATCCTCGACCAGTTCGCCGAGCGACGCGGCGACCGCACCTGGCAGACGCCGATCACCCAAGCTGGCCTGGACACCCTGCGTCGGCTGCTACGCAAAAGCGCGCGCAAGAACACCGCCGTCGCCTGTCACTGGATCCGTGGCCTGGACCACAGCGAGCTGCTATGGATCGTCGGCGACGCCCGCCGCTTCAACGTCGAGGGCGCGGTCCCGACCAACACCACCGTGCGCAATGTGCTGCGGCGCGAGGACGAGAACGATTGGCATACCGCCGAGGACATCCGCCTGCTCGCGCAACTGGCCGCACTGCTGCACGACCTGGGCAAAGCCAGCGTCGCGTTTCAGGCACGCCTGCGCGGCGAGTTGCAGGAGAAAAACCTGTACCGCCACGAATGGGTTTCGTTGCGACTGTTTCTGGCCTTCGTGGGGCAGGACGAAGACGAAGGCTGGCTGCAAAGGTTGGCCGATCCGGATGTTTCCGATGAGCAGGCCTGGATCGCCCCCGACCGCTATCAACGCGATGGGCTCGATGCCACCTCCCCATACCCGTTCCGCGATCTTCCTCCGCTGGCCGCCGCCATCGCCTGGCTGGTCGCTACCCATCACCGTCTGCCGGTGGTCCCGGTCGAGGACAAGGAAAAAGGCACGCAAGCGTGGCTCGGCAAGCGTTCCCCCGGATTCAGCCAGACGTGGCTTGAAACTCCGCTGACGCAGGTCACGCACGCCTGGAACGAAATCCACCAACACGCCGAACGCGGCCGGATCGAGCCTTACTGGCAACTCGCCGGTCCACTCCCGGTGATCGAACCGAAGTGGCGCGCGCAGGCCGCGCGGCTGGCACGACGACTGCTTGAGCTGCGCCAACGTCGTAGCTGCAGCGGGCTCGACAATCCTTATGTGATGCATCTGGCCCGGCTCAGCCTGATGCTGGCCGATCACCACTATTCCAGCTTGGCAGAGGACTCACCCCAGCGCGTCCGTGGTGATGGCAACACCCGGCTATACGCCAACACCGATCGCGACGGCAAACCCAAGCAAGCGCTGGACGAACACCTGCTCGGTGTCACCCGCGATGCCGGGCTCATCGCCCACGCCCTGCCCGGCTTCGAACGCCACCTGCCGCGTCTGGCCAACCATCGCGGCCTGCGCAAACGCAGCGCCGACCCCAGATTTTCCTGGCAGGACAAAGCAGCCGATGCCGCCACCGCGCTGCGCGAAACTGCCCGCGAGCACGGCGCCTTCATCGTCAACATGGCTTCCACCGGCTGCGGCAAAACGCTGGCCAACGCCCGCATCCTCTACGCGCTCGCCGATCCTCAGCAGGGCTTGCGTGCCACCTATGCACTCGGTCTGCGCACCCTCACCCTGCAAACCGGCCGCAGCTATCGCACCGACCTGCATCTGGGCGAGGACGAACTCGCCATCCGCGTCGGCGGCTCCGCCAGTCGCGCCCTGTTCGAATACTACGAACACAAGGCCGAAGCACATGGCTCGGCCTCGGTACAGGATCTGATCGAGGAAGACAGCCACGTCCTGTACGAAGGTGTGGTCGCCGACCATCCACTGCTGTCGCGCGCGATGCACGACCCCGATATCCGCAACCTGCTTTCGGCACCCATGCTGGTGTGCACCGTAGACCACATGGTCCCCGCCACCGAAGCCCTGCGCGCCGGCCGCCAGATCGCCCCGATGCTGCGGCTGATGAGCGCCGATCTGGTACTCGACGAACTGGACGACTACGACCTCAACGACCTGCCCGCATTGACCCGGCTGGTGCACTGGGCCGGGATGCTTGGCACACGCGTGCTGCTGTCATCGGCGACGCTGCCGCCGGCACTGGTCGAAGGCATGTTCCTGGCCTATCGCGCCGGTCGCATCCAGTACTGGCGCAATCGCGGCGCGAATGGCGGAGAACGCGCGGTGCAGGTCGAAGTGCCTTGCTTGTGGATCGACGAATTTGGCGCGCAGACCGCCACATGCATCGACGAAGTGGCGTTCGCCGAACAGCACATGCAGTTCGTCGGCAAGCGTGCATCCAGGCTGGAAAAGGCCGAGCCGCTGCGACGGGCCGAGCTGGTTCGGCTAGACATCGCCAGAAATTTGCCGGAAGCGAAGGTCCGTATCGAATTTTCCCAGCACGTGCTCGAAGCCTGTACGCGTCTGCACGACTGGCATGCTGAAACCGACCCCGTCAGCGGCAAGCGGGTAAGCTTTGGACTGGTGCGCATGGCCAACATCGACCCGCTGTTCGATGTAGCGCAAGCGCTGTTCGCACTCGGCGCACCGGTGGATACCCGCATCCACCTGTGCGTCTACCACGCCCGCTTCCCTCAGCTGCAACGCTCGGCCATCGAGCACCAACTCGACACTACGTTCAACCGGCGCGACGACGGACAGGGTGTCTACCGCCTGCCGGTCATTCGCGGCGCGCTCGATGCCCACCCGGAACGCAACCATCTGTTCGTTGTCCTCGCTTCGCCCGTGTGTGAGGTCGGCCGCGACTGGGATGCCGACTGGGCCGTGGCCGAACCCTCGTCGATGCGTTCGCTAATCCAGCTCGCCGGTCGCGTGCAGCGCCACCGCGGCAAGCGCGCAGACAAGCCCAACGTGCTGGTTTTCGACACCAACCTTCGCCATTTCCTTCCCACTACCGGCCCCGATGGGAGACCGGCTGCGATCTTCGTACGCCCTGGCTTCGAGAAGGAACACGCAGCGGCCGACCACCCGTTCCGCTTGGTCGCGCACCGGCTGGGCAAGCTGATGTCGCCGGAGGAATACCGCGTTCTCACCGCGCTGCCGCGCATCCGCCCGCGGGTCACCGATGACTGGCAGCCCAAGCAACGCATCGTTGATCTGGAACAAGCGCGCATAGCTGATTGCATGTTGCCTCGCAGGTACCCCTCTGGATTGAACGCCACCAGCGGCTGGGGGCATCCACAAGCGGCCTTGACCGGCATACTCCCGCAGCAACTGCCCTTTCGGAATGCCTCCATACCGACGGAGACGCTGGTGTTTCTTCCCGACGAGGAACAAGAAGGCCTCATCCTACATCGCATCGAGAACGACAAGCTTCGACGTAGCCATGCCCTTTATATCCCCATTGATCGCAGTCAATGCCGCCACGTGAAACTGGAGGTCGGCAGACGCATCGGCCCATGGGGCCAGTCCGATCCGCTGACGCTGTTGTTGTTTGAGTACGCGGAACTACTCGACCTCTCAACACGTACATGTGCCGAACGATTGGCAACGGTGGAAGTTCCCCAGTACGAGCAAGGGTGGCGCTATCACCCTTGGCTTGGATTCTCCAGATGAGGGCTTGTCCGGCGCGAATGGACGCTGATATGACCGCAACAAAAAGGAGGCTTGACCATGGAGACAACCAATGACGCAACTAACTGACCGAGGGAAAGCTTTCCACTCGGCAATCGCTACCTTCATCGAAGCGCGGCGCGAAGCCAAGCTGAAGGGCATGCAAGACGATGCCAACCTGGCATCGAAGTACGACTACACCACTTGGCTGGCCGATGCCGCGCGCCGGGTCGGCCAGATCCAGGCCGTTACCCACATACTTAAGGCCACCCATCCCGACGCCCGTGGTAGCAGCCTCTACGCCCCCCCGCACAAGCTGCCGCAGCACACTGAGGTCGGCACCCACATCCTCGGCGACAACTACGCCGAGGATGTGGTCGGCAATGCCGCTGCACTGGACGTATTCAAGTTCCTCAAGATTAAGATCGATAATCGCCGACTACTGGACTGGATGCGGGCCGGCGATACTGATCTTCGCTGTGCCCTGCATCCGAATGCTAATGTCGCCGCGGGTTGGATGAATGCGTTCAGCCATCTGATACGTAACGACCCGATACCCAGTTCGCATGAGGCCGCTAAGCAGGTCTACTGGCTGGTTGGCGAACAACCTTCGAACGATTCCGACTACCACCTGCTGCAACCACTGTTCTCCAGCAGTCTCGTCCATGCGATCCATGCAGACATCCAGGATGCCCGTTTTGGCGAGACTAACAAGTTAGCGCAGCAGGCATTCCGGGCTAAGGAATCGTATGGCACCCCTTATCGATATTATCGTGATCTGGTTGTACGTAAACTCGGGGGAGCCAAACCACAGAATATCTCCCAGCTCAACAGTGAACGCGGTGGCGTGAATTATCTGCTCGCCTCCCTCCCGCCGAAACGGACCAACGAATCACCATTAAACCTACTTCACTTGCAATCAGTACTGGATAGATTTTCCAATTTCAAAAGCGTACGACTACTAGTGAAGACGTTGGCCGATTTCCTACTGGCCGATCCAAATCGGAACCTCAATACGCGGGACAGGCTCGAAGCCATCGAACAAGCGCTAGTATCTCTGCTCGTGGTATTCGCCGCAGACATCCAAGCTGGCCTTCAGCCCGGCTGGACCCGAGCTCGCGATTGTCGATTGCCGCTGTGCGAACAGCTCTGGCTCGATCCCGACCGCACCGAACTCCCCTCACGCAAAGATCACGAGCAGGAGGACGAGGACTTCAAGTCAGCGTACTATCGTGGCGACTGGCTGGACGGTGTGGCCACCCGCTTTGCCAACTGGATCAATGCACGATTGCGCGCAGCCGGGCTGACCACAGTCGGCGACAATGAGCACAAGCACTGGGCCAAACAGTTCATCGCCGATGCAGCTTGGTCAGTCCCTCTGCAAGGGCACGCATCCGCAGGATGTCGGGCATGAGCGCCTGCCCTCGCTTCGACCACTTACTGGTGTTGCCGCGTCTGCGCGTTCAGAACGCCAATGCTGTTTCTAGCCCCCTGACTCACGGTTTTCCTTCGATCACCGCCTTTCAGGGCCTGATGTGGGCTCTGCAACGCAAAACAAATACTGCCGATCTCGACCTCTCATTCAAGGCGATTGGCGTGATCTGCCACGGTTACCAGGAACAGGTCACCGGCAACCTCGTGAAGTCCTTCCGGCTGACCCGGAATCCCGTCGACAAAGATGGCGGTACTTCCGCCATCGTCGAGGAGGGACGCATCCACTTGGAATTGAGCTTGGTTTTTGCGATCCGTAGCCAGTGCTGGGACCGGGAGCCCGAAGCTCGTGCAGCCAATATCGCCACCATCGCCGAGCTGCTTTCCGGCATGCGTATCGCCGGGGGCACCGTGCTGCCCTCGGTGCAATCGGGGCGACTGCGTTACCGGCCCTGGAGTATCGACCTGACCGGCACCGAGGACGACCGACAAACCGAATTCCGTAAATCACTCGTACGCTTGCTTCCGGGCTTTGCACTGGTATCGCGGGAAGATCGGTTAACAACACGCCTGATCGAGTTGCAGACCGAAAACCCTGCCGCGACGCTACTTGATGCCTGGCTGTCACTGTCCCGTATCAACTGGCGTTGTCAGCCGAGCGAGAGCGTTGCCACGGATACATGGCTCAACGACCGCAAGGGCCAGGGCTGGATCGTGCCGATCCCCGTCGGCTATGGCGCGCTTAGCGAAGTGCACGCGCCCGGCAGCATCGCCAATGCGCGCGATGTCTCCACGCCGTTCCGCTTTGTCGAAAGCCTCTACTCGATCGGCGAGTGGGTCAGCCCACACCGGCTGCAATTGCCCCAACAGATGCTCTGGTACGCCGACAGCCGTCCCGGTGATGGCCTCTATCGCTGTCGCAATGACTACCGACCCATGGCAGACGCATTCGAGCAGCTCTACGACTTCGACTGACAGTCCACCACGACAAGGAACCCCATATGTCCAAAGAACTAAAAACCGCCTCCATCCTCGCTTTCGAGCGTAAGCTCGATCCTTCGGATGCACTCTTCTTCTTCGGTAACTGGGCGGCGCGCGGCGCGTCCGCTGATTGGTCACCGGTAAAGATCCGCGAGAAGTCGGTGCGCGGCACCATCTCCAACCGGCTTAAGACCAAGGACCAGGATCCTGCCAAGCTCGACGCAGCCATCGAGAATCCCAATCTACAGACTGTGGACGTGGCCGCTTTACCTCTTCACGCAGATACACTGAAAGTCCACTTCACCCTGCGTGTACTTGGCGGCGCCGGCCAACCGTCAGCCTGCAATGACCCCGAGTATCACAACAAGCTGGCCACCACCGTCGGCGGCTATGTGTTGCAGCATGGTTTCGGCGAGCTGGCACGCCGTTACGCGGCCAACCTCGCCAATGGCCGGTTCCTGTGGCGCAATCGTATTGGCGCCGAGCAGGTCGAAGTCGAGGTGTCGCATTTGCGCGCCGGTAAGCCAACCGCGCAATGGACGTTCCAAGCGCATGACCACTCCCTGCGTGGACTGTCAGCTCCGGACGCAGAAGCCTCCGACCTCAGGGCACTCGCTTCGCTGCTCGAATCTGGCCTGATGGGTACCTCGCATGTGCTTTTACAAGTCACCGCCTTCGTGCGGCTGGGCGCAGGACAGGAAGTGTTCCCATCGCAGGAATTGATCCTCAATCGCGGCCGCAGCGAAAAGAGTAAAACGTTGTATGCCGTTGGCGAAGCTAACGAGGCCGTAGCCGCCATTCACTCACAGAAGATTGGAAATGCCCTACGCACCATCGACACTTGGTATTCCGGCGCGGAGGAGAATGGCCCCATAGCTGTCGAACCCTATGGCTCGGTCACCACTCAAGGCAAGGCATATCGCCAGCCGAAGGAAAAGCGAGATTTTTACAGCCTGCTCGATAGCTGGGTCCTCAAGAACAAGACCCTGGAGACCGAGCAACAGCATTTCGTCATCGCCACATTGATTCGTGGGGGCGTATTCGGCGATGCGGGCTGACGCCATGGATCACTATTTGGACATACATCTTCGTCCCGATCCAGAACTGGCATCACACCATCTGCTCAGCGGACTGTATACCCGACTTCATCGAGCGCTGGTGCAGCTGGGTAACCAGGATATCGGCGTCAGCTTTCCCGGACACGACGAAATGAAACGGAGCCTCGGAAATCACCTGCGCCTGCATGCATCGGCGACCTCGTTGCAGGCACTCGCGGACACAGCGTGGCTCAGTGGCATGCTCGATTACCTAAGAGTTTCCGAACTCAAATCCGTTCCCGCCGATACACTCTATTGTCAGGTAAGCCGCGTGCAAGCTAAGAGCAGCCCTTCGCGTTTGCGCCGAAGGGCAATGCGCCGCCACGGATTGGACGCCGAGTCCGCCAAGCAACGCATCCCGGACTCGGTAGCGGAGCATCTCCAACTTCCTTTCGTTATTTTGGGTAGCCGCAGTACCGGCCAAGCCACGTTTCCATTGTTTATCCTCCACGGCCAGCTGCTCACGACTGCCGTGCCTGGCATCTTCAGCAGCTACGGTCTAAGTCAAAGAGCCACTGTTCCTTGGTTCTGATTAGTTCCCCAATCTGTTTTAACCGGTCCCAGAAAAACAAAGGCCACTTTCGAATAACGAAAGTGGCCTTTTCCCTTCTTGCCCTGTGATTACAAGAGCGTCCGGAGAGAACTTCCTAAACCCATCACCGCGTACGCGTATTACTAAGAAATACAATGACTTCCGTCTATGCAAAGCAGGTTTCATCACAGTAGCCACCCAAGATAGCTACATAAACGGGAGCTCACCGGCCAACTCATCTTTATCCGCTGAGAGATCAGAAAAGCAAATCCTGACCGTTAACTAATACTTTACTTCTCGCCCTGCTTACTCATAAGCACTAGTCCTTCCCGATCGAGTCGAGCAAAGTATTTGACTGCCGCAGAAGCAGCTCAAAAGATCTCCGTCCAGGTCTGCAAACGCAGCTGATTGCTAACTGCCGCACAGGCAGCTCAGAAAGTGCCGGCCAGTGCCTGGTCGGCCGGCACGATCTATACTGCCGCACAGGCAGACCCTTATGTTCGCTACTATGAATAAACCGTCCAGCAACATCGAGCGAATCAAGGCTTCAAAAGATGGTCACACGTTTACGCGCTTATGCTGTGACTTTGAAGAATTCGCATTTTTCGTTCGCCTGGACTCGCAATGAGCGCGCCGCTGGTCATCGCCCCTGCCCGCCCCCTCTAGCCGTATAGAAAGCGACGTCAACAATGCAACTCAAACGAAAACAGCGACCCGCATGGATGTGAGTCGCCGTTCCGTGCGGAGTTTGGTCTAGTTAGCCGAATTCGAACCGACCAATAGTCCTTCAGGTGGGTCAAATACTGGTGGCAACCCATTGATTTAAGATAATTACAGGCGAAATACACGATGCAAAACAACACCACATTCAGCTTATACGAATCAATGGATTGCAGATCAATAGGTTAGTGGGGGGCGCCGCGCCGACCTACAGGACGGTCTTACCTATGGCTCCGCCTCGTAGCCCAGACCCGAGCCATCTCATCTAGCCGCTCAAGATGCCGCGTGATCCATTCCTTGTAACCTCGCATGCCAAACTCGAAGCTGCTGCAGGGCTGGGTCACAAGCGGGCTGCCACTTGATCGCTGGCATTCAAACCTGGCAGGCCAGCTGCTGTCTACCCAATCCAGCAGCATTGCAATGGCCCTCTCGTCAAGATGCAGTGTGCTGCGGCGCGTGTCCGTACTGCCCGCGAGACTTCCGGCGCAGGGTGAGGCCAGCTCGGTCATGCTGCCTCCCAGCCGTAGCGCTGGGCGATCCCCCGCAGCCGCCAAGCTTCACGCCGCAGATGGACCCCTAAAGCTTGACGGTCTCGCCGCGCGCGCCAATCTCCGGACCGATCACGCTCGATGTCGAGCGCCTGCTGTTCCAGTACCTTGGCTTTCTTGGCTGCCCAACTTGCCTTATGAGGATTCGGGGTCATGTTGCGCAGAATCCCAGTTTCTCATCGCACCAGCCGAGACTCGGCTAAAGATTGAAGCCCAGGCCCAGAATCGTCGCCTTCGCCGCTGGCACTAGGTCCATCTCCCGTAGCACGTAAATAAGCAGATCATCCGGGCCGAGTGTGCCGGTGGATTCTTTGCTCACGAAAGAAGGCAGCCACCGGCTCGGCTTCATCAACTTGGGTCCGTTGATGGTGTCCACAAACACGCCTCCCGCATCGGCAAGGTGCGTTGCATTCAAATCGACCAAGTTCTCTTCGATCATCATCGCATCCCGGTTTTAGCATACGGACCGAAGATGCTGTGCATGCGGCCGGCCGTCAACAGGGCCGGCTCGGCACTGTCTAGGCGCCCCGGGGATGGACCGCCATCGCCCTCCATCCACTCAAGCAATCAGGCTTGCTGGCCGATTGCATATCGGGAATTTCTGATAGCCAACCCACCGCTTCACCGGAAAACTGCGTCTATGGACAGCTACAAGCCGAACGGACTCGCCCTCACGGCGCTTCTTGCAACGCTCTCGGTCCTGCCGCAGTTCGCCCAGGCCGGCCGCCTCTACACGGAGCCGGCCGCCCCGATGAAACCATTGATCGGTTCATCGTGCGCAGGGTCAATAGCCGGTAACGTCCACAACAACGATGTGTGTCTGACTGCGCGATTCGTAGGTGATGTTACCCGCGCTCGCCGGTAAATACGCGAAGTATGGCGAAAATCCACTCATCGTAAGTATATTGCTAGACCAAGACGCCGCCGGGCGCTGCCATTCGCTTTGGAAATAATTCGGCGAAGAGGAGGGCGCTCCGGTAGTTATGGTCCGCCCCCAAAACCCACCACTCACGATGGTGGCATACACCTTCCCGGAAGGGTAGGTAAAAGTTCCAATGTGTGTAGTGTCGGGCAAGACTTCGTACCCGACCACGCGCATATACTTTTGCAACGAATCGAACACAAGTTCACCACTGGCGTTTCGCACTTGCAGCCCATGGTTTTCGCTCGGCGCCGGCGTGTCCCCGAAAAAATAAACATCACACGTCGCACCATTGACCGTAGATATTACGATGTACTGCGTACTGCTGATCCAATGCACCAAGAATGGCGAACTTGACCGAAGCGCAACGACCGGGTTCATCACCCCGCTATAGCTCTGCGTGGTGGAAGCATAGTTGTTGAAGGTGCCGTTGCTTGTTGCGACATTGCAAGTCACGGTTTGCTTCGTTACATAGCAACGATTCTTGTACTCGCCGTCGATCTGCAAAATATTACTATTATTGAATACTTGTAGGCCTGCTGTCATTTCAGTACACCCCGTAGATGATGGTCGTTGGCGGCGGCGTGACAGTCACGCCCCCCCTTTTCACCACTAGCGGCGCGTAAGTGATCTGACGCGCAACATTGTCAACGGTTATGGTAGGTGTGTAGCCGTTATGAGCACTGCTATCCTGATTCAATACAAACCAAATGTTTCCATCATAAAACGCCGGATGCGTGATTGTTCCCGATGCTCCTGACTCGATTGTAAATATACCGAGAATCCTGGAAAGCCTGTCCGTCAGATCAACCGTAAGGTTCCCGCCCGCATCCCACGCTTGTAGTCCCTGCGGCATTACCAAACTCCCAATCGAACACGAAGCACGTTCCCACTATCGTAGATCCGCCAGTTGCCGCTACTGAACTCCGTTCGTTGCCCACTGCCATTCGACGGGCTGATGCTGAAGTTATCGGCGATGATGTCAAAGTTGCTTGTGGTGCCGTTATTGTCGATGTTGTAGCCGGTGATCTTCCCGTTGACGTTGAGTGCCAATGTGGCGCGTGCCATCGCTTCCGCACCGCCCGGTGACCATGGAGACGGACCAGTTGCAGCAGCGCTTATGCGCTCGATCATTGGGCGAGCCATCCAGCATGCACCCGCCCCCCCCGTATTGCTGTTCCCCCACATGCCGGCGTACATCTTCGTTGATCCTGCCGGAACAACCACTTTTACAAAGATGCGTGTCCAGTTGGCGACGTTACCCCAATCACTTGTAGTGTTGGTGTAGTAGTCGCTTACAGCGGCTCCCGTGTCACCATCACCGCCGTTGTAGAACTGGATTACCGCACGAACGCGAGCATTGGGTGAGGTGCGAATCCACATGCTCAGAATGACGGTGTCACCGGGAGTACACCCAAGCTTCTGGCTGTTGTAGACAACCATCGAACGATCGGAACTGCTAGATGCCCACGTTACACCAGCGACGTGTTCGTTGTTCTGATTTAAAACTATTCCGTTCGCATCCCGTCCCCAGCCGCCCCCCATATCATTGGCGGCCAGGAACCACCCGTCTGTATTCGTTGCAAACGTGGAATTGACGAACAGATTTCCGGAGCTGGCGAGATTCGCGTTTACCTTCGTTTCCAGCGTGTTGACGATCGACGCATCCACCTTGCCGGCGACGCTGCTGTTCAACGATGTGATGGACGACGTGTGCGAGCTGATCGTGTTTCCCTGGCTCGTCACGGTGGACTGCAAGGCACTGATCGCCGAGGCCTGGGACGTGATGCTCCCTTCAGCCGTCGTCACTCGGTTGCTCAGAGACGTGATCGAGCCGGCCTGCGATGTGATGTTTCCTTCGGCCGTAGTCACGCGCGATGTCAGTGCGGTAAGCGCACTGGACGTTGCAGAACCCGCGGCCGCTGTTTCAGCACCGCTTGGTGTGTATTGCGTAGCCGTGCTGCCGACTTGCATCTGGGCGTTATCAAATTCAATGAACACAGCTTGAGACGCAGCGTTAGAGAATATGCGCCCAATGTATGCACGAGCCGTTACCGCATTGCTAGGGGCTGCAGAGGCGACATGGATGTAACGAGCCCAACTAGCGGTTATTGTCAGGTTCGTTTGGGTTGTTGAAATTACAGAATTCGAAGAATCCAAATACTGGATATACATGGACAGCGTCATACTGGCTGTACCGCGCATCCATGCACTGAGGGTGTGTTGTGATCCAATAACCACTTTTGGCAAGGTGGCGCCAGTCAACAGCGACATATACTGATTTGCTGCGGTAGATGTCGAGTCAACACGAAACGCCTTGTTGCTTCCCGGCAACGGCGAATCGACGTAGCTAATAGTACGCGACGGAAGCGTTCCATCTACAGAGTAATACGTAGGCGAAACCGTATCGGACGCGCGAACCTCGAACGAGCTATTCAACAGCAGGTTGTCACCACCGATGTTCGCCACACTATTCTGAAGCGACGTGATTGAGGACGATTGCGATGTGATGTTGCCTTCGGCCGCAGTGACACGACTGGTCAAAGCAGTAAGCGCAGTCGATGTTGCGTTAGCGGTTGCCTGGGCGTTATAGCCCTCGGTCACGTCGCGCACGACGATGTTGTCCACCCACACGATGACGCCCGACTCGCGCGAGGCACCCGGCATAGAAATCCAAGGAACACCCTGGCTCGCGGTAGCGAACGAAGCCGTGACATAGCCGGACACCTTCACCCATGTGTCAGCAGTGAGGGCGGACACCGTTTGCGTTACTGCGGTGATCCAATTGTTGGAAGCGGCTGGATTCTGCAACCGTAGACCCAACTGCAATAGCGTTGTGCTTGGCGTAACACCCGTTGAGTCACGCCGCAGATACGCCTCCACATAGTAAGTACGCGTCGGCGTTGTGGTGAAATAATCGCCGACATGGATGTCAAGGTTGGTGCCGGTGACAGTGCCGGCCGTTATCTTCAATGACTTGGTTCCGGCATATGCCTGCGCAGATAGAACTTGTGCCGTGCCCAACGTGCCGTTCTGCAAGTACGCATTCAGATCGTAGAATTCGAATGTGCCCTTCGTCGCGAGGTTTCCACTACCAGCAAGCAAGCTGCTGGTAGTGTTGTTCAACGAAGTGATAGATGAGCCCTGCGACGTGATCGTGTTGCCCTGGCTTGTCACCGCAGATTGCAACGCCGACAGCGCGCTTGCGTTGGAGCTGATATTCCCTTCGGCCGTGGTGATCCGATTCGTTAGCGACGTGATCGATGTGCCTTGCGACGTGATAGTGCCCTCGGCAGACGTAACGCGGCTATCCAACGACGTAATCGCAGCGGAATTGGCTGCCGTTTCCTTGCCCGTGACACCACGGCAATAGGCCGACGGCGCAGTACCGGCACCGACTTTCTCCTCGATCATCACGCCACTGATGTTCAGTGACGTGCCGGAACCACTGTCGTTGTCGAATCGGAAAATTCCGGTGCTGGTGTTTGCGCTGGCCGTGTATATTCCGCTCAGGCGAATCCACGTATTTTCCGCAACCGTGACCACGCTGCTGTAAACAATGTTGTGAGCGCCCGTGGCGCCATCACGGATATACATCTGGATCGTGGGATTGGCGATACTGCTGTAGAAATACGCGCTGACGATGTATGACTTTCCCGACGTGAACTGCAGTCGCGTGTAGTCGGTGGAAGTCGAACCAAAGTACATGTAGGCGTCTGCACCGCTTGCCGTCACCTTCAGCGTCGGCAGCCCAAACAGAGTAACGGCGCTATCCAGCGATCCGCTTGCAGTTGCAGCGGGCGTAAGCGGCCGGCTAGTTGCCTCGAACACGCTATAGAGATCCGGCAAGATGTTCGCACCAGATCCGGAAATGCTGTTCGTTAACGTCGTCAGAGCCGTGCCCTGGGACGTGATGTTTCCTTCGGCTGCAGTGACGCGGGTAGTCAGCGACGTGATAGCGCTTGCGCTCGCAGACGCTACAGCACCAACTTCAACAACACTTGGCTCGTACTGAGTCGCTACGGCGCCAACTTGCAATTGTGCGTTGTCGAATTCAAACCACACAGCCGTTCCACTCGTTGCCACACGGCCCCTAATGTAGACACGGACGAAATAACTGTCGTTAGGAACAGTCGTCGTGAACGTGTAGCGTGTCCATGTTTCGGTGAGATTTACCGTCAACTGTGGCCCGGAAAGATACGTTCCGCCAGTTGAGTTGTACATTGCAATCACAAACAAACCCGTAGTGCCAGCCGTACCACGAGCGTAAACACTGAATGTCACACTCGATCCGGGTTGCACTTTCGCGTATAAGGCGGAATTTGCTGGCCGTGTAATTCCGAGCCAGTTGCTTGTAGCGTTAGACGTAGCATCGCCACGCCATGCCTTGGTGCTGCTGGCAAGCGGAGAATCCACGTAACTTTGCGTAACTGTTCCGAAGCCGCTTGCGTCAATGCCCCAATCAGTTGGCGCAACAGTATCCGATGTGCGAACCTCAAACGAGCTGTTCGTAAGCAGATTGTCGCCACCAATGTTGCTGACCTGATTCGTCAACGTCGTGATGGCAGAACCTTGGGATGCAATCGTCCCCTCGGCCGTCGTCACCCGTGTCGTCAGCGCCGTCACTGCGGATGCGTCGGCCTTGGTCGCCACTGTGTTCTGTAGCGACGTGATGGCCGAGCCCTGCGATGTGATCGTACCTTCAGCAGCAGTGACGCGCGCGGTCAATGCCGTCAAAGCTGATGCGTCCGCCTTCGTCGCCACCGCATTTTGCAGGGACGTAATCGCGGTTCCCTGCGACGTGATCGTGTTGCCCTGGCTGGTAACGGTCGTCTGCAAAGAACTGATGGCATTCGCACTCGCAGTGATGTTCGTTTCGGCAGTACCGATACGATTCGTCAACGACGTGATCGCCGAGCCTTGCGAGGTGATGTTCCCCTCGGCCGTAGTCACGCGAGTGGTCAGCGCATTGAGCGCCGAAGCGTCCGCTTTGGTGGCAACCGCACTTTGTAGCGACGTGATCGCCGTACCTTGGGACGTGATCGTTCCCTCGGCAGCAGTCACCCGGCTGGTCAACGAAGTAATAGACGCAGCTTGCGCCTGCACTTGGTCATTCAGCGCGGCATAGGTTCCCAGCGGCTGCCAGTACGTGGTGTTTGTAACAGGCGTGCCGGCAGGAACGTTCTGTTTGGCTTTGTAGATCGTGCCATCTTGGATGACCAACGCACCGGTGCTGTACGCAACGGTGGCACTCCAATCGGTAGCACCGAACAGATCACCGATTTCCTCGCGTAGCGCGTCGGCTTCGTCATTGATCTGGTCAACCTGAGAATTCAAGTCTCCGATCTGATTGTTGATTTCGCTGACCTGGGAGTTCAGCTCTCCGACTTGCGTATCCACCTGACCCTGCAGGGCTTCCACCTCGGCCTGTGCGGCGTCCGCGATCGCCTGGGCGGCGGCGGCCTGCGCTTGGGCTGCAGCCGCGTCGTTGGACGCCTGCTCGGCAAGATCGACCGCATGGCCGACGTTGGTATCAATGCCGGATATCACTTCGCCCAAGTTCGCCGACAACGTCTTCACAGCGCGCAGCGCACCGGTGCTGAGCGTGGCCGAGGTGTTCCGGCTGCGCACAAGGAAGGTGTACATGCCGGCTGCCGGAAGCGTCGATTCGAAGCTCGTGGCGTGATAGCCGTCGGAGCCAAGCTTCTCCATATCGTCCCAAACTGGGCTTGGGACATCAGCCGCGACGTACCGGATCTCTACTCCGGCAAAGTCCGGCGATTGGATCGTGGCTTCGTTGAAACCCCAAGAGTAGCGGCGCACCCCACCGGACAGCTCGTCCACATCAAAGTGATCGATCAGAACCGGTTCAGCGTCTGCGCGTTGTGTGGTGTAGCTGACCGTCGCAGCAATGCCGGCTAAACCATCCGGACTGAAGGGGCGCACGGTGATGGGATATGTACCTGCACCCGGGATACGCCAAGTTGCCGCGCGCGTGTTTGTATCGGCGACTTGTTCCAACTCACCGTTGCCATCGATATCCGACAGTACGATGATGCGACCCACTGGACCACTAATCTCGAACGAGGCCTGTAGTTCGGTGAAAACCGTGTCACCTTGCACCACCTGTCGCTCTGTAATCTTAACTTCGCTGGCGATCGGACGGGTTTGCAGCAGGGATTGATTCGGAGCGGGCAGATACTCACCCGTCAGAACATAGTTCCAGAACTCCGGTCCCTCGGGGACAACACTAACAGAAGCTCCCTTGAGGTCGCTTTCCGGCTGAATGCCAGTGACACGCACGCGGTATCCTGGCGTCTGCTTGAAATCGTAGATCCAGACCGTATCCCACGCTGGGTTGTCATCACTGTCACCCGGCAAGGCCGCATCGCTGGGCCACTGACCAGACAAATTGATTGACCTACTCGAGCCTGTGAAAGGCCGTACGCTGAAAATTCGATATACCTTCTCACCCGGGATACGTAGACCAATAAAGGAATTCCCGTTGGTGGGCGCAGGAATGGGTTCATCCAGCGTCAACGTGATCGTATTGTCCGCACCTATAGCGGCCGCACGCACACGGCCACCGTAGCCCCATTGAGTGAGATCGTGCTGGAGTGCAAGCACCGACAGACGGCGATAAGACAGATGCTCCAGATCTGTCGAGTATCCGATGCTCTTGTACTGATAAAGGCTCTGGGCAAGATGCCAACGCGCAAGAACGGCGGCATGCGCCTCGGTGGTTACGCCTTCACCCGTTACCTGCGCCGGATTGAGCATCGTCGTGATGCCGGGCGCGGCCACGCGCAGGGTCTTCGTCTCCCAGGTCTCACGATCCAGGTAGGTGTACTCGATACCATCGGCGGCATTCGCGAGGGTGTAATCGACCTGGAACTGTCCCTTCTTGATGGTCGCCATATTGACCACACCTGACAACGGCTGATCCTCGGCGGCCCATGCTACCGACAGGCGTCCCTTCGCCCAGGTGAGCTGGCCCATGCCCGCAAGTGCGATTGCCGTCAGTACGTCATCGTGGCTGCGTGCGTCGGTGATCCAGCTATCGTAGGTGTAATTATGTGCAGCACAATGAAGCGTGAAGCCTTGCAAAGCCTCGATGTCGATCTGGTGGTCAGGCAAGCCGATACCCGCTATACGCCTACCATTCTGATCAGTGATGCCGCGCGCGTAAGCAAGGATCTGCGCGCCAGGATTCGAGCTTTCCTGGGTCACCCATTCCGAGCCGCTCCATACTGGAATTGGGGTCGAATGCGCAATGCAGCGAATTTCATTGGGGGCACCATTGAACTGGCCAGTTGCCTTGGCTTTGATACCAATTCGCGGGATGCCCGCATAGTCGGCGATATCCTGCTGAACACTGGTGAGCGTCGTCCAATGGAACATGCAGTTTGCCCCGGAGCCGTCGGTATTCCGGCCAGCCACCCGCACCCGTACATCGTAGGTCCCTAGTGTTACATCACGACCGTAGCTGACGCGATGAGTCTTTTGGGTTTTGCTGTTTAGGATATAGCTTCCAAACACCTGCCAGGCACTCGAGCCCGCAACTCGATATTGAACTTGCAGGATCTCGGAATTGTTCTTGTCCTTGCCTTTAGTGCTCTTGTCCCAAAGCTGGTATTCAATACCAACGACAAGCCGCTCGGTATCGGCTGAACTCGTACGCTGCACCCATTCCCCTGCGGTATTCTTGGGATCGCTAGTCGTATCGATCAGAGTTCCGCCTTCCACGACATCGGCATTGCTGTATAGCGGAATACTTTGATTCGGCATACCTTCAAAGCCGTTGAACCAAGTCTGCACTCCCTCGTAGGAAGACAGTAGTGCGTCACCGTTGTACAAGTCATCAACACGGTCAACGTTTATACCCGGCGTCAAGATCATCGATAGGTATTGGTCGTCGCCCTCGTACCAGGTATACGTCGCGCTTGCGAGATCGGGTGCGATTCGCACTGTACCAAGCAATAAGCCCATTGGCTCATAAGAACGAGCCCGATTCTGAGGACTGCCTAGCGAGTATACAGTCTCCGGGCTGCTGGAAGATCTTGGCATCTTGGGTGCCAGCACTTTGTTGATCAGCATGCTACCCGCCATATGCACGCCGGTTGCGATCATTGATCCTGCGGCACCGCTGGCCAAGCTTGAAAAGTATCCAGCACCCCACATACCTTGTGTCGCGGCACCGAAACCAAAGGTGAAATAAGTGAGCGCCGCCATTGCCACTAATGCCACTGCCGACTTACCGACAACACCACGAACCTCGATAACCTGACCATGTTTCGGGCGTACGTGATGCCATAGATGTCGTGGCACATCAAGGCCACCAATTGCCACGACCCACGCTTCGCCGTCCAACTCGTCAACGTGACGGCTCAGAAACGCATAAAGCGTCTCTCCCGGACGCAAGTCAGCAGGCATACTGCGCATGCCGTCAGCAAGTAGCGGATGCGGATTGACGAGCAACATGCCTTCCTGCGGGAAATTTTCCATCAGATCCATTCGTAATAGCCCTCGATGCGCAGCCCCCACCCAGACAGCTCACGCGTCCTGTGCAATACGCTGCAGCCGTTCTTTTCGTTGGTGTGGAGCACCCAGCCTTCATGGGCCAGGAAAAAGAAAACCCCGGCATGGCCGGGGCGTCGTTGTCTGTGTTCGATCATAAGGACGAGGTCTCCGTTCTGAGGTAGTCCTTCTCGTCGTCGAGCGTAGGGTTTGGAGAGCTCCCCTATGGTGGCCTGACCTTCCAACCCACGTGGCCGCCGGCTCGGCACGCATACCTCACGTCCAAATAGCTCCCTCTGCACCAATACGACCAGATCTGCACAATCGAAGGAAGTCTCATCGTATGGAATCTGGGTATAACGCCCTACGTCGACGACAGTGATCAAGTGAAGATACCTGGCAACGTAAAGCGGTTGCCCCGCAAATTGACCGCCTGCTGGCGCATCAAATAATCGACGCCACATTGTGCGGTTGCCGTCTTTGCGGTCACCGTCACCTGGGTCATCGGCAAATATAATGTCTCCTCGATCGTGTCTGGATCTGCTCGATCGGTGATCATGATCTTGACCGTGATCAGCTCACCTGGTTGCAGCGCCTCCAGATCTTCGGTCATCGAGCGCCCCACGTTATCTATAACCAACTGCGTGCGTGGCGTCTGGCCGCTCACATCGTCAGGCAACTTGAACCCGAACGGAATGCCAACAAACTCCTTTCCGCCGCTGGTCCAGTTTCTCGTGTCGTTGACGATACGCAGGGCTTGAGCAAAAGAGGGGGCAGATAGTTCGGCCAGCACCAACGCTCCTGCCTCGTCCGTAACACGTTGGCGACGCTCGGTGAATGTGCTCATCGCATGTACTCCAGAACAAGATCTCGCTTTGCAAATCGAAACTGGGTATTTAAGGGAACCAACTTCCCAATACTTCCATTTTGAAACCGTGCGCTAATCATCTCGCCAGTCCGGGGATGCTCCATTGAGAACCACCCAATACGCCCAACCTCATCGAAGTACCAGCTTTCGAAGGCAGCTACGGCCTCAGTCGATCGAAACTGCACGGAGGCCTGGATCGATTGCAAGACGTCCGAATTGAGGATGCGTTGCTTAGGGACACCACGCTCCATTTCCGATCGCTCTACGGATGGGTCGAACTCTTCGCTGTAATCAGCAAATCGAACTTCCGCATAATCAGGCCATGTGATCATCCGACAACCTCCGACCATCCATAGCGCGCTCTACCCAAGGTACTCAGCTCACCTCCATCAAGGCTTTCCCCCACGATATCGATCACCAGCTTCCTGAGCGAACTACCATCCGGCATTTGCTGTGTGACTTGCCTTGTCTGCACCTTGTTACTCCCATAATTATTGACCTCGACCTTCATCCCGCCCGCGGACTCGGATGACAGGGATACGGTCCCACCGACCTGTCCCGCAATACCGCCGTTGGCATACCCTCTATGCAGAGCACGGCGTAAGGCATAAAACCCGGAAGGGCCGCCCAGGGCCGCCACGTCTTCCTTTGACAGCACCCCCTCATCGCGATGAACAATACCGGCTACCTCATACTTGCCGCCTCGTCCGGTGTAACCACCCCCATCGAAACCCTTCATCCCGATATTGACAAGATCCGAGGTCGAAATCTTGTCGAGGCTTTGAATTTGAATACTTTCTTTATTAACACCAGTAATAGTGTTACCGAGGATCGCGTTATATGCCATGTCGAATAGGCCCGTTACGGCCTGCTTGGCGATGATGCGAGTAAGGTCCGCTATCACGGAGTCAGCAAAACCGGAAAAAGATAGCTTTCCGGTCTGAACAAAAGACACAAGCGCATCCTCCGCTCCCTTGAACGCGTTGTTCATCAAACCATACACCTGACCGGCGAAATCTGCCGACTGAGCACGTAGGTCCTCGAATGCTCGGATGAATCCATAGCGCCAATCCGCCAGATTGCTGGTACGCAGCTCCTGGTAAGACGCCTCCTCCTCTAGCGCCTTCTCGTAACTTACGTCTATTTCCTTCTTCTGCTCGCCATATCCTGATGCGTTCTCATCTAACGAATTGATCCGCTTTTTATAATCATTATATATATTCAGCTGTCTGCGAAGGCTATCGACTGACGCTGAACCCATGGTCATGGGAAGTAGGTCATTCCTATTGGTACTCTTTTGACTATCCAGCGACTCGGCTAGCTGAGATTTGACGCGAGCCAAGTCCTCCGCCGCCTTCTTCGTGGCCTGATACTCAGCAGTCTCCTTGCTCTGAGCGATCATGCTATCCAGCTGAACCGTGATACGCTTCTTCTCAGCCTCAGTCAGCTTGCTCTTGGCAGAGTTCATCTCCTCGATAACGGCTACCTGCAGCTTCTGAGCGGCAGTCAGCGGGTTGGCCAATGCCATTTGCTCTTTGTCGAGCGAAATCTGCTTCTCAATGCGACCTATGATTCCGTCATATTGACCTTCGCTCTGTCTAACTATGGCGGGGGCCCCCCCCGCACCCTTAGAGTTATTTGATTTGCCGCTCAGCCTGTACTCTCTTCGAAGAGCTTCGCGGTCAGCTATAAAACCTTGCTTCTGGACGCTGCTCGCCTTATTCCAGGCCTTATTGAATGATTCACCGTCCATGCCACTTTGTCCAAATCCCCTGGAGAACTCGACTGCCATTTGAGCCATGGCGGCCATGTAATCTCCTTTCTCCTTCCTGATCCGATCTACCTGCAGGCCCCAGACTCTATCTTGGGCAGATACTCGCATCTTGGCCAGTTCATCATTGGCTACGATAGCAGCCCACTCTACGTTGCCGATCTGCGCTTTGAGCCTTTCGAACTTCACAGAGTCGACCTGAATAGCCGCCTGTCGAAGTTTTTCGAACATCTCGGGATCAAGAGTCCTTCTGAACTGGTCTTCCAGTTGGAGGAATTGCTCCTGAACAGGTTTCACGTTGTTACGTAGGCCCTCCAGTTTCGACTCGACCTCAGCGATTTGTGGGTCGTAAATGTAGACTTGCCCCTCACTACCTCTTCCGTACTCCGCTCTAGCAGCGGCCGAACGCCGCTTCCGCAGTTCCGTAAGCTGGTCTTCGTACGTGGCGATTTCCCTCTGCGTACTTCTGACCTTGACTCCATAGGAATTCCATTCTTCTATGCTTTCGGTTAGCGGCCGTGCCCCTGCCAGTCGCTTCATCTGATCTGCCGTCTCTGCGATCGAGAATCGCAGAACCTTGAGCGACTCGATTTGATCCAGATACTGCTGTTGAGCTTCTTTAGATTTATTTTCAGAATCTATCACGGCCTGCGCGAGCGTCTTAACACCGGTGATCGCCAGTCCCCAAGGACCTCCCAATGCTTTCAGTAATCCGCCGCCAGCCGACTTTAGTATCCCTCCAGTACTCGTATCTGACTCTTTCTTGGCATTTGCAGCGTACTTCTCAGCCTCCTGCAGTCCTTGTTGTAGCAGTTGGACAGATTTCAGCGCTTCCGTAAGAGCGCTCGTATCAAAGGATGCTCCTCGAAATCCACGGAATTCTAGCGATGCTCTATTAAGAGTTGCGATTGATACTGCTGTTCTATCTGCTTCTTTCCTAATAGCTCCAAAATTCTGACTTGCTAGGCGACTAGCCTCAGTCATGGCAGCTCGATAGACCGTCGTATCTACACGCAGTGTTACGTCGTATGCAGCGTTATTGTTCATAATTTCTCTGTGATTTTTTACTTGCGTTCGGCAAGCATTGTTGATATCGCAGCCTTCACAGCTATAAACATTATTCGCTGCACTTTTAGAATTAATTATTGTTTTTCTTTGATGCAGACTGAAACATTTCTATTAGCTGCTGGGATCGATCTTTTGCGTCATCACCTGACGAGACTTTCCGCTTTACCAACATGAAGTCCGAAGGACATGTTTGATTCCCGTGAACCCTTGCTAACACATCGGCAACTTGCGCAAGCATCCACTGTAATGGCTCATCCAATGGCTCAATGGATGCGAAGGCGTACATCTCGGACAGCTGGCGGGACGTGAGTCCCGCCAGCATATGGTCCGGATGCGCATAGCCGAGGCGCCACGCTATGCGGAACTGGAGCCGGCGCTCAGGCCGGCTTATTAGTTTTTTTCCAGTTCCTCGACGGCTGCATTACCCAAAGCGTTCAATTTCTGGGCCACTTTGAATACCCGATCTAACGCAGCAGCAGACTTCAGCGTCAATTGAGATACTTCTTTGTCGGAGAACAACCGCTCTCCCATCTCATCGACCAAGCACATAGCCACGAATCGCGCCCGAAAGTCCTCCACCTTGGGCTTATCGCCGCCATAGGTTTCCTGCTCCCACCTATCACGATCACTCGCTGTCATGCTGGATGTCCGCACCGTCCCCCCCCATTCGGGTACCGGAACGTCTTCCGTCTTACGATCGTTGAATGCCAGAATTTCGCTTTTGCTAAGTAGCGGCATGTATCAGCCCCCGACCGGGGAGTCGACGATAGTGAAGTCACGCGGCAGCAGGTCCGCGGTGAAGGTCAGTACCGCGTTGACACCAGGAGCCACGTTGAAGGCGGCTACCTTTGCAGTAAATGTGGCCTTGTCGCCCGTCGGCAGCACCATCAAGAAATGCAGATCGTCACTTGCGGCCGCATCGCGCAGGATCTCCTGCCCCTCGGATTCACCGACCGACCAGCGATGGCCGGCAACCTGGATCGTCTGCCCCCCTGAGAGACCCACGATGTTCTCTACCTGAGTTGAGCGCAGATTGGTGGCATCAAGCGTGTTCGCCTGACCGCGGCCGAAAGGGAAGGTGGTCAGGCCATCCACTTCCTTGTAACTGGAAGGATCGTTGATCGCTGTAGGGGCGGTGCCTGCCTTGACGTAAAGCGCGGAGTTCTGTGCGGAAATAGCCTTGTTATCTGACATATTAAGTTCCTTTAATTTAAATAAAAAAGCCGCCTTTCGGCGGCCGTTATTACTGCCTGATATCGGGCAATTTTTAGTAGCGATACAGAAGTTGGCCCGACACAACTTCTTGACGCGTCACTGAGAGTTTTTACTAACGCACCAATTTATACAATATTACAGAAGTGAACGCGGGTTCGCACTCTGCGCTCTCTCACGGCGAAAAATTCATATAAATTATTTAAATAATTAAAAATTGACGCACTAAAATTTCTTGATATCCAGTTTATTATTGACCGCACGCTATTTAAAAGTTAGCTGCCCGCCGATGTAATCATTGATCTTCCCATATTATATCTATTACGACTCCGCGACCCGCACGAGCTCCGGCGCGAAGCGGTATTTCGAACCTACGGTTAGATCGGCCGCATCGTCAGCCGGAACAGTCGTGATGATACGTGGCTCGCCGTTGTTATCAATTGCCGAAAAACTGAGCTGGATGTAGCCGGGACGATTTGCACCCTCATACTTCGACTCAAGAACCGTGATGATGTCCATTGTTATTTAATCCTTATTCCTTGTACGCAGACTTTCGTTTGTTGATGACTCTATTAACTAACTTTGACTTGATGCTCATTACGGCTTCTTGTAACTCGACGATATGCTCTCCAGCCGCATCGTCCACACGTTGCACATGATCCCGTGTGGAGGAAATTGCCTCCTCCTGCTTTACCAGGACCTCCCGCAAGTTGGACAGGGTAGTAAACAGATCTGTCACAGTCCGCTCGACGTCATCAATCCTTGCAGACAGGGTTGTATGCGCATCAATTCTTTCACCTATATCAATTTTGGAATTTTCTTTCACAGAACCAGGCCCCTATCACAGGTATCACTAGAATAATTTATAAATATTAATTAAATTAGAATAATTTTAATAACCCATTCGATCTCCTTTTTAATTGCCAACTTTATTCATTCAATATTAAACTCTTGCTCGTTCGTATCCGTCTTTCGACTTACGGCTGCTTGGTATCGATCGATACATTCGTCCCTTTCGGACTGGGTGAGCTCGACTGCTCGTACAATTCTTGCCGCACTAGCTCGGCGTAATCGGTCTTCTTCAGTAATTTTTGAGGCAACGATGGCGGTGCCATCGGACAACCGCTGAGTCTCACAAGCTGCCCACTGCTTGCGCATCCGACCAAGTTCACCAACGCGATCAGCAACAGCGGCATCCATACGCCTTTTGTAATCGTCATTAATTTTTTCTTCCCGTGTATCGGCAATGTCAGCTGCCTGCTGCATGGCTCGGATTTGTTTGTGCTCCGTCAACCGCACATCTAAAAGGGCTACTGCCTCCGCTTTTGCATCCGCGGTAGCGCTTGACGCCATGGAAAGCTCTGCGGAACGGCTACACCATTTCCACCCAGCCCAAAAGGCTCCAGTTGTCCACAGCGTGAAGACCAAGAATACGGCGATGATTCGATTCACTGGTTTCTCCATAGCGCGCGCCCTTCGCACAACGCACGCTCATCATCGCGGCGCAGTACCAAACCTCGCACTTCACGTCCCCCGGCATTCTTCCAACGATCCAACTCCGCACAAGCCGCTGGCCAGTCGTTCGCCAAGGCCTTGCGTTGTAATGTGCTACCGCACACCACCTTCGGTCCTAGATTGAACGCCGCGCTGGTAAGCGATGCCTCTACGTGCCGCAACATTGGGATGCTGATGCACCGACGCACGTGACTGTTCGCATCGGCCATATCGTCAGCCATAAGCGAGTTGCATTCGTCCAACGTATATTTCCTTCCTTGAACCACATCTTGCCCGGTATGCCCGTAGCACACGGTCAGCACCCCAACCGAATCCAGATACGGCGTATAGCGGACACCTTCCCATTTCATAATTAGTGGTGCCGTAATAGCGGCTACCCCCGTCGCCATAACTACCAGTACTCTGCCCTTAGCTGCCACGACGATGCCTCCACAGCGGAAGCCATTTCGTCATGACATGATGAGTTATAAGCATCAATGTATAGACAAGCGTCATTGCGTACACCCAATCCTGGAGTGAGAATCCCAAAATGGTGGCGCCAACTACCGTCGCTGGCGGCGATATTTTTGCCGCGCCGGCTGCAATGCTTTCTGTATAGGTATCTTGCACTGCTACTCTCCTCACGCCGGTATATCCGGCCAACTCATGCAGCATCCCGGGCTGCATGATAAATTTATATTCACCCACGGCTATTTTCCATGTGTGATCACGCTTTACCATCATGATATTGAATGTGATCATGGCGATAGTCGTATATAGGGCCGTCGCATCTTCACTTCGCTATGTTGGTAAATCTATCCGCTCAAGCGTCGGCCCTTCAAGCCGACATTATTATTTGTATTAACTCATTTTACGAAGTATCCGAGCGATGAATGCTCATTTATCTTGGAGGTTTGCGTCACCTTGTTGATACCAATGTCATATTTTATTAATAACGGCGCAACTATTTTCCCATTGGAATTGACGAAAACAAGGAATCCATATGGTATAAACAACTTCTTCAGCATCTCGAATAATTCCCGATGCTGGAGAATTTATCAATTTTAGTGTCGGCTCTTCAAGCCGACATTTACGTATTAATTCCTAAGATTTCAACAATAGTGAAAAGTAAGACCCGCCAATAAGCGGGTCTATCGTCATACTGACAAATCTATCGATGATAATGTCGGCCTTTCAAGCCGATAGCTCATCGCCTTGTCTTAGTGCTCGACGCAACGCGAGTACTGCGCCCGTCTCGGCGTCACCAAGCAGTGCCAGCATCCATGCGTAAGCGATTGCCCAATGACGGCGATAACTCTCCACATGACGTCCTATGGCTTCGGCACGGGATCGATCGCTGACGGCTATTACTCCACTTCCTCCGCATTTCCCGCACTTCACCACAACACCCGTATCAGCTTTCCTAACCTCTCTTCTTCCCATGCATTCTGGGCAACTGTTCCGCTTTTTGATCTCTAGCAACACGGCGATAACCATTCTTGGTAGCACGTTCGGTAGCTCTTTGGGCCAGCACTGGCTTCTTGCCTGCTCGAAAGCTTCACGTGCCCGTTGCAGCTCGTGGCGTTGCTCGGCGGTTACGACGCCGTGATAAACCGCGCGCACCTCAGCCATGCTCAGCAACAGACGGGCGTCTCTAACTTGATCTGCCTGCTGACTCCATTCTTTGCCCACTTCGGTCAACACATAGTTCATGAGAGCCCGCGTTGGCCGAACCACGTCTGAGCAATGGCAACATTCCAATACCTCGCGGCCCAGTCCCGCTGGAACGAATCCCAGAGCACCTGCAACATCGAGCCGGTCACGCGCATATCCACTCTCGATGCGCACATCGAAACGCATGCTCCCGGGTCCAAACCTCGCTAGAAGCTCTCTAACATCAGCCACGGCCTACCCTCCATATTGTCCCAGTAACCACTTGTCCATTCTCCTGGCCCACCGCCATACGAACCGAGGCGCGGCCAAACATTCGCTTTGGATTTGAGCCGCGTTTTGCACGGGTCACGGCATCCTCTAATTTGCCTTCGCACGGATCCCGCGAGACAGAAGCGCTACATCCCACCCATCGGGTTTGGATCCTATTTCTTGGACGTCTCAGGGACTGAGAGCGCGCTCGGCAGAGCGTCGACCGTAGACTTGTCGCGCCAAGACGGGTACTCCGATTCGGGTAGAACTCGACTTCGGGCTCAGGCCACAAAACGAGCAAAGGTGACAAGAATCATCGCGACGACCCGAGCGCTCAGTTCGTTAGTCAATGACCTGGAATACGTGGTGCGCATCCAGCAAATGGCGCTCCATGCGATGGGACGGTGTACCAGCCTGACTGAGACCGCTTCACCGCGAGCCCGCTCCCTCGCCCCGACAGACTCCGATCTAGCCGGTGGCCAGACACACGATCTTCTTCTGAAAACCGCCTCATAGCAGCCAGAATCAGCAGGCCGGACGTTCGAGCTCCAACCCAAGATCCGGCTCCGGTACAAGGGCGAATTCTGCCGCTTCATCTTCCGCCACGAACGCCTCTGCCGCGTCGGCCAGACGTGCAGCCTGCTCACGCATGTTGCCGGCAGCGGCGGATGATTCCTCGGCAAGAGCGGCGTTCTGTTCGGTGCTCTGGCCGATCCGGCGCAGTACGTGGCCGACTTCGGCGACGGCGCCGCCCTGGCGGCTGGAGGCGTCGCTGATTTCGCCCATCATGTCGGCGACTCGCTGCACCTTGCGCAGGATTTCGTCCATCGTCGCGCCGGTGCCGTCGACCAGCTTGGCGCCGGCTTCGACTTCCTGCAGCGAGTGATCGATCAGGCGACGGATCTCCTGCGAGGCGTTCGCCGAGCGTTGCGCCAGGCTGCGTACTTCGCTGGCGACCACGGCGAAGCCGCGGCCGTGCGAGCCGGCGCGTGCGGCTTCCACGGCGGCGTTCAATGCGAGCAGGTTGGTCTGGAATGCCAGGCCGTCGACGGTGGCGACGATGTCGCGGATACGTTGCGCCGATCCACGTGCGCCATGCATGCCGGCGATGGCGGCCTGCGCGACTTCGCGTCCGCGTTGCGCGGCGGCGCTGGCTTCTCCGCTCATCGCGGCGCTCTCGCGGGCACGTTGCAGGTTCTGCTGCGCCTCTTCCGATACCGAGGCGACCAGCGCGGTCACGCGCTGCACGTCGGCGGCCTGGCGTTCGTTGCGCGCGGACAGGTCGGCGGTGCCGGACGCCATTTCGTCGGCCGAGGCATGCACGCTGGTGGCCGAGCGCTGGATGTCGATCACGATCTGGCCGACCTGGCATATCGCTGCGTCCACCGCTTGCTGCATGCGTGCATACACACCCTCGCAGTCACCGTGCATGCGCTCGCGCAGATCGCCCTCGGCGAAACAGCCCAGCACGCGCGTGGCCTCGTCCAGATGCTGCTCCACGCTGCCCAGCAGCAGGTTCACGCTCTCGGCCAGGCGGTGCACAAAACCTTCCTTGTCGGTGAGGTCGATGCGTTGGTCCAGATGACCTTGCGCCGCACGCGCGACCAGCGCCGAAACCTCGTGCTCGATCACCAGCTCCAGGCGTCGATCCTGCCACTCGATCGCCGCGCCGAGCAGGCGGCCGTCGGCCTGCACCGGGCTGGTCTGCAGGACGAAGCGGGTATCGCCGAGCGCCAACTCGGCATGCTGCATCGCGCCGCTGTCGGCGGCGGCATCGAACTGACGCCTTAATTCTTCGTCCAGTCGCTCGGCCGGTGTTCCCATCAGCTCGCCAGCATCGATGCCGGCGCGGGCGAAGGTGGAGCACAGCGAGGCGTTGGCGTACACCACCACGCCGTCGGCATCGACCACCATGACGTTGGCCAGCGCGGCGTCCAGCGCCTGGCGGACGCGCTGGTTCTCGCGCGCGGCGCTGCGTTCGGTCTCGATGCGCTGGCGCAGGCTTGCCTGCATCTGCCCCAGCGCCTGGCCGAGGCGACCGATCTCGTCATGCGGGTTGCGCACGGCGAGGTGGCCGTCGAGACGGTCATCGGCGATCGCGCGGGCGAACACCACCGCTTCGTCCAGCGGTCGCACGATCGCGCGCAGCAACAGCAGCAACATCGAGACCAGCACGACCGCGACCGCCAGCAAGGTGGCACCGAAGATCACGTTCATGCGCGTGCGATCGGCGGCCTGGGCCTGGCGCTGTTGCTCCAGCAGCGCGGCCTGGCGTGTGCGCAGCGCCTCCAGTGCGGGCACGACCTGGGCGGCGGCCGCGTCCAGCGCTTCGGCCTCGCTGTCCATGCCGAAACGTGAGGCGGCGTAGGAGATGAAAGCGCCCTGATACTGCTGCATCAGTTCGCGGATCTGGTTCTTGTCCGCTTCCGGGATACGCGCCTTGCCCAGCAGCAGCTCGAACGGCATCGCCTCTTCGCCGAGGGCATCTGCGTATTTCTGTTCGCGACGCAGGATGAAGTCCTTCTCCGAGCGGCGCATCTTCAGCATCGAGACCTGCAGTTCCGGCACGTGGTACTTCGCCAGCATCTCTTCCATGCCGTGCACCGCCGTGCGCAGTTGGCCTTGCAGGCCCGCGTCTTCGTCATCTCCCAGTTCGGCGATACGCTCATCCAGCGCGCGTCCTGATTGGAGATAGTCCTGTACCGCGAGCTGCAGCGGCGTCTTGCCCGCGCCTGCCAGCGTGCGCAGGCGTTCCAGCGCCCGTTCGAACGCCTGCCCGCTCGCGGCGGAGAACGACATGGCATATTCGACCTGGCTGCGCCGGGCCTCGGCGAACGCCTCTGCCAGCGACTGCACCCGGGCGCTCTCGGCCTGGAAATGGCCGAGCCGCTGGTCCGCGAGCGCGTTGCCGGCGCTGACGCGCCAATAGGCGAAACCGATCAGACTCAACCCCAACACCAGGGCGACGAGGCTGAAACGAAGCTTGCGGGCGATGCCCATCGAGAACGACATACAGGGGGACCGGACAGAAATCCGCAGTATGTATCGGCCTGTTCCGGAGCTTCTTTAGGCCGACTTTCGAACGTTGTCGTTCGATGGGGGCACGCGGGTTTCGAGGGCCGCCACGTCGCAAGCACCAGGGGCGCGACCTGCCCATCTCAGCATCCGCGCGTGTCGATTCGATGACCGGCACCGGCGGCCGAGCCCGATCAGCGGGCCGTCGCGCTGCATCGCAACATGATTTTTACCTGTGACTCATATATTCATATGCGAACATAACGACAGGCCGAGCCTGTCTCGCGGAGTCTTATCCATGCATGCCAGCGCGCACGCGCTTCCCCCGCAGCCGCCCCATCCGGCGGACGACGCACGGCCACGCCAGATCGGCAACACGTCGGTGCGGCTGTCGCCGCTGGGCTTTGGCGCCGCGCCGATCGGCAATCTGTACAGCGAGGTCGACGAAGACATCGCGCTGGCTGCGGTACGCGCCGCGCACGCCGGCGGGATCCGTCATTTCGACAGCGCGCCTTACTACGGCTATGGCCTGAGCGAGACGCGACTTGGCCGCGCCCTGGCTGGCGTGCCGCGTGAGAGCTACACGCTGTCGACCAAGGTCGGCCGCCGCCTGATCGAGGATCCGGGCGCACAGGCCGGTCGCGACGGCTTTGCGGTGGCCGGTTGGCGCGCCGAGTTCGACTACAGCCGCGACGGCGTGCTGCGCGCATTCGAGTCGAGCCTGCAGCGGCTCGGCACCGATCGCATCGACATCCTGCTGCTGCACGACATCGGCCGGCTCACCCACGGCGAGCGGCATGCCGAAGTGCTGCGCCAGGCGCTGGACGAGGCGCTGCCGACCATGGCGGAGCTGAAATCGCAGGGCCTGTGCGGCGCGATCGGACTGGGCGTCAACGAGCAGGACGTCGCGCTGGACGTGCTGGCCGAGACCACGCTCGACTGCATCATGCTCGCCGGCCGCTACACGCTGCTCGAACAGCACGGCGCGCGCACGCTGCTGGATGAAGCGCAGCGTCGTGGCGTCTCGCTGCTGGTCGCCGGCCCCTACAGCTCGGGCCTGCTCGGCGATCCGCGCGGCCCCGGCCAGACCTACAACTACGCCCCAGCCGACGCCGACACGCTGGCACACGCGCGCCGCCTGTACGCCGCCTGCGCCGCGCACGACGTGGATACCGGCGCGGCGGCGTTGCAGTTCCCGCTCGCGCATCCGGCGGTGGCGGCGGTGGTGGCCGGGCTGCGCACGCCGGAGGAAGTCGCCATCGCGTTGAGCCGCCTGCATGCATCGCTGCCGGCGGCGCTGTGGGGCGAGCTGCGTGCGCAGGGCCTGCTTGAGGCCGATCTGCCCACGCCATGAAACGCGTCGATGCCCATCTGCATTTCTGGCAACTGTCGCGCGGCGACTACGACTGGCTGACGCCGGCGTTGGCGCCGTTGTACCGGGATTTCCTGCCCGACGACGTCGGCGCTGAACTGGATGCCGCCGAAGTCGATCGCGTCGTGGTGGTGCAAGCCGCCGCGACCGAGGCCGAAACCCGCTATCTGTTCACGCTGGCCGAGGTTGATCCGCGCATCGCCGGCGTGGTGGGCTGGGTCGATTTCGATGCCAGCGATGCACCTGCACGCATCGCTGCACTGTGCGCCGATGGCGGCGGATTGCTCAAGGGCCTGCGACCGATGGTGCAGGACATCGCCGATCCGAACTGGCTGGCGCGGCCAGTGCAGGATCCAGCCTTCGACGCGATGATCGAGCACGATCTGGCGTTCGATGCGCTGATCCGCAGCGTTCACGCGCGGGCACTGGAAACACGGCTGCATCGCCATCCGCAGTTGCGCGTGGTGATCGACCACGCCGCCAAACCGGACATCGCCGGCAGCGAGTTCACCGATTGGGCCGCCGCCCTCACCACGTTGGCACGCTATCCGAGCGTGCGCTGCAAGTTCTCCGGCCTGCTTACCGAGGCCGCACCCGGCGCCGGTATCGACATCCTGGCGCCGTACGCCGCGCACCTGTTCGCACAGTTCGGCCCGCAGCGCGTGCTGTGGGGCAGCGACTGGCCGGTGCTGACCCAGCGCGCGGACTACGCGCAGTGGCTCGCGCTCGCGCAGGCGCTGGCCGCGCGTGAGGCGCCTGGGCACGAAGCAGCGGTGTTCGCCGACAACGCTGCCGCGTTCTACCGACTCGCGCCGGCGATGTCGGCATGACGCTTTTCTGTGAGTCCTTCACAACAGCACCGCACATCCATGTGCGGGGTCCTCTTTCTTCTCCCCCACGAGGTCCACGATGAACCGTCTGCAAGGCAAGCGTTGCCTGATCACCGCCGCTGGCGCCGGGATCGGCCGCGAGAGCGCGCTGGCCTGCGCGCGCGAAGGCGCCCAGGTGCTGGCCACCGATATCGACGCCGCCGCGCTGGCCGCGTTGAGCGCCGAACATCCATCGATCACCGGGCAGACGCTGGACGTCACCGATCCGGCCGCGATCGAAACGCTGATCGCCACGCACGGGCCGTTCGACGTGCTGTTCAACTGCGCCGGCTACGTGCACGCGGGCAGCATCCTCGACTGCGATGCCGATGCGTGGCGACGTTCGTTCACGATCAACGTCGATGCGATGTACCACAGCTGCCGCGCGGTGCTGCCGGGCATGCTCGCTCAAGGGCGCGGCAGCATCATCAACATGTCCTCGGTCGCCTCCAGCATCAAGGGCGTGCCCAACCGCTTCGCCTACGGCGCCACCAAGGCGGCGGTGATCGGGCTGAGCAAGGCGATCGCCGCCGATTACGTTGCGCAGGGGGTGCGTTGCAACGCGATCTGCCCCGGCACGGTGAAAACGCCGTCGTTGGCGCAGCGCGTGGCCGCGCTCGGCGGCGACGAGCAGGCGGTGTGGAAGAGCTTCACCGATCGCCAGCCGATGGGCCGCCTCGGCGACCCGCGCGAGATCGCGCAGCTGGTCGTCTATCTGGCCTCGGACGAGGCGTCCTTCACTACGGGCCAGACGCACATCATCGATGGCGGCTGGTCCAACTGATCCCGACTCTGGAAAAAAGGAATCCCCATGAAACTCGTACGCTTCGGTGAACCCGGCCAGGAACGTCCCGGCCTGCTCGACGGCGAAGGCCGCATCCGTGACCTGTCCGGCATCATCGACGATGTCGCCGGCGAACACCTGACCGCCGCCGGCCTGGACAAGCTGCGCGCACTCGACCCGGCCTCGCTGCCGCGGGTGGAAGGCGAGGTGCGCTATGGCGCCGCAGTCGGGCGCGTCGGCAAGTTCATCTGCGTCGGCCTGAACTACGCCGACCACGCCGCCGAGTCCGGCATGGACGTGCCAGCGATGCCGGTGCTGTTCATGAAGGCGACCACCGCGATCAGCGGCCCCAACGACACCGTGGTGATTCCGCGTGGCTCGAAGAAGAGCGACTGGGAAGTCGAGCTGGGCGTGGTGATCGGCGACATCGCACGCGATGTGTCGCTGGAAGAGGCGATGCAGCACGTCGCCGGCTATCTGGTGGTCAACGACCTGTCCGAGCGCGAGTTCCAGCTCGAACATTGCGGGCAGTGGGTGAAGGGCAAGAGCGCCGACACCTTCGGACCGATCGGCCCGTGGCTGGTCACCGCCGACGAAGTGCCCGACCCGAAGAACCTGTCGATGTGGCTGGAGGTCAACGGCCATCGCTACCAGAACGGCAGCACCCGCACGATGGTGTTCGGCGTGGCCGAACTGGTCAGCCACATCAGCCGCTACATGACGCTGATGCCGGGCGACGTGATCAGCACCGGCACTCCGCCGGGCGTGGGCCTGGGCCAGAAGCCGCAGGTCTATCTGAAGCCGGGCGATGTGATGGAACTCGGTATCGAAGGCCTGGGCCAGCAGCGTCAGGCAGTGGTTGCGCATCCGCGTGACGCGTAGTTCGGCCTGATTTTTTGTGGGAGGGACTTCAGTCCCGACGAGGCCTTGCGCCGAAAGCGTCGGGACTGAAGTCCGTCCCTCCCACAGTCTCCCCCCTTTCGTTCTGCCCGCCTACGCACACCCACCTGGACCTCCATGAGCACCATCGTCGCCCTCGAAACCCACGACGTCCGCTTCCCCACCTCGCGCGAACTCGACGGTTCCGACGCGATGAATCCCGATCCCGATTACTCCGCCGCCTACCTGGTGCTGCGCACCGACGCTGCCGACGGATTGGCCGGCCATGGCCTGGTGTTCACCATCGGCCGCGGCAATGACGTGCAGGCCGCCGCCGTCGCCGCACTGGCCGAGCATGTGGTCGGACTGCGCGTGGAGGACGTGGTCGCCGATCTTGGCGGCTTCGCGCGCATGCTCACCAACGACTCGCAGCTGCGCTGGCTCGGCCCGGAGAAGGGCGTGATGCACATGGCGATCGGCGCGGTGATCAACGCCGCCTGGGATCTGGCCGCACGCAAGGCCGGCAAGCCGTTGTGGCGCTACATCGCCGAGCTGACGCCGGAGCAGCTGGTCGACACCATCGACTTCCGCTACCTCACCGATGCACTGACCCGCGACGACGCGCTGGCGCTGCTGCATGCGGCCGAGCCGCACAAGGCCGAACGCATCGCCGCGCTGATCGAACAGGGCTACCCGGCCTACACCACCTCGCCCGGCTGGCTCGGTTACTCCGACGAGAAGCTGGTGCGCTTGGCGAAGGAAGCGGTGGCCGACGGTTTCCGCACCATCAAGCTGAAGGTCGGCGCGAACGTCGAAGACGACATCCGCCGTTGCCAACTGGCACGCAAAGCGATCGGTCCGGACATCGCGATGGCGGTGGACGCCAACCAGCGCTGGGACGTGGGCCCGGCCATCGCCTGGATGCGCCAACTGGCCGAATTCGACATCGCCTGGATCGAAGAACCGACCAGCCCCGACGACGTGCTCGGCCACGCTGCGATCCGACGCGGTATCACCCCGGTGCCGGTATCCACTGGCGAGCACACCCAGAACCGGGTGGTGTTCAAGCAGTTGCTGCAAGCCGGCGCGGTGGATCTGATCCAGATCGACGCCGCACGCGTGGGCGGCGTCAACGAGAACCTCGCGATCCTGCTGCTGGCGGCGAAGTTTGGCGTGCGCGTGTTCCCGCATGCCGGCGGCGTCGGCCTGTGCGAGCTGGTGCAGCACCTGGCGATGGCCGACTTCGTGGCGATCACCGGCCAGATGGAAGATCGCGCGATCGAGTTCGTCGACCACCTGCACCAGCACTTCATCGACCCGGTACGTATCCAGCACGGTCGCTACCTGGCCCCGCAGGCGCCGGGTTTCTCGGCTGAAATGCATGCGGCCTCTATCGACGAGTTCCGCTACCCGGATGGGCGTTTCTGGGTGGAAGACCTGGCGGCGACGAAACGCTAAGAAGGCATTTTGATCGTCATTCCCGCGAAAGCGGGAATCCATGGACGTTGGCTCATTGAAAGCAAAGTCCATGGATTCCCGCTTTCGCTGGAATGACGAGTTCTGTTTAATGGCGGGTTCTGTTCGTCGCGCCTACTCCACCGTGCGATCGCCCTGCACCACCACCGCCTCACTCAAAGCAAAAATGCGCCCCGCCTCGCGCCACTTCTCCCCAGGGGCCGACCCCGGCAGCGGCTTCTGGAAGCGCCACATCAGCTCTTCCCACGCCTGCACCCGCGGATTGCCCGCATCAGCAGCCGCCTTGGCCTCAGGCGAATACCCCTCATCCACCTCCATCAGCATCACCAACCGATCACCGCTGCGGAAAATCTCCAGCTCGCGAATCCCGGCCTCACGCAACGAAGCCACGATCTCCGGCCACACCGTGTCGGCGCGATGCCAACGCTCGTACTCGGCGATCAGCGCCGCATCGTCATGCAGGTCCAGCACGTAACAGTGGCGAGGCACGGTCTCAGGCTCCGGAAGCAGCGGGCACAGCGCGGCGCACACGCAAGGCAAAGGCGAGGATCACCGCGAAGCACAACGCCGGCACCGTGATCGCCCAGTGGATGCCGGCCAGATCCGACACGCCGCCCATCAGCGCGGTCAGCAATGCGCCACCGATGATCGCCATCACCAGCAGCGAGGAACCGAGCTTGCGGCTGTCGTCGTCCAGCCCGTCCAGGCCCAGCGCGAAGATGGTCGGGAACATCACCGACATGAACAGGCTGGCCCCAACCAGCGCATACAGACCGATCCAGCCCGGCAACGCGATCGCGACCGCGCACAGCAGCAGGTCGATCAGCGCGAACACCGCCAGCAAGCGCGCCGGCGACACCACCCGCAGCAGCGCGGTGCCGATGAAGCGGCCGGCCATGAACAACACCAGCGAGAGCGTCAGGAAGCTGGCCGCGGTCTTTTCCGGCGTGCCCGGCACTGCGTCCTGCAGGTAGCGGATCAGGTAGCTCCAGATCCCGACCTGCGCGCCGACGTAGAAGAACTGCGCCACCACCGCGAACACGAACTGGCGATTACGCAACAACGCGCCGAAGCGCGAGCGGCCACTGCCGGTCGTGGCGACATCACCGTGCGTGGTCGGGAACTTGATGAAGGCGATCAACACCGCCCACAGCACCACCACCACACCGATCAGCAGATACGGCCCCTGCACCGCCGCCGACTCGGCCGCGAGATAGGCGTCGCGCGCGGCCGGCGCCATCGCCGCCAGCTCCTGCGTGCTGTGCTCCACGCCGGAGAAGATGAAGTGCTGGCCGATCAGCACGCCGGTGATCGAACCCAGCGGATTGAACGCCTGCGCCAGGTTCAACCGCCGCGCCGCGCCTTCGGCCGGGCCGAGCACGGTCACCAGCGGATTGGCGGTGGTTTCGAGGAACGCCAGCCCGCTGGCGATCACGAACAGCGCCAGCAGGAACAGGCCGTAGGTGTGCTGCTGCGCGGCCGGGTAGAACAGGAACGCGCCGGTCGCGTACAGCAGCAGGCCGAGCACCACCGCCGCCTTGTAGCTGTAGCGGCGCATGAACATCGCCGCCGGCATCGCGAACACGAAGTAGCCCAGGTAGAAGGCGCTCTGCACCAGCCCGGCCTGCAGGTCGGACAGCTCGAAGGCCTTCTTGAACTGCTTGATCAGGATGTCGTTGAGGTTGTTCGCCACACCCCAGAAGAAAAACAGGCTGACGATCAGCACCAAAGGCACCAGGGCCGTACGGACCAGGTTGCCGGGCGCAACCGTGGTGTTGTCGCTGTAGTGCATGCGGCCCACCCCTCCCAAGGTCTGCGACGCTGCGCGTGGATTGTTCGCTGGAGGGTAATGCGACCGGCGGAATCATGCAAATATAAAATGTTCGTTCATATGTGGACTTGTGCGGTTCCTTCTCCCGCAAGCGGGGGACGGGATTCAACGAGTGCGATCCCTGTACGCTATCGAGCAGATCACGACATCTCCTGGCGGATGAGCACCCCGACCCCCAAGTACCGCGCACCCGCCCTGGACAAGGGCCTGGACATCCTCGAACTGCTGGCGCGTCAGGGCCGGCCACAGAGCATGGGCGAGATCTCGCAGGGCATCGGCCGCTCGCGCGGGGAGATCTTCCGCATGCTGCAGGTGCTGGAGGAGCGCGGCTACCTGACCCGCGACGTCGAGGGCGGCTACGTCCTCACCAACCACCTGTTCATGCTCGGCATGCAGCAGCCGCAGGTGCAGAACGTCACCGAGGCGGCACTGCCGGTGATGCGCCGGTTGGCCCACGAAATCTCCCAACCCTGCCATCTGGTCGCCCCATCCGACGACCAGATCGTGGTGATCGCGCAGATGGACGTGCCCAGCGACCTCGGCATGGTGGTGCGGCCAGGCCATCGTCGGCCGCTGGCGCATTCCACCTCGGGTCTGGTGTTGTTCGCGTTCCAGCATCCGGACGTGCAGGCGCGCTGGCTGACGACCCTCGATGAAAGCCCGGTGCCGTACGACCGCGCCGCATTCGTGCAGGCCGCGCAAGCCGCGCACAGCGTGGGCTATGCCATGCAGGCCAGCGAAGCGGTGGTCGGCGTGATCGACCTCACCGCGCCGATCCTGCAGCACGACAGCGCGGCCTACACCCTGACCGTGCCGTTCATCGAACGTCGCCCCGAACTCGTCACCGCGCGCGCGGCACTCGAGGCGTTATGCGCCGCCGCCGCGGAGATCTCGCGTGCGCTGAGCTACGCACCGCCGCGCAGCTGAGCCACGCGTCGGCGCGCAATCTCTGGGAGCCCAGGGACGTCATTCCCGCGATGCGCTTTTCGGCAGCCGAATGGCTGACCAAGCGGGAATGACGAACAAAAGCCGGGTTATCTAGACCTTCAATAACCAGAACCATGAAGATCAGACCGGCCTTCGCATTGTGTCGAAGCGATGTGGCCGGGCGATACGCCGCGTGCATCGAGCTATCCGCAGGCGATGTGGATAGCAAATGCTATGAAGATCAGACCCACCTTTGCATTGCGTCGAAACGTTGCACGCAAGCATTGCGCCAGCACGCATTGGCGTATTCGCAGGCGTTGTGAATAGCCAAAGCTATGAAGATCAGACCGGCCTTCGCGTTGCGGCAAAACGCCCAATCGCGGCAATCGCACGAGTAGACTGCGCGTCCCCTCTGGGGAGTAGCCAGCTTCCTGCTGTATCCGGAAGCGCCCGTATCAACACACTCGGCCAATGCGCCGTGGTGCGGGCAACCATCCCGGTTGGCGAGACCAGCGACACGCGTGCGCAACGACGGTTGGGCGCGGGCGCGTGTCGTTGCCGCTCACGCCCGACCGAAGCAGCTCCCCCGCATGTCCCCCATTTCCATCCTGCTCATCGGCCTGGCGATGTCGACCGACGCGTTCGCCGCGGCGATCGGCAAGGGCGCCGCGATGCGCCGCCCGCAATTCCGCGATGCCTTGCGCGTCGGTCTCGTGTTCGGTCTGATCGAAGCGATCACGCCACTGCTCGGCTGGCTGCTCGGCCGCGCCGCATCCAGCTACGTCGCCTCGTTCGATCACTGGATCGCGTTCGGCCTGCTCGGTGCGCTCGGCATCCACATGATCGTGGCCGGGCTGCGTCCCGGCCACGACGACGAGGCCGAAGAAGCCAACTGCAAAAGTCGCCACGGCCTGCTGGCGCTGGCGACCACCGGCTTCGCCACCAGCATCGACGCGATGGCGGTCGGCGTCAGCCTCGCGTTCCTCAACGTGCACATCGGTGTAGTCGCCAGCATCATCGGCCTGTGCACGCTGGTGATGGTCACGCTCGGCATCATGCTCGGCCGCGTGCTCGGCGCCCTGGTCGGCAAGCGCGCCGAGATCATCGGCGGCGTGATCCTGGTGCTCGTCGGCAGCACGATTCTTTATGAGCACTTGAGTGGGGCGGCGTGAGTGCCGTGATTCGTGAATAAGCATCTTTGCCACGTTCTGGCTGTCAAGCGATCTGGTGCTTTTCTTGTGGGAGGGGCTTCAGCCCCGACAATCGGCCGGTAATGCCCGTCGGGACTGAAGTCCCTCCCACAAAAGCCATCCCGCCGAAGCAGGCTTTTACGAATCACAAGTCACGGCCCTTCAAACCATCATGGAAGGCCGTCAGGAACGCTCGCAACGAAGCCGGCTTCACCGGTTTGGTCAGCAACCGATAACCACGTTCGCGCGTCAACAGCTTGAGTTCGTCGCGGCCATCGGCGGTCAGCAGCGCGCCGGGGATGTGACGCGAGGCGGCGGCGTTGAGTGCATCGAGCGTGTCCAATCCATCTAGTCGATCGTGCAGGTGGTAATCGACCAGCAGCACGTCCGGCTGCTCGTTCACCTTCTCCAACGCCTGATCGACGGTACTGGCGGTGATCACCTGTACCTGCCAGCGACCCAGCAACGCGCGCATGCCGTCGAGGATTTCCTGGTCGTTGTCCACGCACAGCACGCGCATGCCGGCCAGGGATTCGCCGCTGCTCGCCGCGCGTGCCGGTACCGTCGCGACCACCGTGCGCACCACCGGCGCCACGCGCGGCAGCAGGATCGAGAACATGCTGCCCTTGCCGACCTGGCTGCGTGCGTTGAGATCGTGATCGAGCAGGCGCGAAATGCGCTGGCAGATCGACAGGCCCAATCCCAGCCCCTGCTCGCCCCAGTCGAACGGCTGCTGGTAACGATGGAACTCGTCGAAGATCTGCTGCATGTGATGCTCGGGGATGCCCGGGCCGGTATCCCAGACCTGCAACTCCACCTGCAGGCCACGTCCACGCACGCCGAGCACGATACGGCCCTGGCGCGTGTAGCGCAGCGCATTGGCGATGAAGTTCTGCATCACCCGACGCAGCAGGCGGCGGTCGCTGCGCACCCACAGCGTGCGCGCATGCACGTACAGCTTCAGCCCGCGGCTGGCGGCGACCGGCGCGTACTGTGCGGCCAGTTCCTGCAGCAGCATGCCGGCGTCGAAATCCTCGATGGTCGGACGCAGGCCGCCGGCATCCAGGCGCGAGACATCGAGCAAACCATCGAGCAATTCCTCGGCCGCACGCAGCGAGGCATCGACGCGTTCGGCCAGGTGACGCTGTTCCTCGTTGTTCTGATGGCTCTCGCGCAGCGCCGAGGCGAACAACCGCGCGGCGTTGAGGGGCTGCAGCACGTCATGGCTGATCGCGGCCAGGAAGCGGGTCTTGGACTGCTGCGCCAGCTCCGCCTCGCGCGAGCGATCGGCCACGCGCTGCTCCAGCGTCTCGTTGGCTTCCAGCAGCGCCAGCTCGGCGCGCTTGTAATCGGTGATGTCGTTGTAGCTGGTGACATAGCCGCCACCGGGCAGCGCCTGCCCACGCATCTCGATCACCTTGCCGTCGCTGCGGGTACGCTCGAACACATGCGGCGTACCGGCGCGCATATGGTTGATGCGACGGCTGATCTGCGCCTCGGCATCGCCCTCGCCCAGCTCGCCGCGCTCGGCGTTGTAGCGGATCAGATCGGCAACCGGGCGACCGACGTAGAGCATGCCGTCGGGATAGCCGAACAGCTGCTGGTAGCGGCGATTCCAGGCGGTCAGGCGCATGTCCGGATCGACCACGCTGACGCCGCCGCTGATGTTCTCCAGCGTGGTGGAGAGGATCTCGCGATTGAAGCGCAGCTCCTGGCCGGCCTCGTCCAGCACCGCCACCACTTCGCCCAGTTCCATGCCCGAGCCGCGCAGCAGGCTGGTCAGCACCAGTCGCGCCGAAGCCGCGCCGATCGAAGCGGCCAGCAGGCGCTCGGTGAACTGCACCCAGGCGCGATCGGCCGCCGCGCTGGAGTGCAACTCGCGGCCCAGCAACTGCGCCTGCTCGACGAAGGCACGATGCGCGTGACGCTCGCCGACCACGCGCTCGGCCAGGGCGAGCAGGTCATCCACGCGCACGTGACCCGGCCAATCACCCGCCACCGCCGGCCGCTGCGCATATGGATCGAGGAACGGTGCGGCGCGCAGGCGCTCATCGACACCCGGCCGCCAGCGCGCGGACACCACCATCATCGCGCCGGTGTTGATCAGCAGCGACCAGAAGGTGCCGTGCGCGATCGGATCCCAGCCGCTCATGCCGAACAGTTGCTGCGGCTGCAGCCAGCTGATGCCGAACGGACCGCGCTGCAGCCATGCCGGATCGAACACACCAGCACCGGTCATCGCCGGCAGCAGCAGCGTGTACACCCAGGTCGCAAAGCCCAGCACCATGCCGGTCTCCACGCCCTTGCGGCTGGCACCGCGCCAGTACAGCCCACCGATCACGCCCGGCGCGAACTGCGCCACCGCCGCGAACGCCATCAGCCCGTAGGACGCCAACGTGCTGTCGTTGCTGGAACTGCGGTAATAGGAGTAGGCGATCAGCGCCAACAACAGAATCGCCAGGCGGCGGATCCACAGCACGCGATCGGCGGCGGCGGCGCGGCCACCTTCGCGACGCAGCAACACCGGCATCACCAGATCGTTGGACACCATTGTCGCCAGCGCGATCGAGGCCACGATCACCATGCCGGTGGCAGCCGAAAATCCGCCAACGTAAGCCACCAGTGCCAGCAACGTGTTGCCTTCGGCCAGCGGCAGCGCCAGCACCATCGCATCGTCCACCACCTGGCTGTCGCTGCCGAACAGCGCGATGCCGGCCGAGGCGATCGGCACCACCATCGCCGAGATCAACACCAGATAGATGCCGAACAGCCAACGCGCACGGCGGATGTCGCCGACGTCGCTGCACTCGACCACCGCCACATGGAACTGACGCGGCAGACAGACGATGGCGAGAAAACTCAGCAGCGTCTGCGAGATGAACCCGACCGACGGCGTATGCGCGAACAGCGTGCGTGCCGAATCGACGATATGCAGCTGGCGATCGTTCAACCATCCCCAGGCGAACAGCCCGACCGCCAGCATCGCGCCCAGCTTGACCACCGATTCCAGCGCGATCGCCAGCATCATGCCGTGGTGGTGCTCGGTCGCATCGACCTGACGCGTACCGAACAGCGTGGCGAACAGCGCCATCAACAGCGCCACGTACAGCGCCGGATCGGTAAAGAACCCACGCTCAGCACCGGTCTGCCCGGTCAACACCTCCAGGCTCATCGCCACCGCTTTGTATTGCAGCGCCAGATACGGAACGATGCCGACCAACGCGATCACCGCCACCAGCGCGGCGAGCCGCCGCGAACGACCGTAGCGCGAGGAAATGAAATCGGCGATGGAAACGGTGTTCTCGCTGCGCGCGATCAACGCCAGCCGCTCGATGATGCGCCAACCGAAGATCAGCAGCAGCAGCGGCCCCAGGTAGATCGGCAGGTAGCCAATGCCATTGCGCACCGCCGTCCCGACCGCGCCATAGAACGTCCACGACGAGCAATACACCGCCAACGCCAGGCTGTAGACCGCCGGCCGCAGCCAAGGACGATCGGGATACAGCGGACGACGGTCACCCCACCACGCCACCCCGAACAGCAGCGCGGCATAGCCAACCGAGACCAGCAGCAGGATCCAGCTTGAGACCAAGGCCCCTCCGGCAATGCGTGAAGTGGCGAGTGTAGCGGCTGTGAGGCCGAGTCCGGGATGGACACGGCCGAAGGCCGGCCATCTGATGGGCCGGGGTGTGGCCTGCTGGCTGGGGTCGGATACCACACGGAGGCTTCACCGACTTCCTCACAGATCGTCATTCCCGCCTACGCAGGAATGACGGCTTTGGCCGTTGCCGTTGCTCGTGATTTTGCCTTTGCAGTGGTCTTGGACTTTGACCTTCCCGGGGCCCCCATCCGCAGCGACGAAGTCAGCGGGCAAAACCCGAAGGGCGACGTGCATGGATGCACGTCGTTTTCTGCCGCGGCATGGATGCCGCGTCAGAAAATCCCGCCGGCGCAGTGGACCCGTAGCGCAGCGAAGGGCGCGAGGAGTGGGGCGTGCTTTCTTTGGGTTACGTTTCTTTGCACGAGCAAAGAAGCGCTTTACAGCAGCCGAATGGCTGATCAAGGTAACTCGCTCCGAAGGAGCGAAAGCCTTTGAAGTTGCTGTTGCTGTTGCTGTTGCCTTCAACAGCAAATCAAACGCAAGAGCAGCGGAGCCCCGAAAAAGGGATGCAAGCACAAGCTCCGCTCTGCAAGGTCACCGCCACCTGCACGAACGTCCATGGATCCCCGCGTTCGCGGGGATGACGGTAGAGAGATGGCATGGAAAGCGCCAGCCCCCTGCCTTCGTGTAGATGACGGTAAAAGGATGGCGCAAAAGGCACTGGGTCCCGCCTGCGCGGGGACGACGATGGACGGATTACAGATAGAGCTCTATCGCCGCCGAATCACGACCGGTGACCCGCCGGCAGTAAGTCCACACCGCCTACACCTACGGAAACTCACCCACCCCCACAACCGGCAACACCACCTCCACCCGATAAACCACACCCGCCACAAACCCAACAATCCGGCCCCCCGCACACACCACCCCATCCACCCAAACCTGCAAACCCGCACACCCCAGCTCCCGCCGATACTCAACCTCAAACCGCGCCCCACGAAACTCACGCACCGCACCAGCCCGATCCCAATGCGAGGGCAACTGCGGCGCCACCACCAACGCATCACCCTCGCCACGCAGGCCGAACAGATCCTCCAGCACACTGCGATACACCCACGCCACAGTGCCGGTATTGAACAACTGACTGGAGCGCCCAGCCGTGCGCGGAAACTCGCGCCAGGCGCCCCGGTAGTAGTTCGGCACGAACACCGGCAACTGGCCACGCTGCAGCGCGTCCTCGTATGCAGGACCCGGAATCATCGCCCGTAGCACCGACCACGCACGATCGCTCTCACCGACCGCATACAGGCTGTGCAGATAGAACGCCGCAGCGTGGTTGTAGACCGCGCCATTCTCGGCCGAACCCGGATGCTTCTGGGTCAACCGGCCAACGTCCTCGCGCATGCCGGTATAGGCAGGCGCCAGCATCACCGGCCCATAAGGCGTGTGCAGTTGCTGCTCCACCGCCGCAAGCAGACGCGTGCGACGCGGTGCATCGGCGGCGCCGGACAACATCGCCCAGCTTTGCGGATTCAGATAGATGCGACCTTCGACGTCGGCCGCAACACCGAAACGCACATCGTCATCGGTAATGCCACGCGCGTACCAGTCGCCATCCCACAGCTCGCGATTCGCATCGGCGTTGACCACCTCGACAGCCGCCGCGAAATCCTGCGCCTGCGCGCTGCGCCCATACCGCGCGCACAGCGTCGACCACAGCCGCAACGCGTACGCGGTGGCCAACGTCAACCAGCCCGACACGCCCGTGCCGCGCCAGCCGACCATGTTCATCGGATCGCACCAATCGCCCTGCGCGATGTAACTCAGACCGCGTGCATCGCGCGCCTGCAACAGATGGCGCATCGCCGCGTCCACGCGCTCGGCGACGCTGCGACGTTCTCCGGAAGCATCGGTCACGACCTCATCGAGTAGCGCGACATCGCCGGTCTCGCCGAGATAGGCGTCGAGGAAGATCGGCAGCCACACACAATGATCGGTGTGCGGCACCTGGTTGATGTACTTCAGCTCGGCGCCGGCCTCCAGCAGGATCCCATCCGGCATCGCACCGCCCGGCTCCTGCTGCGACAGCGCGTGCAGCAGCGCGGCGCGTGCTACCTGCGGTTGCAGGTAGCTCATGCCCAGGTGGTCCTGCAGGTAGTTGCGGGTCTGCGGGTCGGTGGTCAGGCGGTTGACGTCACCGTGATAGAACACCTGCCGTGGCAGCCAGTGATTGACCAGGTTGTCGAGCGCCGCATCCGGGGTCTGGATGCGCAGACAACCGGTGCCGGCCGCTTGTCGTGCGATCTGCTCACGCTGCGCCTGCGCGAAGCCTTCCGCCGAGAGGTAACGCGCGCGCAGCTCGGCGATTTCGGTGTCGTCACGCGCAGGGCCGAACAGGAAACGATGCTCGGCCGATTCGCCGTCGGCCAGCGTCAATCGGTACTGCAGCACCGCGGTCGGCATTTCATAACGCGCATCACTATTGCCAAGCCGCTCACTGGCCAGCGCGGAAGGCGCATGCAATCCACCCTCGCCTTCGAACGCATTCTGGCGCGCCTCCCACGCCACCGGCGCACGCTCGTGCAACAGGAACGTGCAGTCCTTGAAATCTCGCTGACGGAAGTAATCGGCCACCTTCTGGTACGGCGCCACACTGCGGCAGATGATGCCGCCCAGATCGGGGCGATACTCAGCAGATTGGTTCATCCACGACATGTAGCCGACCGGGAAATACGGATACAGCGACAGCCGACGCGGCCGCCCGGACCGGTTGCGCAGCGTGCACGTCCACAGTTCGAGCGGATCCTCGGCCGGCAACGCCAGCCGCAGCTCGATCACGATCCCGTCGTACTCCACTTCCCAGACGATATCGTGCTTGCCGGGCGCAAACACGAAGCGCTGCGGCTGCGCACGCACCGGTTCGTAGGGCGCCGAGTACAGCGCGCCACTTTCCTCATCCTTGAGATAAAAGAAGCGCCCCGGATGATGCGCGTAGTACGGCTGCTCCGGCTGCATGAAGGTGCGCGCTTCCAGATTCGGGGCATGCGCGTACTTGGCCGGCTCGGGCTGCATGAATTGCGCGGTCGCGTAGCCGCGGCAGGTCGCCTGGATCATCATCCGGCGATTCCACAGGAACGCGCCGGCCTGCGGCATCGCGGTGGGGCTGTGCAGCAGATAACGCTCGCCATCGGCACTGGGCGCGAGCAGATCATCGATATCGGTCATGTAACGCTTTCCTGGGAATGCCGACGCGCTGCCAATGCCTGCTGGATCTCGGCCAGGCGCGTGTCGTCGAGCGGATAGAAATGCATGGTCGCCGCCGCCAGCAGCGCGATCAGGCCGGGGATCACCGTCATCAGCAGCACGATGCCGTGCTGCGAGGCATCGCTCTGCGACTGGTTGGCAACGTAGCCCATCGCCGCCAGCATCCAGGCGATCGCGGCCGAGGCCAGCGCGCCGCCCAGCTTCTGCGAAAACGTGGCCGCGGCGAAGTTGAGTCCGGTGGCGCGCCGGCCGGTGCGCCATTCGTTGTAGTCGGCGGTGTCGGCGTACATCGAGAACGCCAGCGGCGACTTCGGACCGAGTGCGAGCCCGACCAGCACGTTGAGCGCGAACGCCGCTGCGATCGCGTCAGGCGGCAACAGGTACATCGCACAGCTGAGCACGGCGACCAATACCATCAACACCATCATCAGCCGACGCTTGTCCAGCCAGCGCGTCAGCAATGGCGTCGATGCCGCACCCACCGCGAGCGCCACCGAATAGCTGCCAAGGAACCAGCCGGTCAGTTCCGGCCGCGCCAGGTAATACTTGAAGTAGTACACGCCGGCACCACCGCGCATCACGATCGTGATCATGATGATCAGCGCCAGCACGAACAGCACCAGCCACGGCCGGTTGCCGAGCAGATCGACCACATCCTGGCGCAGCGGCGTGCGCTGCGTGGACACCGGCACCACGCGCTCACGGGTGCTCGCGAACGCGGTGGCGAACAACACCATCGCGATCACGCCATACAGCATCAGCGTGCGCTGCCAGCCCAGCGCGTCATCACCGGCGCCCAGCCAGCGCACCAGATCCAGCGTTGCGTAGTTGACCAGCGTGGTGCCGGCAAACGCGGCGATGAAGCGGAAACTGATCAGCGTGGTGCGCTGCTGCCCGTCGGCGGTGATCACGCCCGACAGAGCCGAGTACGGAATGCTCACCACGGTGTAGGCCAGCATCATCAGCGAGAACGTCGCATAGGCCCAGATCAGCCGACCGCTCTGATCGAGATCCGGCACCGTGTAGGTCAACACGCCGGTCACCGCCATCGGCAACGCACCCCACAGCAGCCACGGCCGGAACCGTCCCCAGCGCGTGCGGGTGCGGTCGGCCAGCATGCCCATCAGCGGATCGCTGATCGCATCGCCGATCTTGGCAACCAGCATCATCGTGCCGACCGCCGCCGCCGGCAGCCCCATCGTGTCGGTGTAGAAGATCAGCAGGAACGCGGAGATGTTGGCCCAATAGAAGTTCAACCCGAGATCGCCGAGCGCGTAGCCGGTCTTCTCGCGCATCCGCAGCCGTGCGGCGGCAGGCGGTTCCGAATGCGGCGCTGTCGGCATACGATTCTTCCTGGCGCGTGACGGCGGCTTCCGCCGGGACGCAAACCCTACACCAGCGGCCGCGCACAGCGCCGCACCATGCCGAATCGATTCGTACCTATAACGCTTTGTGATGAACCCGACCCAGCTCCTCCAACCTTGCGCCATCGTGGTGATGGGCGTCTCCGGCAGCGGCAAGTCCACCGTGGCGCTTGCGCTGGCCGAACACTACGGCTTCGGGTTCCTTGATGCCGACGACTTCCACAGCGAAGCAGCCAGAGCGCAGATGGCCACCGGCGTGCCACTCAGCGATACCCAGCGCGTGCCCTGGGTGTTGCGACTGGGCGAGCAACTGCGCCAACGCGCCGACGCCGGCCAATCATCGGTGCTGGCCTTCTCCGGCCTGCGCCGTGAACATCGCGAGCTGCTGCGCGCTTGCGGCGTACCGATGCGCTTCGTATTCCTGCATGCGGCTCCGGCGGTGATCGCCGCGCGCCTGGCTGCGCGCGGCGGGCATTTCATGCCGGCTTCGTTGCTGGACAGCCAGTTCCAGACGTTGCAGCCACCGGCGGACGAGCCTGACGTGATCGCGGTGGACGTCGCGGCGCAACCGGACGCGGTGCTGGCCGAGTCCATCACGAAGCTTGACGCCCTCATTTCTTCGTAGGAGCGGCTTCAGCCGCGATGGGGCTTTCCAGGGGAAGCCCCATCGCGGCGGAAG
>NZ_JBYSVX010000027.1:0-70871 GCF_058986605.1 Pseudomonas sp. GW821-FHT07E12 | reverse complement strand
ACGTCGCCCTTCGGGTTATTCCCGCTGGCTCCGTCGCTGCGGATGGGGGCCCCGGGTAAGTCAAAGTCCAAGGCAACGGCAACGGCAACGGCAACAGCCACAGTCATAGCAACAGCAACAGCAACAGCCCTTACTCCCTTCTCCCGTTTGCGGGGGAAGGTGCCTGGAGGGTGGATGGGGGCAGGGCAATGCTCATACGACACTCCGCGCTTGTCCCAAAAGACTAGGCGCCGCCTGCAGTGAAAGAAGAGGGTGCAGCGAAGGATGAGTCGCCCTAAAGCGTTCTGTTCAAAACCAGTGGCAGTGCCATCAGCACTGCACAGACGTTGGTGATGATGAGGCCGCTGGTCCCGAAGCTGAGTCGGTAGGCGAGCTGACGACGTGCGGCGGTGTGGGGCGCGCGTGCGGTGTCGCGTGCCAGCAGGGGCGCCATGACTTTCTGCACCATCACGATCATGTCGTAGTTGACCAGTACCAAGCCGGTCAGCATGGCCAGCGCCAACGGCCATGCGTCATGGGTGAGCAATGCGACCAGCACCACTGCCGCGAGCGCGAACATGGAGCGAACCATGTAGCGCCGGTAGGCGCGCCACACCAACATCCGTTCCTGTTCGTTTTCGGCGTAGGACAACAGCAGGCGCTTGCACAACCAGAACGCGATGCCACCGCTGGCGACTCCCGTCAGCAGGCCGCCGAGCAATGCGGTGCCGCTCGCCGCACCTGCGCTGAGCAGGGATTTGGTGGCCAGGCCGGCTCCCAGGCCGGTGCCGACGACTTCCACGCCCAGGGTCAGTGACGGTTTCGCAGTGGTGATCGCCAACGCCAGCGCCTGGCCGAATGCCACGCCGGGGGCGCTGCTGCAGGCGAAGCGTCCGAATCGTTGCAGCAGTTCTTCGCGCACCAGCGCACGTGCACGCGACAGGCGTTTGCGCACGGCGGCATCGCTCAGGCCCAGCAGATCGGCGACCTGCTGCGAGCGTTGGCCTTCGCGGTAGTAGAGCAGCAGCGTCTCGCGGCTGTCTTCGGGCAGGGCCGAGATGATGTCGGCTGCCGCGGTCTCTTCTTCGATCTGCAGCAGGCGTTCGGCGGGCGTGGGGTCAGGGTCGGCGGCCATGCCGATCGCGATCTCCGCGGCCTCGCCGCTCATCGGCCGGTGGCGGTTGGCGCGCAGCCAGTCGCGGGCGAGGTTTCGGGTGATCTGGCGCAGCCAGGGCATGAAACTGGCCGGGTTGTTGAGCTTGGACAGCTGTTGCCAGGCGCGCAGGAAGGCTTCCTGCGCGATGTCCTCGCTGGCCTGCACGTCGCGGGTGATCGCCAGGGCGATCGCCGTCACCGTGTTCTGGCAGGCTTCGACGATCCGGCCATAAGCCTGCTGACAGCCATCGCGGGCGGTTGGCAGATCGCGTTGCAGCGTCAGGTCCAAGATCTGGGCGTTCATGCTCGCTCCGTGTCCGTTGCGATCATGACGTAGCCAGACGCCGGATGTGACGCGCTCGGGAAGCGCTACTTCGCTGGTTCGATCCGGACCCGTACTTCTTCTTCATCCTGCTGCGCCGGCGGTGGCTGCCGTGCCGGTGCTGTGGCAGCAGGTGCGGCCGGGGACGGCACCTGGGTCAGGGCCGCACGATGGCGCAGTGCGATGAACAACGCCACCGCGCCGATCACCAGCAGCAGCGCGATGCGGATGCGCCAGGTCCAGTTCGCGCGTGGCTGTTCACCGGTGCCGGGCAGGTCGGCAAAGGTGTATTCGGCATTGGGCAAATCGCGACGGGTGGTATCGAGCAGGCGTGCTTCGCGAAGGACCTCGCGCGCGCGCGGCTGGTCGTTGGCGTGCACGACCCAGACCGTTGGATGGGTCTGCGCGTTGCCCTGTTCGAGATAGCTGAACTGGCCGCTGCGCTTGCTCTGGTAGGAGCGGCCGTTGCTCAGTCGCACATCGATGCCGGACTCACGCAGCAACTTGGCCACGCCTTCGGCGGTTTCCACTCGCTGGCTGCTGAAGATCTTGCGCATGACCTCGATCCTTAATCTTTGGCCGGCACGGAGGCGGCACTGCCGTCGCGTACCACGCGGATCAGGCCTTCCTGCGAAGTGCTGGCGACCAGCACGCCATCACGGGTGAAGAACTGGCCGCGTGCCAATCCGCGCGAACCCTGCGCGGTCGGGCTGTCGAGCGAGTACAGCAGCCAGTCGTCGGCGCGGAACGGGCGGTGGAACCACAGCGCGTGATCGAGCGAGGCCATCTGCACGTTCGGCGTGTAGTAGCTGATGCCATGCGGGAACGTGGACGTGCCCAGCAACTGGAAATCCGACGCGTACGCCAGCAATGCCTGATGCAGGCCGACGTCGTCGCCGACCGGCTCGTTCAGGCGCAGCCACATCTGCTGGAACGGCGGTCGCTTGGGCGGGTTCAATTCGTCGCGCGGGTACACATGACGGAATTCGAACGGGCCGCCGCGGGTGAGCCAGCGCTGCACCTTGGGCGGTAGCTTGGCCATCACTTCCGGCGCCACCGGCGAGGTCTGCTCGACATCCTCCGGCGGCGGCACCACCGGCATCTGGGTCTGGTGCTCGGCGCCGTCCTCCTCCTCCTGGAACGAGGCGGCGCAGAAGAAGATCACCTTGCCGTGCTGGATCGCGGTCACCCGGCGCACCGAGAAGCTGCCGCCGTCGCGGGTGCGGTCCACGTCGTAGACGATCGGGTGCTCGATATCGCCGGCGCGCAGGAAGTAGGCGTGCAGCGAATGCGCGCGACGGCCGTTCTCGACCGTGGCCTGCGCCGCTGCCAGCGCCTGCCCGAGCACCTGCCCGCCGAACACGTACTTGGTGCCGATGTCGCGGCTCTGGCCGCGGAACAGGTTGTCCTCCAGCCGCTCCAGCGAGAGCAGGCTGATCAGTTCGGAGACGACGGTGACGTTGTCGGACAAGGGGGCGGATCTGCGGCGGCGGGAGGTCGCGAAGTATACCGGCCGGCGCGGCTCAGCCCTGGGAAGGGGATGGCTTGCCGCCCAGGCGTGCCAGCAGCGCATTCAGTGCGGCCTGTGCGTCCGGCGAGTACCAGGCCTCGACGAAGCGTTCGAGCTGGATGTGCTGGGGCGCCAGCGCCTCGCGCAGGTCGGCGCGCGCGATCTCGCGGGTGGCCAGCATCGGCTCGCGCGGCAGCTTGAGCAGCGCCTGCAGCCAGGCCACCGCGCGGGCGACGACCAGCTCGCCGTCGACCAGTTCGTCGACCAGCCCGATCTGCACGGCGCGTTCGGCCGGCACCATCTCGCCGGCGATCAGCAGGCGTTCGGCACGGTGCGGCCCGACCACGCGCCGCAGCAGACGCTGGATGCCTTCCGGGGCGACCAGGCCGACCTGTACCTCGTTCAGGCCGATCGCGTTGGGACGGGCCGGATCCGGGCTGTGCGCCATGATCCGGTAGTCGCAGCACAGCGCCAGCACGCAGCCGCCGGCCGGCGCGTGGCCGGTAAGCGCCGCCACGACCGGGATGGTGCTGTCGGCGAGTGCCTGGGCGGCCTGGAAGAATGCGGCCCAGTTGTCCATCAGCTTGCCGCGGTCGGCGCCGTGCGAGAGCAGGTGCGGCACGTCCAGCCCGGCCGAGAAGATCCGCTCGTTGCCGGACAGCACGATCGCATGCGCGCCATCGGCCTGGGCCTGGCTGACTGCGCCGGCCAGGGTGCGGCACAGCGCGGTGTCGAACGCGTTGACCGGAGGGCGGGCGAGGCGGATTTCCCGGATCAGGCCGTGGTCGAAGGTCTCGATGCTCATGCGTTGCTCCGGGAGGCGTGCCGCCTATGATAGTCGCCATGAAAACGCCCACCATTCTGGCCGCAGGCCTGCTCCTGCTGGTGTCATCGTTCGCGGCGACGTCCGCGCCGCAGTGCCTGCCGCGTTTCGAGGCCGGCTGGGCTCGTTTGCCGGCCAACCCGGCGATGCCGATGGCGGCCGGATTCGGTCGTTTCGCCAACGACTGCGACGCGCCTGCCGAAGTGGTGGCCGCATCGAGTCCGGCGTTCGGTGATGTCTCCCTGCACGAAACCACCCAGGTCGACGGCGTGAGCCGGATGCGTGGGGTGGATGCGTTGGCGCTGCCGGTTGGCGACAAGGTCGAGCTGCGGCCGGGCGGATTGCACCTGATGCTGATGCAGGCGGCACAGCCGCTGCGCGAGGGCGAGCGGCTGCCGATTACGTTCCGCCTGCGCGATGGCCGCGAGCTGCGCGGCGAGCTGGAAGTGCGCAAGACCGCGCCGTAATCAGCGCTTTTGTAGGAGCGGTGTCAGCCGCGATGGGGCTGTCCCCTTTGAATCCCCGCACATGGATGTGCGGGCCTTTGCGAGGGATTCGCATGCAAGCCCCATCGCGGCTGACGCCGCTCCTACAAGTTCTGGACTCAGCTCGATGCAGCGCGGACCGCCTCCGGCAGCACCGCACTCTTGCCGGTCTGCGTATCCATCCACACCACCACCACGTTGCCGTCCGAGTACAGCACCGACTCGTCCTTCTGATCGACGATGCGATGGCCGATGGTGACGCTGCTGTTGCCCAGGCGTTCGGTGAACAGTTCGACCACGATGTCGTCCGGCCACACGATCGGGCGGCGGTAGTTGACGTGGGTGGCCGCCACCACCGGCGCGATGCGATCGCTCATCGATACGCCCGGTATATCGAGCATCCAGCGCACGCGCGCCTCCTCCAGGTAGGAGATGTACTTGGCGTTGTTGACGTGGCCCATGCTGTCCATGTCGCGCCAGCGCACGCTGATCGGCACGCGGGCCAGGATCCTGTGTTCGTTCTCACTCATCCAGCTTTCTTCTTCCTGGTGGCCGTTTTCGCGGCTGTCTTGGCGGGAGCCTTCACAGGCTTGGTCTTGCGCGGCGGCAACGCGTCGGGCTTGTTGGCGATCGCAGCCGGTTTGCTGCCCGGGCGCGCGCTGACCGACGGCAGCATCTTGGCCAGGAACTGGCCGGTGTAGGAGTGCGGATTCGCCGCGACATCCTCCGGTGTGCCGGTGACCAGGATCGTGCCGCCGCGATGGCCGCCTTCCGGACCGAGATCGACGACCCAGTCGGCGGTCTTGATCACGTCCAGGTTGTGCTCGATCACCACCACCGTGTTGCCTTCGTCGCGCAGCTTGTGCAGCACGCCGAGCAGCGCCTCGATATCGTGGAAGTGCAGGCCGGTGGTCGGCTCGTCGAGGATGTACAGGGTGCGGCCGGTATCGCGCCGCGACAGCTCCTTGGACAGCTTGACGCGCTGCGCTTCGCCGCCGGACAGCGTGGTCGCGCTCTGGCCGAGCTTGATGTAGCTCAGGCCCACGTCGACCAGCGTTTCGAGCTTGCGCGCGATCGCCGGCACCGGCTCGAACAGCCTCAGTGCGTCTTCGACGGTCATGCCGAGCACGTCGTTGATGCTGTGGCCCTTGTAGAGGATCTCCAGCGTCTCGCGGTTGTAGCGCTTGCCGTGGCAGACGTCGCAGGGCACGTACACGTCCGGCAGGAAGTGCATCTCGACCTTGATCAGGCCATCGCCCTGGCAGGCCTCGCAACGGCCGCCGCGCACGTTGAAGCTGAAACGGCCCGGCGAGTAGCCGCGCGCACGCGACTCCGGCACCTGCGCAAACAACTCGCGCAGCGGCGTGAACAGGCCAGTGTAGGTGGCCGGATTGGAGCGCGGGGTGCGGCCGATCGGCGACTGGTCGATGTCCACGACCTTGTCGAACAGGTCCAGGTTCTCGATTTCGCGATACGGCGCGATCGGATGCGAGGCGCCGTTGATCTCGTTGGCGGCCAGCGAGAACAGCGTGTCGTTGATCAGCGTCGACTTGCCCGAGCCGGATACGCCGGTCACGCAGGTCAGCAGGCCGGCCGGGATGTCCAGGTCCACGCCCTTGAGGTTGTTGCCGGTCGCGCCGCGCAGGTGCAGCGTCATCTTCGGATTCGGCTTGTGGCGCTGCTTGGGAATCTCGATCCGGCGCTTGCCCGACAGGTACTGACCAGTCAGAGAACGCGGCGAGGCCAGGATGTCGGCCAGCGTGCCCTGCGCGCAGATCTCGCCACCGTGCACACCGGCACCGGGGCCGATGTCGAGCACGTGGTCGGCCAGGCGGATCGCGTCCTCATCGTGTTCGACCACGATCACCGTATTGCCGAGGTCGCGCAGCCGGGTGAGGGTGCCGAGCAGGCGCTCGTTGTCGCGTTGGTGCAGGCCGATCGACGGCTCGTCGAGCACGTACATCACCCCGACCAGGCCGGCGCCGATCTGCGAGGCCAGGCGGATGCGCTGGGCTTCACCGCCGGACAGCGTGTCGGCCTTGCGCTCCAGCGTGAGGTAATCCAGTCCGACATCGACCAGGAAGCCCAGCCGCTCGCCGATCTCCTTGACGATCTTGGAGGCGATCTCGCCACGCCAGCCGGGCAGGCTCAGTTCGCGGAAGAACGTCAGCGCCTCGTCGATCGGCATCACCACGATGTCCGGCAGCGGCCGGTCGGCGACGAACACGTTGCGCGCGGCGCGGTTGAGGCGCGCGCCGCCGCAGTCCGGGCACGGCCGTTCGCTGATGTACTTGGCCAGTTCCTCGCGCACCGCCGGCGATTCGGTCTCGCGGTAGCGGCGCTCCAGGTTCGGCAGGATGCCTTCGAAGCGGTGCTTGCGCTGGGTACGGCCGCCGGCCTCGGTGAAGTAGGTGAAGGTGATCACCTCTTCGCCGCTGCCATACAGCACTGCCTGGCGCGCCGGCTCCGGCAGCGATTGCCACGGCGCGTCCACGTCGAACTTGTAGTGCTTGGCCAGCGAGGCGATCAGCTGGAAGTAGTAGGCGTTGCGACGATCCCAGCCGCGCACCGCGCCGGCCGACAGCGACAGCTCCGGATGCACCACCACCTTGGCCGGGTCGAAGAATTCGGCCAGCCCCAGGCCATCGCAGGATGGGCAGGCGCCCATCGGCGCGTTGAACGAGAACAGGCGCGGTTCCAGTTCGGGTAGCGAATAGTCGCAGACCGGGCAGCTGTACTTGGACGAGAACAAATGCGGCGCGGCGGCCGGGTCGTCCAGCGATTGCACCGCGGCCATGCCGTCGCCCAGCTTGAGCGCGGTCTCGAAACTCTCGGCCAGGCGCTGCTTGATGTCCTCGCGCGGGCGGAAGCGGTCGATCACCGCCTCGATGGTGTGTTTCTGGCGCAGCGCCAGGGGCGGCACCGCGTCGATCTCGTACAGCTCGCCGTCCACGCGCACGCGCACGAAGCCCTGCGCGCGCAGCTGCTCGAACACCTGCGCGTGTTCGCCCTTGCGATCGCGGATCACCGGCGCCAGCAGCATGAAGCGCTGCTCGCCATTGAGCGTCAGCACCTGGTCGACCATCTGGCTGACCGTCTGCGCTTCCAGCGGATAACCGTGGTCGGGGCAGCGCGGCGTACCGACGCGTGCATACAGCAGGCGCAGGTAGTCGTAGATCTCGGTGATCGTGCCGACGGTCGAGCGCGGGTTGTGCGAGGTCGATTTCTGCTCGATCGAGATCGCCGGCGACAGGCCTTCGATGTGGTCGATGTCCGGCTTTTCCATCACGCTGAGGAACTGCCGCGCATACGCCGACAGCGACTCGACGTAACGGCGCTGGCCCTCGGCGTAGATGGTGTCGAACGCCAGCGACGACTTGCCGGAACCGGATAGACCGGTGATGACGATCAGCTTGTCACGGGGGAGGTCGAGATCGAGGTTCTTGAGATTGTGCGTCCGCGCGCCGCGGATGCGGATGTAGTCCAGCGCCATCGGGAGCCTTCGAACGGGGAGGGGTGATGCGGGGAATGCAGGCCAATAGGCAAGCCTATCGACTGAGCAAGATGGGGGCAAATGAGTAGAACGGAAGTCTCGACGATGGCCGTCGCAGGATTTGAGACGACAGGCGGATCGGCCTCCGGAAAACGCAAGGGACGCCCGTGACGGGCGTCCCTTGCGAGGCGGCGCTGGCGGCCGCGCTGACTGCGGTTGCGATTACTTCAGTATCGTGAAAGCCAGGCGGCGGTTCTGCGCGCGGCCTGCCTCGGTGGCGTTGCTGGCACTCGGCGCGGTCTGGCCATAGCCCTTGGCCACCAGCCGATCGCTCGGAGCGCCCAGTTCGACCAGCTTGCGCTGTACTGCGTCGGCACGGTCCTGCGACAGCTTCAGGTTGGCTGCGGCGTTGCCGGTGTTGTCGGTATGTCCGCCGACCTCGATGCGAGTACCGGCCGGCGAGGCGGCGATGGCGGTGGCTGCCCGCTTGAGGGTCTCGTTGCTGTCGGCGGTGATGGCGGCCGAGCCGGTGCCGAAGCCGATGGTCAGCTTGTTGAGCGCGCCGGCCAGCTCATCCGGGCTGGATTGCGCGGTCAGCGCACCGAGCGCGGCCGAGGCCTGGTCCCACTGGCCGGTGATGTCGAAACCACCAAACGCATCGCGTACCGCCTTGGAGGCGCTGAAACGGTCGGCTTCCGGCAGGCCGTCGCTCTTGATGTCGACCTTGTTGCCGTCCAGTCCCAGCGTCAGGCCGGGGATCTTCAGGCTCGGCAGCGCCGCGATCAGCTTGTCCAGCCACGGCGCCGGGGGCAACGCGGAGTTGACCGTGATGTCGCCATCGACCCCGGAAGCCCCGTAGGCCGAACGCAGCGCGTCCAGCAGGCGGGTCCGCTCCGCGTCACTGCCGACTTCGCCGCTGACGGTCACCTTGTCCTTGCCGTATGCCAGCAGGGCATGGGCGGCGCTGGCGGGCGTTGGAGTGGCCGCCGCCGCGGAGGCGGCCGGAGCGGGGGTGGCAGGTGCCGGCGCGGCGGCGCTGGTATCGGCGCTGGAGCTCGTCGTATCCACCGACGCGGGAGTGTGATGGCAGGAGCGCAACACCAGCAGCGCGACGATCACCAGGGCTGCCAGCAGCAGCCAGGGCAGCAGACGGCCGAAGCCGCTCTTGGTCTGGCGGACGGCATCGCCGGCGACCCGGGCGCCGCTTTCGGCGGCGTGACTGGCAGCGTGGACGCCACTGGTCACCGCACCGCCGACGGCCGCGGCGCCGCCGGCCAGGACACCCAGGCCCGTATCCTTCAGCTCGCCCAGCCGCTCACCGGCGCTGGCGACCCAGCTCTTGAGCGTCTCGGGCAGCCCGGTTGGCGCCAGGCCGTTGCCGCTGAGCCGATCGATCATGCTGGGCAGTACGCCGCTGATGGCGCCGGCGGTGGCGGTGGTGTCCAGCCCCAGCCGTTTGCCGATCGAGTCGATCACCGATGAGCCGAACACGTCCTGGACCTGGCTCGACGTGATCGGCTGGTTGGCCCCCGTCCCGATCCAGGATTGCACCAGGTGTCCGAGCCCCTTGTCCTGGAACTGGCGGACGAAGCCGCTGAATCCGCCGTTCTTCTCATCGAAAATCTGGGAGGTCAGCGACCCGAGCAGCTGTCGGGCCTTGTCCGCGCTCAGGCCGGCACGTCCGGCCACTTCTTCAATCAGGTTGTCGAACATCTCCGCACTCCTTCTTGAGTGGATGCAAGCAACCGTGCCGGCCCTGCCGGATGGCGGGGCTGGCGCGATTTCTGAATGCGCCGAGGGGATGCGCCAAATGAGGCTACTGCAGCCCATGACAGGGCCAGGTGAGTACGCCGGGGAGGGGGGATTTGACCGTGGGGCACCCAGGTCGCTAGAATTGCCGGTCCATCTGCCGGCTTTGCGTTCGGTGGTGGGTCAAGCTATTAAGAATAACTACAGAAGAGACAAAGACATGTACGCAGTTCTGGTCACCGGCGGTAAGCAATACCGCGTCGCGCAGGGCGAAAAGCTCCGCGTGGAAAAGCTCGAGGTCGAAGCCGGCTCCGAGATCAAGTTCGACAACATCCTGCTGCTGGGCGATAGCGACGGCATCAAGGTCGGCGACGCCCTGCAGGGCGCTTCGGTCACCGCCACGGTGGTTGCGCATGGCCGTGCCGACAAGGTGCGGATCATCAAGTTCCGCCGCCGCAAGCACCACATGAAGCGCCAGGGCCACCGTCAGTACTACACCGAAATCCAAATCACCGGCATCGCCGGCTAAGCATAAGGAGAATCCGTCATGGCACATAAAAAGGGCGTAGGCTCCTCGCGCAACGGCCGCGATTCGAACCCGAAGTACCTGGGCGTCAAGATCTACGGCGGCCAGGCCATCGAGGCCGGCAACATCATCGTGCGTCAGCGCGGCACCCAGTTCCACCCGGGCGCCGGCGTCGGCCTGGGTCGCGACCACACGCTGTTCGCGCTGGTTGACGGCAAGGTCGAGTTCTCGGTGAAGGGCGCCAAGAAGCGTCGCACCGTGAGCGTCGTCGTCGAGGCGTAAGTATTCGCCTCCAGGGCCTGCGCATCGCGCGGGCTTGCTGACGAAAGCCCCGCTTCGGCGGGGTTTTTCGTTGGAAGGCCGGGATTTGGGAGTGGGGATTTGGGATTCGCAAAAGCGCTGTCCTGGTGTCCTGTCCGACCCTGGCGATATTGCAAAATGGGAATCGGCATGGCGATACGGTCGCTGTTGCCAATCCCGAATCCCCAATTCCCAATCTCGGCTCTAAACCCATGAAACTCGTAGACGAAGCTGAAATCCAGGTGATCGCCGGCAACGGCGGCAATGGCTGCGTCGGCTTCCGGCGCGAGAAGTTCATTCCGCTCGGTGGGCCGGACGGTGGCGATGGCGGTGGCGGTGGCAGCGTCTGGATAGTGGCCGACGAAAACCTCAATACGCTGGTCGACTTCCGCCATGAGCGCATCTTCAAGGCGCAGCGCGGCGAGAACGGCATGGGCCGGCAGATGTACGGCAAGGCTGGCGAGGATCGGGTCATCACGGTGCCGGTCGGTACGGTGGTGATGAACGTCCAGACCGATGAAATCATCGGCGACCTGACCAACCACGGCGATCGTTTGCTGGTGGCCAAGGGTGGCAAGGGTGGCCTGGGCAACATGCACTTCAAGAGCTCGGTCAACCGCGCGCCGCGTCAGGCCACGCCGGGCGAGGAGGGCGAGGAGCGCACGCTCAAGCTGGAGCTGAAGCTGCTGGCCGATGTTGGTCTGTTGGGCTTCCCGAACGCCGGCAAGAGCACCTTCATCCGCGCGGTCTCGGCGGCGACGCCGAAGGTGGCCGATTACCCGTTCACCACGCTCTATCCGAACCTGGGCGTGGTCAGTGTCGAGGCGCATCGCAGCTTCGTGATCGCCGACGTGCCGGGCCTGATCGAGGGCGCCGCCGATGGTGCTGGCCTCGGTACCCAGTTCCTGCGTCATCTGCAGCGTACCCGTCTGCTGCTGCAGCTCGTGGACATCTCGCCGGCGCTGGGCGTGTACAGCGAGGGTGGCGTGGAAGGTGTCTCGGCGGCCGAGCAGGTGCGCATGCTCGAGCGCGAACTGGAGCGGCATGATCCGGAGTTGCTGGCCAAGCCGCGTTGGCTGGTGCTGAACAAGGCCGACCTGATGTTCGAGGACGAGGCGCGGGAAGCGGCCGATGCCGTGATCGCCGAGCTGGGCTGGACCGGTCCGCACTATCTGGTATCGGCACTCGGTCGCGAGGGCACCTGGCCGATCATGAAGGACGTGATGGCGTTCTTCGATCGTCAGCGGCAGGAAGCGCTCGAGGCGCGGGATGCGGTTTGATCCATGCCCGCTTCGGGCAGTAGATGGGCGCTCGTCGCGCCAGCGATGGCCCGAAGCGTTGCCGGCACGGAAGGCGGCAACAAAAAACCCGGCTGAGGCCGGGTTTTCTTGTGCTGCCGGCGGCTGGGCCGCCGGTTGCAACGCCGGATCAGGCGGCCTTGAGGGCCTTGATGCGGGCGGTCAGGCGGCTCTTGTGACGCGAAGCCTTGTTCTTGTGGATCAGGCCACGGGAGCTGAAACGGTCGAGCAGGGGCTGGGCGACAGCGAAGGCGGCTTCGGCGCCGGCGGCATCATTGGCGTCAAGGGCCTTGATCACCTTCTTGACGGCGGTGCGCAGCTGCGAACGCTGAGCCGTATTGCGCGCGTTGCGCACAACGGTCTGCTTGGCGCGCTTCTTGGCGGACTTGATATTGGCCACGGTGGTGGTTTCCTGAAAAATCGGTGTGATGGAAAAAGCAAGCCCGAGATTATGATCGGATCTGAAATGTGCGTCAAGTCAGTTGTCAAGAGGGCCGCAAATTGAGTTCTTCACGGATGCTACGGGGGGTGCTGTCGTTCAGCAGCATGACCATGATTTCCCGCGTGCTGGGGCTGGTTCGGGACTGGTCGATCAGCTACAGCTTCGGCACCAACGCGACGACCGATGCGTTCTGGGTGGCGTTCCGGATTCCGAACTTCCTGCGCCGGTTGTTTGCCGAGGGCTCGTTCTCGACCGCGTTCGTGCCGGTGTTCACCGAGGTGAAGGAAACCCGCAGCCACGCCGATCTGCGCGAGCTGATGTCGCGCGTCTCCGGCACGCTCGGTGCGGCCTTGCTGGTGGTCACCGCGCTGGGTCTGCTGCTGACGCCGCAGCTGGCGACGTTGTTCAGCGACGGCCAGGCCGCCGATCCGGAAAAGTACGAGCTGTTGAAGGATCTGCTGCGGCTGACCTTCCCGTTCCTGCTGTTCGTCTCGCTCACCGCGCTGGCCGGTGGTGCGCTGAACAGCTTCCAGCGCTTCGCGATGCCGGCGCTGACCCCGGTGATCCTCAACCTGTGCATGATCGCCGGCGCACTGTGGCTGGCGCCGCGGCTACAGGTGCCGATCCTGGCGATGGGCTGGGCGGTGCTGCTGGCCGGTGTGCTGCAGTTGCTGTTCCAGTTCCCGTCGCTGCGGCAGATCGACCTGCTGACACTACCGCGCTGGGGCTGGAGCCATCCGGAGGTGCGCCGGGTGATGACGCTGATGGTACCGACCCTGTTCGGCTCCTCGATCGCGCAGATCAACCTGCTGTTGGACACGGTGATCGCCGCGCGCCTGTACGACGGTTCGCAGTCCTGGCTGTCGCAGGCCGATCGCTTCCTGGAGCTGCCGCTGGGCCTGTTCGGGGTGGCGCTGGGTACGGTGATCCTGCCGGCGTTATCGCGGCACCACGTCAAGACCGATGGACAGGGCTTCTCGGCGGCGCTGGACTGGGGGCTGCGCACGACCTTGCTGATCGCGGTGCCGGCGATGGTCGGCCTGATGCTGCTGGCAACGCCGCTGGTGGCGACGATGTTCCAGTACGGCAAGTTCACCGCGTTCTCGACCCAGATGACCGCGTTGTCGGTGCTGGGACTGAGCTTCGGCCTGCCGGCGTTCGCGCTGGTCAAGGTGGTGTTGCCGGCGTTCTATGCGCGCCAGGACACGCGCACGCCGGTGCGTGCGGGCGTGGTCGCGCTGGTCGCCAACATGGTGCTCAACATCGCCTTCCTGGCGCTGGTCTACCAGGTCATGGTGACGCCGGAAGTGCGCGCGCTGGGCGTGATGGAAGCGCTCAAGCGCACCCCGGGCCTGCATCTGGCGCTGGGTCTGGCCAGCGCGCTGGCCAGCTACATCAACCTGGGGCTGCTGTGGTACTGGCTGGGCAAGTCCGGCGTGTACCAGCGCAAGCCCGGTTGGACGCGGTTCCTGCTGCGGCTGCTGGCGTCCTGCCTGGCGATGGCGGCGGTGGTCGGGGCCGGTCTGCACTGGTTGCCGGACTTCACCGCGATGGACAAGTGGCATCGCATCGGCGGGCTGCTGGGGCTGGTGGCGGCCGGCGGCGCGAGCTATGCGCTGGTGCAGCTGGCGATGGGGTTTCGCCTGCGCCACCTCCGCGAGCATTGATCTCGGGGGCCGCCGGCCACACTGCATGATTGTCCAACGAAAGTGAGTAGGCGGCCGGCCGGCTATACTGCAATGATTATCTAACGAAAGTGAGTCGGCCCGTGATGGGCCGAATGTCCGATCGGAATGAACAGGCTTTTTAGAGACGTCGAGGGCGGGGCCCTGTTCCCGCACGGAAGCGTGGTCTGCATCGGCGCCTTTGATGGCCTGCACCTGGGTCATCGCGCGCTGGTGCGCCATGCGGTCGCGCGTGCCCGCGCGCTGGACGTGCCTGCGGTGGCGGTCAGTTTCGAGCCGCTACCGCGCGAGTTCTTCGCCAAGGGCGAGCCGCCGCCGCGGTTGACGCTGGCGCGCGCCAAGGTCGAGGGGCTGCGCAGCTTCGGTGCCGACGGCGTTGGCCTGATCCGTTTCGACGGCAGGCTGTCGGCGATGAGCGCCGAGGATTTCGTGCAGCGTGCGCTGGTTGAGCGCTTGCGGGCGAAGGAAGTGTGGATCGGGCCGGAGTTCCGCTTCGGCCACAAGCGTGGCGGCGATATCGAACTGCTGCGGCGGATGGGCGAAACGCTGGGCTTTGTCGCCGGTGAGATCGAGTCGGTGCATCTGCACGGCGAGCGCATTTCCAGTACCCGCATCCGCGAGTTGCTGGTGGCGGGCGAGTTCGCGCATGCCGCCGATCTGCTGGGGCGGCCGTACGCGATCGGCGGACGCGTGGTGCGCGGGCAGCAGCTCGGTCGCACGCTTGGATTCCCGACCGCGAACCTGCGCTTCCCGCACACGCCGGCGCTGGCGGGTATCTACGCGACCTGGGTGCACGGCGTGTTCGAGCAACCCTGGCCGTCGGTGTCCAGCTTCGGCACCCGGCCGACCGTGGCCGGCGTGGAGCCGCTGCTGGAAGCCCACCTGTTCGACTTCCACGGCGACCTGTACGGGCGCCACATCGAAGTCGAGTTCGTCGCCAAGCTGCGCGATGAAGAAAAATTCTCCGGGCTTGATGCCCTGACCGAACAGATGCACCGCGACGCGCAAGAAGCGCGTCGTTTACTCAACGAACAACGACTGCGAGCGACCGCGTGAGCCAGGACTACAAAGCCACCCTCCACCTGCCGGCAACGGAATTCCCGATGCGCGGCGATCTGCCCAAGCGCGAGCCGGGCATCCTGGAGCGCTGGGAGGGCGAGGGCCTGTACGCGCAACTGCGCGAGAATGCCAAGGGCCGGCCGCTGTTCGTGCTGCATGACGGTCCGCCGTATGCGAACGGTGCGATCCACCTCGGCCACGCGGTCAACAAGATCCTCAAGGACATCATCGTCAAGTCGAAGTACCTGGCCGGCTTCGATGCGCCGTACATCCCGGGTTGGGACTGCCACGGTCTGCCGATCGAGATCGCGATCGAGAAGAAGTACGGCAAGGTCGGGGTCAAGCTGGACGCCACCGAGTTCCGCCAGAAGTGCCGCGAGTACGCCACCGAGCAGATCGATCTGCAGCGCCGCGACTTCAAGCGCCTGGGCGTGATCGGCGACTGGGACAGGCCGTACCGCACGCTGGATTTCCATTTCGAAGCCAACGAGATCCGCGCGCTGGCCAAGGTGATCGACAACGGACACCTGACCCGCGGCGTGAAGCCGGTGCACTGGTGCTTCGATTGCGGCTCGGCGCTGGCCGAGGCCGAGATCGAATACGCCGACAAGGTTTCGCCGACGGTCGACATCGCTTATCCGGCGCGTGATCCGGCGGCACTGGCGGCGAAGTTCGGCGCGGTGTTGCCGGAAGGCGTCGAGGTCGCGGTGCCGATCTGGACCACCACGCCGTGGACGCTGCCGGCCTCGCTGGCGGTGACGCTGGGTGCGGAGCTGGACTACGCGCTGGTCGAGGGCCCGGCCCGCGACGGCAAGCCGCGCTGGCTGGTGCTGGCCAGCGCGCTGGCGGCCAAGGCGCTGCAGCGCTACGGCGTCGAAGACGTGGTGGTGCATGGTCATGCCAAGGGCGCGGCGCTGGAAAACCTGCTGCTGGCACATCCGGCCTATGCCGAGCGCGACATCCCGCTGATCCTGGGTGCGCACGTCTCCGACGAGGACGGCACCGGCGCCGTGCACACCGCGCCCGGCCACGGTCAGGAGGACTATCAGGTCGCCAAGCAGTACGGGCTGATCGATCGTTACACCGCCGCGCAGATCAATCCGGTCGATGGACGCGGCGTGTATCTGCCTTCGACGCCGGTGTTCAATGGCGTCGAACTGGCCGGCCTGCATATCTGGAAGGCCAACGACGTCATCATCGAAGCGCTGCGCGGCAACGGCACGCTGCTGGCTGCCGGCAAGATGGAGCACAGCTATCCGCATTGCTGGCGCCACAAGACCCCGATCGCGTTCCGCGCCACCCCGCAGTGGTTCATCTCGATGGAGCAGGCCAACCTGCGCGCCGATGCGCTCAAGGCGATCGAAGGTGTGAAGTGGTATCCCGAGTGGGGCCAGGCGCGCATCGCCGGCATGGTCGATGGCCGTCCGGACTGGACGATCTCGCGCCAGCGCACCTGGGGCGTGCCGATCGCGTTGTTCGTGCATCGCGAAACCGGTGATCCGCACCCGCGCAGCGTCGAGCTGATGCGCCAGGTCGCCGACCGGGTGGAGCAGGGCGGCGTCGATGTCTGGTATGCGCTGGACTCGGCCGAACTGCTCGGCGCCGAGGCCGGTGACTACGACAAGATCACCGACATCCTCGATGTCTGGTTCGATTCCGGCGTCACCCATGAAGCGGTGCTGCCCGATCGCGGCTTGCCCAAGCCGGCCGACCTGTACCTGGAGGGCTCGGACCAGCACCGCGGCTGGTTCCAGTCCTCGCTGCTGACCGGTGTGGCGATCGACAAGGCCGCGCCTTACCGGCAGTGCCTGACCCACGGTTTCACCGTGGACGAGCACGGCCGCAAGATGTCCAAGTCGCTCGGCAACGGCATCGAGCCGCAGGACATCATGAAGACGCTGGGCGCGGACATCCTGCGCCTGTGGATCGCCTCGGCCGACTACAGCAACGAGATGTCGCTGTCGCAGGAGATCCTCAAGCGCAACGCCGACGCTTACCGACGCATCCGCAATACCGCGCGCTTCCTGCTCGGCAATCTGGCCGGCTTCGATCCGGCTGTGAACCTGGTTGCACTCGATGAGATGGTCGCGCTGGATCGCTGGATCGTGCATCGCGCCTGGGAAGTGCAGGAGAAGATCAAGGCCGCCTACGAGCGCTACGACTTCGCCACGATCGTGCAGGCATTGCTGAACTTCTGCAGCGTCGATCTGGGGTCGTTGTACCTGGACGTCACCAAGGACCGCCTGTACACGATGGGCGAGGACTCGCGCGGCCGCCGCTCGGCGCAGAGCGCGATGTATCAGGTGATCGAGGCGTTCGTGCGCTGGATCGCACCGGTGCTGAGCTTCACCGCCGACGAGCTGTGGGGCTACCTGCCGGGCGAACGCAAGGGCAACGTGCTGTTTGCCACCTGGTACGAGGGCCTGGCGCCGCTGCCGACCGATGCGGAACTGACCGCGGCCGACTTCGACAAGCTGTTGGCGCTGCGCGAGCAGGTCGCCAAGGTGCTGGAGCCGATGCGTGCCAATGGCGCGATCGGCGCGGCGCTGGAGGCGGAGATCACCGTCGCCGCCGACGCGGTCAGTGCCGCGCGCTGGCAGCCGCTGGCCGACGAACTGCGCTTCCTGTTCATCAGCGGCGACGTGGTGGTGACCCCGGCCAGCACCGACGACATCTTCGTCAGCGCGCAGCCGACCTCCAAGCCGAAGTGCGTGCGTTGCTGGCACTACCGCGCCGATGTCGGTGCCGATCCGAAGCATCCGGAGCTGTGCGGCCGTTGCGCGAGCAACGTCGACGGTCCGGGCGAGGATCGGCGCTGGTTCTGATTGTTGGAGGCTGTCTCCCGCGTGCGGGAGTCTGGCTTTTTTCCCTTCTCCCGCTTGCGGGAGAAGGTGGCGCAAAGCGCCGGATGAGGGCCGGCGATGGCGCATCCGGTGCTGGCTATCCTCATCCGCCCTTCGGGCACCTTCTCCCGCAGGCGGGAGAAGGGAAAGCTAAGGTGATTCCATGAGTGCACGTCCCAAACCCAACGCCCTGATCTGGCTGCTGCTGTCGGCGGCGATCATCGGCCTGGACCAGTGGAGCAAGGCCTGGGTGCTGTCCAGCCTGCCCGAGTTCACGCCGGTGCCGGTGATCGACGGTTTCTGGAACTGGTTCCGCACCTACAACACCGGCGCGGCGTTCAGCTTTCTCAGCGATGCCGGCGGTTGGCAGCTGTGGTTCTTCACCGCGCTGGCGGTAGGCATCAGCGGGCTGTTGGCGTTCTGGCTGGCGCGCGCGCCGCGCGGTGAGTGGCGCAGCGCGTTGCCGTATTCGCTGGTGATCGGTGGGGCGATCGGCAACGTGATCGACCGCCTGGTGCATGGTCACGTGGTGGATTTCATCCAGTGGTACGTAGGCGATCACTACTGGCCGTCCTTCAACATCGCCGATTCGGCGATCGTCGCGGGCGCGGTCGGGATTGCCCTGTTCGGGTTGTTCGACAAGGCCGGGAAACGGGAATAGGCAATCGAGAATCGGCGCTGAGGCTTTCCGAGGTCCGGACCGGCGTCGCCGGAACCCATTCCCGATCCCCCAACCCCCATTCCCGTAGAATGCCCGCCATGGATGTCCTGCTAGCCAATCCCCGTGGTTTCTGTGCCGGTGTCGACCGCGCGATCGAGATCGTCAAGCGTGCGATCGAGACGCTCGGTGCACCGATCTATGTGCGCCACGAGGTGGTGCACAACCGTTTCGTGGTCGATGACCTCAAGCAGCGCGGGGCGATCTTCGTCGAGGAACTCGACGAGGTGCCGGACAACAACACGGTGATCTTCAGCGCACACGGCGTCTCGCAGGCGGTTCGCGCCGAGGCCGAACGGCGTGGGCTGAAGGTGTTCGATGCGACCTGTCCGCTGGTGACCAAGGTCCATTTCGAGGTCGCACGCCACTGCCGCGCCGGGCGCGACGTGGTGCTGATCGGCCACGCCGGCCACCCCGAGGTGGAAGGCACGATGGGGCAGTGGGATCGCGAACGCGGCACCGGGCGGATCTATCTGGTGGAGGACATCGGCGATGTCGCTACGCTTGAGCTCGATCAGCCGGAGAACTTCGCCTACACCACCCAGACCACGCTGTCGGTGGACGATACGGTAGGCATCATCGACGCGCTGCGGGCGCGGTTCCCGGCGATGCAGGGGCCGAAGAACGACGACATCTGCTATGCCACCCAGAACCGTCAGGATGCGGTGCGCGAGCTGGCCCAGCAGTGCGATCTGGTGCTGGTGGTGGGGTCACCCAACAGCTCCAATTCCAACCGGCTCAGTGAACTGGCGCGACGCGAGGGCGTGGAGTCCTACCTGATCGACAATGCCGGCGAGATCGACCCGGCCTGGGTCGTGGGCAAGCAGCGGATCGGGCTGACCGCCGGCGCCTCGGCGCCGCAGGTGCTGGTGGATGGCGTGATCGCCCGCCTGCGCGAGCTGGGTGCGGGCGGCGTGTCCGAGCTTTCCGGCGAGCCGGAGTCGATGGTGTTCGCGCTGCCGAAGGAATTGCGCCTGCGGCTGGTGGGCTGAGTTGGTTGCCCGAGGCGAGGCGATGATCGGCCAGTCGCGATTGACCGGCAGCCGTCACAAACCCTAGAATGCGCGGCTCCGCCGGAATAGCTCAGTTGGTAGAGCGGCGCATTCGTAATGCGTAGGTCGTAGGTTCGATTCCTATTTCCGGCACCACCTGTTTTCGGCATCGGGCCGTCCGCTTCGCGGATGGCCCGTTTGCTATGTGCGGCAGGCGGATGGATGACCTGCGTCACGCCCGCTTCGGGCGTGCCCATTCATATGCGGCAATATGTCGCAGCCGCATGTGCGGCTTTGTTGCAATGAATCATTGTCAACGGCTTTCGTGCGGGTGCAGCACGCAATAAAATTGGCGTGTTAACCCACGTCCCGAAGTCGGGCCATCCGTTGCGAACGGATGCGGTATCCGGCGCGTGTTTCTCGTGGCCGGATGGGTTGACGCCCCCCCCGCAAATGGATCGACCGATGATTCCGTTGAAACTTCCAGGGCGTGTATTTCGTCCAGGCCTGCTGCTGCCGTTGCTGCTTCTGCTGCTGACGGGCTGCAACTCGGCCATCCTCAACCCCAAGGGCCAGGTTGGCCAGGATGAGAAGACCCTGCTGATCACCGCCGTGGTGCTGATGCTGCTGGTCGTCATCCCGGTGATCGCGATGACGATCATCTTTGCCTGGAAGTACCGCGCTTCCAACACCAAGGCGCGCTACGAGCCGAACTGGTCGCACTCCACGGCCATCGAGGTGGTGGTCTGGTCGATCCCGTGCCTGATCATCCTGGTGCTGGCGGTGCTGACCTGGCGCTCCTCGCATGCGCTGGATCCGTACAAGCCGCTGCAATCGGACGTCAAGCCGATCACCATCGAAGCGGTGGCGATGGACTGGAAGTGGCTGTTCATCTATCCGGACCAGGGCATCGCGACGGTCAACGAGATCGCCTTCCCGGCCAACACGCCGATCAATTTCAAGATTACCTCCGACACGGTGATGAACTCGTTCTTCATCCCGCAGCTGGGCACGCAGATCTACGCGATGGCCGGCATGGAAACCAAGGTCCACCTGATCGCCAACGAAGCCGGTGACTTCCCCGGCATTTCGGCGAACTACAGCGGCCACGGTTTCTCGAAGATGAACTTCATCGCCCATGCCACGACCGACCAGGCCGGTTTCGACGCCTGGGTGGCCAAGGTCAAGGCCGCGCCGCAGGCGCTGCAGGCGGCCGAATACGAGGCGCTGGTCACCAACCGCAACGACAAGGCCGACTATCCGGTCACCTACTACTCGTCGGTGCAGGACGGCATGTTCAAGTCGCTGATCGACAAATACATGATGGGCAAGGGCCACCGTATGGACGGCCATGACGACCATCAGGCATCGGCTGCCGAGCCGGTCGCCATGTGCACCTCCGGAGGCAAGTGATGTTAGGCAAACTTACGCTTGAGGCGGTCCCGTACCACGAGCCGATCATCATGGGCGCCCTGGGTGGCGCCGGTCTGATGGGTCTGGTGCTGATGGCCGCCATCACCAAGTTCAAGCTGTGGGGCTACCTGTGGCGCGAGTGGTTCACCTCGGTGGACCACAAGAAGATCGGCGTGATGTACATCATCGTGGCGCTGGTCATGCTGCTGCGCGGCTTCGCCGATGCGGCGATGATGCGCACCCAGCTGGCGATCGCCCACGACGGCAATCCCGGCATCTTCCCGCCGCACCACTACGACCAGATCTTCACCGCGCACGGCGTGATCATGATTTTCTTCATGGCCATGCCGTTCATGACCGGCCTGATCAACCTCGTGGTGCCGCTGCAGATCGGTGCGCGCGACGTGGCGTATCCGTTCCTGAACTCGCTGAGCTTCTGGCTGTTCGTGGCCGGCGTGGCGCTGGTCAACATCTCGCTGGGCGTGGGTGAGTTCGCGCAGACCGGCTGGCTGGCGTACCCGCCGCTGTCGGGCCTGGAATACAGTCCGGGCGTCGGCGTGGACTACTACATCTGGGCCTTGCAGATATCGGGTCTGGGCACGTTGCTGACCGGCATCAACTTCTTCGTCACGATCATGCGCATGCGTGCGCCGGGCATGACGCTGATGAAGATGCCGATCTTCACCTGGACCGCGCTGGTCACCAACATCCTGATCATCGCCGCGTTCCCGATCCTGACCGTGGTGCTGGCGCTGCTGGGTGCGGACCGTTACCTGGGCACGCACTTCTTCACCAATGACGGTGGCGGCAACGCCATGATGTACGTCAACCTGATCTGGATCTGGGGCCACCCGGAGGTGTACATCCTGGTGCTGCCGGCGTTCGGCATCTACTCGGAAGTGATCGCCACCTTCAGCCGCAAGAAACTGTTCGGCTACAGCTCGATGGTCTACGCGACCGGCTGTATCGGCGTGCTGTCGTTCCTGGTGTGGTTGCACCACTTCTTCACGATGGGCGCGGGTGCCAACGTCAATGCCTTCTTCGGCATCATGACGATGATCATTTCGATCCCGACCGGCGTGAAGCTGTTCAACTGGCTGTTCACGATGTTCCGCGGCCGCGTGCACTTCACCTCGCCGGTGATGTGGACGCTGGGCGCGATGATCACCTTCACCATCGGCGGCATGACCGGCGTGATGATGGCGATCCCGGCGGTGTCGTTCGTGCTGCACAACAGCCTGTTCCTGATCGCGCACTTCCATAACGCCATCATCGGCGGCGTGGTGTTCGGTTACCTGGCGGGCCTGGCCTACTGGTTCCCGAAGGCGTTCGGCTTCAAGCTCAACGAGAAGCTGGGCAAGGCCTCGTTCTGGTGCTGGATCATCGGCTTCTTCGTGGCGTTCACCCCGCTGTACGTGCTGGGCTTCATGGGCATGACCCGTCGCCTGAACACCTACAGCAACCCGGAGTGGATTCCGTGGCTGCACGTGGCCGCCGGCGGTGCCGCGATCGTCGCGCTGGGCATCTTCTTCAACCTGGCGCAGCTGTTCGTCAGCTTCTTCCAGCGCAAGCAGAACCTGGACGTCACCGGCGATCCGTGGGACGGCCGTACGCTGGAGTGGGCGACCTCCTCGCCGGCGCCGTTCTACAACTTCGCGCACCTGCCGCAGGTCGACAGCATCGACCAGTTCTGGGAAGACAAGCAGCGCGGCAAGGGCTGGGTCAAGGCGACCAGGTACGAGGACATCCACATGCCGCGCAACACGGCGGCGGGGTTCTGGATCGGCATGTTCAGCATCGCGCTGGGTTTCGGCCTGATCTGGCACATCTGGTGGATGGCGGTGGTCGGCCTGGTCGGCATGATCGGCAGCTTCATCGCCCGCAGCTTCGACAACGACATCGACTACTACGTGCCTGCAGCCGAGGTCGAGCGCATCGAGAACGAGCGCTTTGCCCAGCTTGAGAAGCACCAGGCGGCCCACGCCGCGAAGGCAGGATAAGACCCATGTCCACGACGATTGACCATCACGGGGCCGCCCACGCGGGCGGCCACCACGACGACCACGATCACGGGCACCACGACGCCGGCGGCAACACCGTCTACGGCTTCTGGGTGTACCTGATGAGCGACTGCATCCTGTTCGCCGGTCTGTTCGCCACCTACGCCGTGCTTTCCGGCGCGACGGTGGACGGGCCGACGGCGAAGGAGCTGTTCGATCTGAAGTTCGTGCTGGTGGAAACCTTCCTGCTGCTGTTCAGCAGCTTGACGTTCGGTTTCGCGACGCTGTCGGCGGCCAAGCGCAACATGGCCGGCCTGTACGGCTGGCTCGCGGTGACCGCGCTGTTCGGCATCGGCTTCCTGTGCATGGAGGTCTACGAGTTCCACCACCTGATCCATGAAGGCGCCGGTCCGGGCCGCAGCGCGTTCCTGTCGGCGTTCTTCACGCTGGTCGGCACGCACGGTCTGCACGTGACCTCGGGCCTGTTGTGGATGCTGGTGCTGGTGATCCAGATCGCCAGGAACGGCCTGACCCCCCGCAACACCACGCGCCTGGCGTGCCTGAGCCTGTTCTGGCACTTCCTGGACATCATCTGGATCGGTGTGTTCACCATCGTCTACCTGCTGGGAGCGCTGTAATGGCCCACCACGACAATCATTCCGATGCACATGCCGCCGATTCGCACGGCGGTGGTCTGAAGTCCTACCTGATCGGCTTCGTGATGGCGGTGGTGCTCACCGTCATCCCGTTCGCGATGGTGATGAGCGGTGCGTTCTCCAAGGGCGTGACCATCACCGTCATCTCGGTGCTGGCGGCGGCGCAGATGCTGGTGCACATCGTCTACTTCCTGCACATGGACCGTTCGCCGGAACAGCGCTCCAACATCCAGGTGGGCGTGTTCTCGATCCTGATCATCGGGATCGTGGTCATCGGCTCGCTGTGGGTCATGCACAACCTCAACATCAACATGATGCATTGAGGCGCGACGCCCTCGCGTTACTGAAGGCCGCCAAGCGATTGGCGGCCTTTTTCATGGGGTTTTCCCGGTGGATAAGTGGGCCGTATGTGGCGGCGGATGACACATACGGGCGCCGCCGCAGGAGTCTGGTCATGCGTGGTTGTAGCGCCGGGCGGGGGCATGACCTATGGCATAGGGGAGCCGGGCAGGCGAGCGATAGCATCGCCGATTCGGCCGCACTCGCCCTGCTCACCTCCTGGAGTTTTGATGAAGACCCTCGCCGTACTGGCGCTTTCACTGCTTGCCGTCCTGTCGCTGCCATCGGCGCAGGCCCAGACCGCACCGCCGCGCGATGTGCCGTACGACGGCGTGCTGCGCATCGATGTCGATGCCACCGATATCGAGCGCCGCATCTTCCGCGTCCATGCCACGATGCCGGCCACGCCGGGCACGATGACGCTGTTGTATCCGGAGTGGATCCCGGGTCATCACTCGCCGAGCGGCACGATCGACAAGGTCGCCGGGCTGGTGGTGAAGAGCGATACCGGCCAGGTGTTGAAGTGGACGCGCGATCAGTACGACGTGTATGCCTTCAAGGTCGAGGTGCCGGAAGGCACGCGCGAGATCAGCGCGGAATTCCAGTTCCTGTCCTCGCAGGGCAGCGGACAGGGCCGCGTGACGATGACGCCGGAGATGCTCAACCTGCAGTGGAACAGCACCTCGCTGTATCCGGCCGGTTACTACGCGCGCAACATCAAGACCGTGGCCAGCGTGACCCTGCCGCAGGGCTGGGAGTATGCGACCGCGCTGGAGACCGACAGCCGCAGCGGCAACAAGGTGACCTTCAAGCCGATCGATTACGACGACCTGGTGGATTCGCCGATCTTCGCCGGCAAGTATCACAAGCGCATCGCGCTGGACGCGGCAGGCAAGCAGCCGGTCTATCTCAACGTGTTCGCCGATGAAGCCAAGTACCTGGAAGCCAAGCCCGAGCAGGTGAAGGCGCACCAGGCGTTGGTGCAGCAGATGGACAAGCTCTACGGCGCGCGCCATTTCGACCACTACGATTTCCTGCTGGCGCTGACCGACAAGCTCGGCGGTATCGGCCTGGAGCACCATCGTTCCAGCGAGAACAGTGGCGCGGTCGGTTACTTCACCGAGTGGGACAAGACCTGGGCCGGCCGCGATCTGCTGGCGCACGAGTTCAATCACTCCTGGAACGGCAAGTATCGTCGCGGCGCCGATCTGGCCACGCCGAACTTCAACGTGCCGATGGGCGATTCGCTGCTGTGGCTGTATGAAGGACAGACCCAGTTCTTCGGTCATGTCGTGGCTGCGCGTTCGGGCCTGTGGAACCAGCAGCAGGCGCGCGACATGCTCGCCAACGTCGCGGCGACCTACGATCGCGGGCGTCCGGGCCTGGCCTGGCGCACGATCCAGGACACCACCAACGACCCGACCATCGCCCAGCGCTCGTCGCGCTCGTTCCGCAACTGGCAGATGAGCGAGGACTACTACTCGGGCGGCCAGATGGTGTGGCTGGCGGTGGACGGCAAGCTGCGCGAACTGAGCGGCGACAAGCGTTCGATCGACGATTTCGCCAAGGCGTTCTTCGGTATGAAGAACGGTGATTGGGACGTCAATCCGTACACCTTCGACGACATCGTCGCCACGCTCAACGGTATCGCTGCGTACGACTGGGCAAGCTTCCTGCGCACACGCATCGACGGGCATGGCCCGATCATCGATGGCATCGAGGCGAGTGGCTGGAAACTGGTCTACAACGACAAGCCGAGCGAGGCGTTCAAGGCCGGCGAGCAGCGCAGCAAGGGCGTCAACCTGACCTATTCGTTGGGCCTGTCGACCGGTGAGAAGGGCGACATCTCCGATGTGCTGTGGGACAGCCCGGCGTTCAATGCCGGCATCGGCAGCGGCATGACCATCGTCGCGGTCAACGGCAAGGAGTTCAGCGCGGACACGATCAAGGATGCGGTGACCGCGGCCAAGGGCTCGAAGGCGCCGATCGAGTTGCTGGTCAAGCAGTTCGACCGCTACCAGACGATCAAGATCGACTACCACGGCGGCCTGTTGTATCCGAATCTGGAGCGCATCGCCGGCAAGCCGGATCGACTGGCGGAGTTGTACAAGGCGCGTTGAGCGGTAGGCAGCGTGATATGGAGCGGCCCGGTGGATATTCCGCCGGGCCGTTTTTTTGGGTCGGTGGAATGCGGCGTGTGTTGGCATTGGGCTGCGGGGCCCTTTGTAGGAGCGGCTTCAGCCGCGATGGGGACTTCCCTTTGAAATCCCGCACATGGATGTGCGGGCTCTTGCAGAGGAATCTGCATGAAAGCCCCATCGCGGCTAATGGCCCGAGGCCACCCAGAGCCGCTCCTACGGGGGAGAAAGGAGCTGTCTCGGCGGGCGAGACGGCTGCGGGCTAAAGTAGTCGCTGGTTCCCTCTCTGCGATCGTCATGGCAAAAGCTTCCGGAAAGGCGCGTATCGCCTACGTCTGCAACGAGTGCGGTGCCGAGTACAGCAAGTGGCAGGGGCAGTGCGGCGACTGCGGGGTCTGGAACACGCTGAGCCAGATCGTGTTGGAGAGTGCGGATGAGGCCGGCAAGACGCCGGCGGCGTCGCGTCGCAGCAGTTGGGCCGGTACGGTCGAGGCGCCGAAGATCACCCCGCTCAAGGACGTGCAGCACAACGAGCATGCGCGCGTGTCGACCGGCATCGGCGAGCTGGATCGGGTGCTCGGCGGCGGCTTGGTCGAGGGCGCGGTGGTGCTGGTTGGCGGCGATCCGGGCATCGGCAAGTCGACGCTGCTGTTGCAGGCGCTGGCGCGGATGGCGGCGCAGTTGCCGGTGCTGTACGTCACCGGTGAGGAGTCGCTGGGGCAGGTGGCCGGGCGCGCGGTACGGTTGGACCTGCCGCTTGAGGGCCTCAACGCGCTGTCGGAAACCAGCATCGAGCAGATCCTGAAGCACGCCAGCATCGCCAAGCCGCGCTTGATCGTCGCCGATTCGGTGCAGACGCTGTGGAGCGAATCACTGACCGCGGCACCCGGCTCGGTCAGCCAGGTGCGCGAGAGCGCGGCGCGGTTGGTGCGCTATGCGAAGGAGACCGGCACCGCCGTGTTCCTGGTCGGCCACGTCACCAAGGAGGGCGGTATCGCCGGGCCGCGCGTGCTCGAACACATGGTCGATGCGGTGCTGTATTTCGAGGGCGACAGCGGCAGCCGGTTCCGGGTGCTGCGCGCGTTCAAGAACCGCTTCGGCGCAGTCAACGAGCTGGGCGTGTTCGCGATGGGCGAGAAGGGCTTGAAGGAGGTGCCGAATCCGTCGGCGATCTTCCTCTCCGGCGGCAGTGCGAACCAGCCTGGCAGCTGCGTGATGGTCACCCGCGAGGGCACGCGACCGCTGTTGGTCGAGGTGCAGGCACTGGTGGATACCTCGCCGCTGTCCAACCCGCGCCGGGTTGCAGTCGGTCTGGAGCAGAACCGGCTGGCGATGTTGCTGGCGGTGCTGCACCGGCACGGCGGGGTGATGGTCGGCGACCAGGATGTCTTCATCAACGTGGTCGGCGGCATTCGTGTGCAGGAAACGGCGGCGGATCTGCCGGCGCTGCTGGCGATCCTGTCATCGTTGCGCGACCGGCCGTTGGCGGAGAAGACCATTGCGTTCGGCGAGATCGGCCTGTCCGGCGAGATCCGGCCGGTGCCGAATGGCGAGGAACGGCTGCGCGAGGCGGCCACGCATGGTTTCAAGCGCGCGATCGTGCCGCGCGCGAACGCGCCGAAGGCCGGTGCGGTGAAGGGCATGGAAATCTTCGCGGTGGAGCGGTTGTCGCAGGCGCTGGAAGTCGCGGCGGAATGAGTCGACTTCAATATGACAGCGGGCGATCTTCTTGCCCGGGGATATGGGGGAAGGCAGGTCGGCGGAATCATGCTGATTTAGCGCCATGCAGCCCGGCAACTGCCGTATCCGTGTGGCACTATCCCGCCCGGCTGCAATCGCGCAGCCCACTCAAGAAGGACTTTTGAAATGGATTGGATGTTGATGCCGTTGAAGCGCTATGCCGATTTCAATGGGCGCTCGCGTCGCAAGGAATACTGGATGTTCATGCTGTTCTACACCCTGGTGATACTGGTGCTCGGTACCCTTGGCGTGATCGGCAGCATGATCGGGCGCAGCGAGGGCAGGATGGGGCCGCTGGGTATCGTTTTTTTCGTGGTGTTGGGGCTGTTCGCGCTGGCGATGATCGTGCCCTCGATCGCCGTGGCGGTACGTCGCTTCCACGACCAGGGCAAGTCGGGATGGTTTTATCTGCTCAGCCTGATTCCTTATGTCGGCGGGCTCATCGTGCTGGTCTTCATGTGCCTTGAAGGGACGCCGGGCGAGAACATGTACGGACCCGATCCCAAGCAGCTGGGTTGATGGCTGCATTACGTTGGGAGGCGAAGGGCGGCGATGGCCGCCCTTCGCATTTGGGCCGGTGTTCATGGGCGCCGGTGTTCGGCCTGCGCGATTTCAGTCAGCGTCTTCGGCGGGTGCGGCAATGTGGACCTGCATCGTGCGGGCACGGAACGCATCGAGTTGCATGGCGGGGGTGTCGTGCTCCACGACCAGATGATCGATCGCTTCCGGTCCGGCGACCTGATAGCTCGCCTGCGCACCGAGCTTGTCACTCATCGTGACCACCACGCTCTCGCTGCTGGCGGCGATCATCGCGCGCTTGAACAGGCTCTCCTCGCTGTCCACGCCCCATAGGCCGCGCTCGGCATCGACCGCACAGGCACCGGGGAAGCACAGGTCGGCCCGCACCCGCGCCAGTTGCTCCATGGCCTGCGCACCGACCGCGCCGCCGATGTGCGGGTCGATGCGGCCGCCGATCAGCAGGATCTCGAAACCTTCGCGCGTCATCAGGCGCTCGGCGATGTCGGGGGCGTTGGTCACCACGGTCAGCCGTTGCCGCTCCGGCAAGGCGGTGGCGATCGCGCTGTTGGTCGAGCTGGCGTCGAGCAGCAGCACCTGGCCCGGCCGCACCAGCGTCACGGCCGCCTGCGCGAGCGCGCGCTTGCGGGCGGGATGTTCGTTCTGGCGCTGCGGCAGTGGGGCGAATGTCGGTGTCGGTGGCAGCGCGCCGCCGTAGACGCGGCGGCACAGGCCTTGTGCGGCCAGTTCGCGCAGGTCGCGCCGGATCGAATCCTCGGAAACCCCGAAGATCGCGGCCAGTTCGACCGCCACCACGCGGCCTTGTTCGCGCAGGCGTTGCAGGATGGCGTGCTGGCGTTCCTGCGGGAGGGTGTCGATCGGCGTGTTCATGGTGCTGCTCCGGTGGGCTGCAGTGGCAGGCCGAGTGCGATCAGGTCACGACGCAGCTGCGCAGCATCGTTGAAACGCACGGCGTGCAGGCCTTCGGTGGCGGCAGCGGTGACGTTTCGCGGGGCGTCGTCGATGAACACCGCGCGTTCCGGCACGATCTCGAAACGCGACAGCAACAACTGGAAGATCGCCGGGTCCGGTTTGATCAAGCGTTCTTCGCCCGAGACCAGAATGCCCTCGAACCATTGCAGGAACGGAAAGCGCTCGCGTGCGATCGGGAACGTCTCGTGCGACCAGTTGGTGAGCGCGTACAGGCGCAGGCCTTGTTCGCGCAGTTCGTGCAGGATCGCCACGCTGTCGGGAATCTCGCCGGCGAGCATCTCCGGCCAACGGCTGTGGAAAGCGCCAATCAGCGCGGCGTGCTCGGGATGTCGCGCGCTGAGTTCGGCCACCGCTTCATGCCAGGGGCGGCCGGCATCCTGCTGCAGGTTCCATTGCGGGCTGCAGATCTCGGCGAGGAAGTGTTCCATCGCGTCGCTGTCGTCGAACAGTTGCCGATAGAGATGGCGCGGATCCCAATCGACCAGCACGCCGCCGAGATCGAATACGACGGTGTCGATCGCGGAGGCCGGGGCAGTGGGTTCGGAGCGTGTGTTCATCGATGGGTTCCAGTGCGGGTTTCAGCGGCGGACCAGGCGCGCGCCGGTCATTACCAGCAACAGCAGTGCCGCCACTGCGGTCAGCGCGATCGGCAGGCTGCTGGCGTGGGCGAGCAGGCCGATCAGGGCCGGTCCTGCCAGCAGGCCGGCGTAGCCGAGGGTGGTAAGGGTAGCCAGCGCGACCGCCGGCGAGGTACCCGGCAGGCGACCGGCGCTGCCGAAGATCACCGGGATCAGGTTGGAGGCGCCTAGACCGGTCAGCACGCAACCGAGCAGCCCGGCCAGCGGTGCGGTGGTCAGTGTGGCCAGCAGCAGGCCGGCACCGGCTATACCGGCTCCGATCGTCACGATGCGCACCGGCCCCAACCGGCTGACCAGGTGGTCACCGGTGAGCCGGCCGGCCGCCATCGCCACCGAGAACGCGGCGTAGCCGAGCCCGGCGGTGGTGGCAGGCACACCGTGATGCTCGTTGAGCAGCAGCGCGCTCCAGTCCAGCATCGCGCCCTCGGCCATCAGCACGATGAAACAGAACGCAGCCAGCACCAGCACCGGGCCGTGTGGCAGCCGCAGCGGTACCGAATCGGCCGCCGGTGGCGCCTGCACCAGCAGGCCGCCGCGCTGCCACAGCAGCAGGACCAGCAGCAGGGCCGACATCAACAGCGCGCTCGGCGGCAATGACAGGTGCATCAGCAACAGGCCGCTCATGGCGCTGGCCCCGAGCAGTCCGCCGATGCTGAAGGCGCCATGGAAACTGGACATCACCGCGCGCCCGGCGTGTTTCTCGACTTCGACCCCGTGTGCGTTCATCGCCACGTTGAGCGCGCCGAGTGCCCCGCTGAAATAGAGCAGGGCCAGCACCAGCGTCGGCACGGTCGGTGCGAGTGCCAGCGCCGGTAGCGCCAGGCACAGCGCCAATGCGCTGGTCACGATCACGCGGCGGTTGCCGAAGCGGTGGCTGAGCAGGCCGGCCAACGGCATGGCGAGCATCGAGCCGGCACCGAATGCGAGCAGGATCAGGCCGAGTTGCCCGGCGTCCAGGGCGAACCTGGCCTTGATGTAGGGGACCATCGGGGCCCAGGCCGACATGGCGATGCCGGAGAGCAGGAACATGGTGCGGGTGGAGTGGATGGCGGCGGTGGTGGTTTGGGGGATCGCCACTGTTGCCGGGTCATGCTTGGTTTCCTGGTTCATTGGACGATATTAAACGCAATCGTGATTTATCGTGCAAATTCGTGCAGTGGCTGAGGTGGAGGCGTTGGGATGGGGGCAGGCGATGGTTGGCTTGTTCGGGGCTGGGAGTCGGGGGCTGTGGGCGGGCTGGTTTTCCCGGTGGGCTGTATTGCTTGAACTTCAAGTCGCCCGGAGAAGGTGGGGGCTGCACCATGGGAGGCATCTCTCACTTCCTGCGCATCTCACTTCCCGCGCACTCTCTCTACCGTCATTCCCGCGAAAGCGGGAAGCGCTTTTCAGCAGCCGAAGGCTGATCATCCAGGGACGTTGCTTCTTGCGTTTGACGTTGCAGTGGCTGCAACGGCAACGGCAAAAGCAACGGCAACGGCAACGGCAAAAGCCAAGGCTTTCGCTCCTTCGGAGCGAGTCACTTGTTCTTTGCTTGTGCAAAGAAAAGTAACCAAAAGAAAGCACACCCCGCCTACGCGCCCTTCGCTGCGCTACGGGTTCGCGGAGCCGGCGGGATTTTCTGACGCGGCATCCATGCCGCGGCAGAAAATGACGCACATCCATGTGCGTCGCCCTTCGGGTTATTCCCGCCGTCTCCGCCGCTGCGGCAGGGGCCCCGGTAGAGCCAAAGGCGAAGGCAAAATCACGAGCAACAGCAACAGCAACAGCAACGGCAACGGCAACGGCAAAGGCAACGGCAACGGCAAAGGCAAAGGCAAAGGCAAAGGCATTACCTCCACCTGCGCTTCTGCCTTGAACCTTGCCGATCTCAGCGCGGTGCGTATCCGGCCTCAGTAACCGCTTGGCGGATCGCAACTTCATCCGCGTTGGTCTCGATGCGCACGGTGTGGCTTGGCAGGTCGGCATCGACCTTCGCTTCCGGGGCGATGGTGTGTACGGCACGAGTGATGTGGCGGACACAGTTGCCGCAGGTCATGTTGTCGATGGTGTAGGTGATCATCGGGGGATGTTCCTCTGGGATGGCGGTAAGTTGGCCTCCGCGGGGATGGCGAGGTCAAGATCGGCCGGTTCGAAGTTGACCTCATCGGCAGGGGGAAGGTTCATCATGCGCACACCATGAACGAGGATCCGCAAGTAATGACCCCACCCAGTCCGGCGCACGCGCGTGGCGCGTCCTCCGCCCTGCATCTGGCGGTGGAGGGCATGACCTGTGCCTCGTGCGTCAGTCACGTCGAGAAGGCGATCGGCCGGGTGCCGGGCGTGGATGCGGTGCAGGTGAACCTGGCTACCGGCCGCGCCGACGTGCAGTTTTCCGGCCGTCCGGATCCGGACGCGGTGGTCGCGGCGGTTGAGGAAGCCGGTTACGAGGTGCCGCTGGGCGAGGTCGGGCTGGGCGTAGATGGCATGACCTGCGCTTCCTGTGTGGCGCATGTCGAGAAGGCGCTGAACAGCGTGCCGGGTGTGGTCTCGGCCTCGGTGAACCTGGCTACCGGTCGGGCGCAGGTGCGGTTGCGTGAAGGCGTCGCCAGCTTGGGCGACCTGGAGGCGGCCGTGAGCGAGGCGGGTTATTCGAGCCATCGCCTTGACGAGACCGGCGCTATGCCCGATCGCGAGGCGCAGGCGCGCCAGCGTGAGACCGATGGATTGCGACGTGCACTGCTGCTCGCAGCTTTGCTGGCGGCACCGCTGGCGGTGCTGGAAATGGGCGGGCATCTGCTGCCGGCGTTCCATCACTGGCAGTTGCATGTGTTCGGCGAACAGCCGCTGCGGTTGTTGCAGTTCGTGTTGGCGACGTTGGTGCTGGCGTGGCCGGGGCGCAGTTTCTTCCGCCGCGGCATGGCTTCATTGCGACATCGCGCGCCGGACATGAACACATTGGTGATGGTCGGTGCCGGTGCGGCCTGGGTGTATTCGAGCGTGGCGACTTTCACGCCCGGTGTGCTGCCGGCTGGGACCGACCACGTTTATTTCGAAGCGGCGGCGGTGATCGTGACGCTGGTACTGCTCGGGCGTTGGCTGGAGGCGCGCGCACGCGGGCGTACCTCCGACGCGATCCGGCGTCTCACCGGGCTGCAACCACGCACCGCACGGGTACTGCACGAGGGGGCTTTCGTCGAGTTGTCACTGATGCAGGTGCAGGCTGGCGACGAGGTACAGGTGCGACCGGGTGAACGCATGCCGGTCGACGGCGAGGTGATCGAAGGCGAGTCGTACCTCGACGAATCGATGCTCAGTGGCGAGCCGGCGCCGGTTGCAAAACGGCCTGGCGAGCGTGTGATCGGTGGCACGGTCAACGGCAACGGTGTGCTGCGCGTGCGCGCGACCGGCGTGGGCGCCGATACGGTGCTGGCGCAGATCGTGCGGATGGTCGAGCAGGCGCAGGGCGCCAAGCTGGCGATCCAGACACAGCTGGACCGCGTCACTGGCGTGTTCGTGCCGGCGGTGATGGTGGCGGCGCTGTTGACCTTCGTGGTGTGGCTGCTGCTCGGACCGGCGCCATCGCTCGGCTTGGCACTGGTCAACGCAGTTGCGGTACTGATCATTGCCTGCCCCTGCGCGATGGGGCTGGCGACGCCGGTGTCGATCATGGTCGGTACTGGTCGCGCGGCAGAACTGGGTGTGTTGTTCCGACGTGGCGATGCGTTGCAGCGCCTGCGCGAGGTGCGCGTGATCGCGTTCGACAAGACCGGCACGCTGACGCGCGGCAAGCCGACGCTCACCGATCTGCGCGTGACGCCGGGTTTCGTCGAGAACGATGTGCTGGCGTTGGTCGCGGCGGTCGAATCCGGCTCCGAACATCCGATCGCGCACGCGATCGTGACGGAGGCGGGAGAGCGGGGGCTGACACTGGCGCCGCCCGGCGACTTTGTCGCCGAGCCCGGTTACGGCGTTCGTGCGTGGGTGCAGGGGCGACGTGTCGAGGTCGGTGCGGATCGCTACATGCATCGCTTGGGCTTCGAAACCGATGCTTTCGCCGATGAGGTGGAAGCGCTGGGCATGCAAGCCCGCACGCCGTTGTTCGCTGCCATCGACGGCCGCCTCGCGGCGCTATTGGCGGTGGCGGACCCGATCAAGCCGGGTACGCCGGAAGCGATCGCGGCGCTGCATGCGCTGGGCCTGCGCGTGGCGATGATCAGCGGCGACCAGCGTGCCACTGCCGAAGCGGTCGCTCGCCAGTTGGGTATCGATGAGGTGCGTGCCGAGATGTTGCCGGCGGGCAAGGTCGAGGCATTGCGGCAGCTGGGGGCCGGTGGACGTATTGCCTATGTGGGCGATGGCATCAACGATGCCCCTGCGTTGGCGCAGGCGGATGTCGGTATCGCGATTGGCACCGGCACCGATATCGCGATCGAGTCGGCGGATGTGGTGCTGATGTCGGGCGATCTGCGTGGGGTGGTCAATGCGATCGCGATTTCGCAGGCGACGTTGCGCAATATTCGCCAGAACCTGTTCTGGGCGTTTGGCTACAACGTTGCGTTGATTCCGGTGGCGGCGGGGGTGTTGTATCCGTTCAATGGGATGTTGTTGTCGCCGATGATTGCGGCGGGGGCGATGGCTTTGTCTAGTGTGTTTGTGGTGGGGAATGCGTTGCGGTTGCGGAGTTTTCGCGCGCGGCTTGGGTGATTTTGTTCGAGTTGTTTTTTGTAGGAGCGACTTCAGTCGCGAGGAGCTTTACCCGGAATCCCCTTCGAAACGATCGAGCGTTGTTCACGCCATCTATCTACCGTCATCCCCGCGAACGCGGGGATCCATGGACGTTCGTGCAGATGGCGGTGACCTCGTAGAACGGAGCTTGTCCTTGCATCCATTTTTCGGGGCTCCGCTGCTCTTGCGTTTGATTTTTTGTTGAAAGCAACAGCAACAGCAACAGCAACAGCCAAGGCTTTCGCTCCTACGGAGCGAGTCACCTTTCTTTGCTCGTGCAAAGAAACGTAACCCAAAGAAACACGCCCCAGTCCTCGCGCCCTTCGCTGCGCTACGGGTGCACTGCGCCAGCGGGATTTTCTGACGCGGCATCCATGCCGCGGCAGAAAACGACGTGCATCCATGCACGTCGCCCTTCGGGTTTTTCCCGCTGGCTCCGTCGCTGCGGATGGGGGCCCCGGGTAAGTCAAAGTCCAGGGCAACTGCAAAGGCAAAATCACGAGCAACGGCAACGGCAACGGCAACGGCAACGGCAACCGCAACCGCAACCGCAACCGCAACCGCAACCCCCCCATTACCGAGGTGGCAATGGGGCTGTGTAACGAACTGAGAACCTACGGTTGCGCCAGGACCTGTACCTGCGCCGCATCCAGCGCTACGTCATACACACGTAGTTCGTCGATCGATCCGCGATACGGCGCATCCCACCAGTTCGTTCCCAGGCTGAACGCGCCGTTCGTGGCGTCGAAAACATCCGGGAAGTTGCTGCCGGAATAGCGAAGTTGGCCATCAACGTAGATGCGTACCTGTCCCGCATCGACACTGAAAGCGACATGCGTCCAACGGCCGGTCTGTGCCTTCATGCCCAGGCCTGCGTCGTACCAGGCAGTGCCTGACCACAGCATCGCGTCGCCGCCAACGCCGGCATGCCCCATCGGCAGGAAGCTGATCCAGTGATCGGCATCGCGTGCGCCGAAGAAAGTCGGGGTGAAGGTGTCCAGTGCTTCGGCGTTGAACCAGAACGCCACGCTGTAGTGGTTGCCCTGGATCAGGCCGGGTGGCAGGCGTATGCCGCTGGCGCCGTCGAAATGTGCGGCTTTGCCCGAGATGCCTGGCAGGTAGTCGATCTTGCCACCGGGTGCGTCGATCAGGGCGCCGGCGATGGTGCCGGCTTCGCGCTGGCCGCTGGCGTCGGACAGGTTGCCGTCGAAGCGGTAATGCGCGACCAAGCCATCGCTGCGGCGTGCTCGCACTGTCACCGGGATCACGCGGGTGGCGCTGGCACCGCGTAACTGCGCGGTGGCCGACAACTGAACGGTGCGATCGCTCTGTCCGGGTTCGGGACGGGTGACGTGGCCGCTGTCGTCGATCCAGCGCGAGTCCGAGGAGTGCCAGCTCACGCTTGCGCCGCGCATCGCCTGTGTCGGTAGATCCAGGTTGATGACGGTGGGTGCCGGCAGATCGATGTCGGCCAGGATGTCGTTCAACGCTTGCGCCGTAGTGCGCGGTGGCAGGCGGCTGCCCCAGAGCGAGATGCCGTCGAGCGAGATGGTGGTGAAGGTCAGTGCGTACTCTTGTGCGGTCTCGTTCCATTGCCATGACAACACGCCTTCCTGGCGACTGCCATCCAGTTCGAGTGTGAGCCGGTCATGGCCGTGCAGGCGCCAGCGTCCAGTGATTGCACCGGTGATGCGTCCGTCCACGTTCAGCGTCACATCGCGTGAGGTCGGCAACGCCGCGCTGATGGGCTTTTCATGTACGACCAGCTTGTAGTCGCCGGGGATTTCCTGTCGTTGCACCGGGCGTGCCGTCTGTCCGGCATAGCGGTAGGGCGCCACCACCGGCCAGCCGTCGTCATTGAGGAACATCTCGTGCACGCGCACTTGATGGGCCTCGCCACGTCCGGGGAAGCGGGTGTGGAACACCAGGAACCAGCGGCCGGTGTGCGGATCGCGATAGACGCTGTTATGGCCGGGCGATACGTAGCCCTGGCCGGTGCCTGTTCCGGGTTCGCCGAGCTTGCGGTCGAACAGGAAATTGCCGATCACCTTCTGCGCGTACGGCGCGATGCTGACGTCGTCGAACAGTGGCAGCGCGGGATTGGATTTGACCTCGGCCATGTCGTTGCCGCGGCCATCGAGATAGGGGCCGTCAGGGGTGCGCGAGCGCGCCACGCGGACGTTGTAGCCACCGTCCGAGGCAAGACCGCCGAACGAGGTGAACAGGTAGTACCAACCGGTCTCCGGGCTGTACTTCACCGTCGCGCCTTCGATGCGGCTGTGGTTGCCGCCCATCAGGTGCTTGCCGTAACCCTGGCCGGGCAGCGGCCGACCGGTCTGTGCGTCCATCTGCAGGATGAAAATGCCGCCGGAGTACGAGCCGTAGACCATCCACAGCCTGCCCTGCGTATCGAAGAACACGGCCGGATCGACCGTATTGGGATGAATCAGCGCATCGTAGATGCGGCCATCCTCACTGGGCTGACCCCACATGCCCGAGCGCAGCAGGATGCCGAGATTGCGATACGGGCCTTCCGGCTTGTCGGCAACCGCCACACCCAGTGCCGAACGCGGCGAATCGCCCCTGCAGGCGTTGTAGTACATGTAATAGCGACCATCGCCGAGGCGGATCACGTCCGGCGCCCAAAGCGTGTTGCTCTGCGCCCAGGCGAAGGTGTCCGCAAGTTCGGTGAGCACATTGTCGAACAGCGGGTTCTGCGCGCTGACGCCATCGGCGATCGATTGCCAGCTCATCAGATCGTCACTGCGCGCGGCAGCCAGGTGTGAGCCGAAGATGTAGTAATGGCCATCGGCCTTGATGATCGCCGGGTCGTGGACCGAGACATCCTCGAAATAGGGCGGCAGCGGTCTGCCCGGCGGCGGCCGGTTCCACGTGCGCAGCCACGGCGCGGTGGCGCCGGTGTGGACGGTGTCATCGACCTGCTGTGGCGGTGTCGGCCGTACGTTCGAGGTGTTGGCGGACGCCGCGCTGGCGAGCAGGGGAACGAACGCGAACAGCGCAGCAGCGCCGATCGCGAGGACGGATCTGGACAAGGTGGCTCTCTCCCGGAGTGTGGCGCCCAAGCAGGGCACACAGGTAACGATCTACGCGGCGATGACAGGGGGAGGAGCGAAACAGTGTGCGGCGTCCATTGCAGAAGCCGCACCGCCTGGGGACCGGGCACCGCCGCGTGCGGCGCCCGGTCCTGTGGCGTTATTGCAGTTGCAACACCACGATCGCCTTGGCCGGCAACGCGACCTGCAGCGTGCCGCCGTTGAGCGTGGCACCGCTGAACGGCTGCGGCTTCACGGCATCGGGCTTGTCGTAGGTGTTGAGCGAGGTGATCGCCGGTGCGGTCAGGATCTGGCCGCTGACGCTGCGCGCCTGGCCGTCGCCGTCCACCTTGACCTTCACCTGTGCGGAGCGATTCGGGTCGAGGTTGGTCAGCGCGACATAGACGTGCCCGTCCTTGGCCTTCACCGCTGAGCCATGCACCGCCGGCACCGTGAGGTCGGCGTGCCGATACTCGGGTGACTGGATCTGCAACGGCAGGAAGGTCGCATCCTGGAACGGCTTGTACATCGCAAACACGTGATAGGTCGGCGTCAACAGCATCTTTGACCCATCGGTCAGGATCATGGCCTGCAGCACGTTGACCATCTGCGCGATGTTGGCCATGCGCACGCGATCGGCATGCTGGACGAACACATCCAGCGTCAGCGAGGCCACCAGCGCGTCGCGCAGCGTGTTCTGCTGGTGCAGGAAGCCCGGATTCACCCCCGGCAGACCGCCGTACCAGGTGCCCCATTCGTCGACCACCAGTGCGACCTTCTTGTCCGGGTCGTACTTGTCCATGATCGCGCTGTGCTTGCGGATCAGCTCATCCATATGCAGTGCACCGGAGAGCGTCTGGATCCACGCGGCCTCGTCGAAATCGGTCGAGGACGCCTTCGGCGGCCAACCACCCGGGACGGTGTAGTAATGCATGCTCAGGCCGTCCATGTACTTGCCGGCCTCGCGCATCATCACTTCGGTCCAGTTGTAGTCGTCGCTGTTGGCGCCGGGCGCGATCTTGAGGATCTTCTGGTCGGCCGGTGCCTTCACGAAGGTCTGGTAGCGGCGGTACAGGTCCGCAGCGTATTCCGGGCGCATGTTGCCGCCGCAGCCCCACAGCTCGTTGCCGACGCCGAAGTACGGCACCTTCCACGGCTGTTGGCGTCCGTTCTTGCGACGCTCGTTGGCGAGGGTCGAACGGGTCGGCGCGGTCATGTACTCGACCCACTGCGCCATCTCGTCCGGCGAGGCGTCGCCCACGTTGCCGGCTACATACGCATCGGTGCCGAGCAGCTCGGTGAAATCCATGAACTCATTCGTGCCGAAGCTGTTGGGTTCCTCAACGCCGCCCCAGTGCGTGTTGACGCTGGTCGGGCGCTGCTCGCGCGGGCCGATGCCGTCGCGCCAGTGGTATTCATCGGCGAAGCAGCCGCCGGGCCAGCGCACGTTGGGCACCGCGATCGCCTTCAGTGCGGCCACCACGTCGTTGCGGTAGCCACGTGTGTTGGGGATCTTCGAATCCGGGCCGACCCAGACACCGCCATAGATGCCGGTGCCCAGATGCTCGGCGAACTGGCCGAACAACTGGCGCGATACCTCAGGGCCGGGCTGATCGGCACGCAGCGTGCCTTGCACGCTGACGTCGGCGGCGGAAGCCACGCCGCTGGCCAGGGCCAGGGCGCTCAGCAGCAGCGACAGTCGTCGGGGTTTGCGAAGAAGTGTCTGTCCTGGAAGGTGCATGCGCATGTCTCCTGTAAATGCGTGGCGGGTGGTGGCCCGCCGTTAGCGAAGGCTGGAAAGCGTGGCGGCCGGGACCGCCACCGTGCCGGATCAGAACTGGTAGCGCAATCCGAGCGCGTAGGTACGGCTGTAGATATTGGTGCCGAGGTTGAACAACGTCGAATTGCCGTAGTAGTCCTGGTATTTCTCGTTGGTGATGTTGGTGGCATCGAAGGTCAGCATCAACGACGGCGTCACTTGATAGCTGAGCTGGAAATCCATCGAGGCCTCGCCGCGCGACCACACCTGGGTCGGCATCGAGCAGCAATAGTTGTAGCCGGTCAGGAACTTGTCGCGATCGACATACGACAGCCGCGAACCGAACTTGCCGCGTTCGTACATCAGCACCACGCTGTAGGACCAGTCGGACACGCCCACCACCGGATTGGTGCGGTAGCCAAGCAACCGGGTGGAGTCGGCTTCGTCGTAGATCGGGTCCTTGGAGTCGGCATCGATCCAGGTGTAGTTGCCCTGGATGCCGAAGCCATGCATCCAGTCCGGCAGCGTATCGCCGAGGAAATACTGGAAGCCCAGCTCCACGCCGTTCAACTGGCCCGAACCCGCGTTCTGCGGCGAGGTCAGCACGTAGTTGCCGTTGAGCGCCGGCGTGCGGTCGGTGACCTGGATAGTGCGGTCGGCATTGAAGATGAAACCGTCCACGTCGCGCTTGAACACCACGCCGTAGATGCTGTTGCTCTCGTTGAAGTAGTACTCCAGCGCCAGATCCAGCGTCTTGGCTTCCACCGGTTTCAGGTTCGGGTTGCCGCTGCTGGCGTAGCCGAAGGTGGCGTTGGTGGAGGAGGGCGGGGTCAGCACCATCGCAGGATTGAGCTGGCCGAACGACGGGCGGCTGATGGTCTCGCCATAGGCCAGGCGCAGCATCAGCTTGTCGTTGGGATGCCAGCGCACCACCGCACTGGGCAGCACGTCGGTACGCGATTTGCTCAGGTTGCTGGCCTGCCAGTCGGTCACCAGCGTGTTGTAGCCGAGTTCGGTTTCGGTGCGCACCACGCGCACACCGACCTGGCCGTCGAGCGTGCCGACCGGCAGATCCTGGCTGAAATCGGTCTGCAGATAACCGGCGTAGGTACGCTCCTCGATATCGAAGTAGCGTGCCGGATCGTAGGCCGGCATGCCGGAGGAGAAGCCGTACAGCGCCCGCATTTCATCCGGATGCGACAACAGGTAGTCGTAGTCGGCGACGATCCACTGGCGCGGGAAGGTCGCATTGCCGCTGAAGAACTGGAACGGCGTGGTGCGATACAGCTCGCTGTGATCGGACACCGCCGCACTGGCCGCGCAGCTCGGTACCGCGAAGCAATCGGCGGAGCGGTCGCCGGCTTGCGAGGTGGCGGTGCGCCGATCCAGGCGGATGCCGAACTTCAGGTTCTCGAAGAAGCCGCTGTCGAGCGAGTATTCCGCATCGGTCTGCCAGGTCAGCGCATCCCCCTTGTCCACGCCGTGCTGGTCGAAGTGCCATGCCAGATTCCAGCCCTGCGGGTTGGTCAGGTCGCTCTCGTCGATGTCGGCGGTGGCCGGATTGTCCGGGAACAGCAGCGACGGCGTACCGGTGCCGTTGTGGTTGAAATCCACCGCCAACCGGTAGCGCACGCTGCCCATGTCCTGGATCTGGTTGAACCACTCGTACTTGGAGGTCTGGTACACCACTTCCGAGTTCACCTTGAAACGATCGGTGAACTGCCACTTGCCGCCCAGCGCGTAATGGAAGGTATCTGTCTTGCCGGTACGCGCCTGGGTGCTGGAGAAGATGTACGGGTTGTTGACGTAGTTTTCCTTCACCACGTTGGTGCCTGGATACAGCACCGAGTCCTGGTAGCGGTCCGGATTGTTGACGAAGGCGAACAGCAGCGAGTTGGAGTCGGTGTTGCGATAGCCGTTGTAGAACGCCTCGAAGAAATACTCCGACCAGTCGTTGGGACGGAACTGCAGGGCCAGGTTCGCGGCCGGCCGCTCACGCACGCCGAAGCGGTTCCAGCCGCCCATCGCATCGCGCAGCAGCACGTACTCGGTCGGCACGCCGCCGACGTTCACCGTCGATCCGGCGGCAGTGGAAATCGGCGTGCCGCGATCGACGATCACGCTGCCATCGGCGTTGAACTCCGGGATGCGCTGGTAGTTGCTGGCGTAGTACGGATCGGACGAGCCGTTCCAGATGTTCTCGTCGCGATAGTGGGTCTTGGCCCACGACACGTTGAGCAGCGCGCCGAACTCGCCGGCATCGGTGTTCCAGCGGTCACTGAACAAGGCGCTGAGATTCGGATCGGTCTTCTCGGCATGGGTGGCGTAGATGCCACGCGCCGCCACCGACACCTTGGCGCCCTCGAAATCGAACGGGCGATGGGTGCGCACATCGATCTGCCCGGCGATGCCGCCTTCGACCAGATCGGCCGAACGGGTCTTGTAGACGATGACTTCCGACAGCAGCGTGGCGGGAATGTCCGCCAGTGCCACCGAACGCCCGGTCGAGGTGAACATCTGGCGGCCGTTGATGGTGGTGGACACATCGCCGAGGCCACGGATCGTGACCGTGGATACCTCGCCGCCGCCACGGCCGGTGGTCTGCACGCCGGTGACGCGCTGCAGGGCCTCGACCACATTGTTGTCCGGGAACTTGCCGATGTCTTCGGCGACGATCGCGTCGACCACCTGGCGTGTGCTCTGCTTGATCGCCTGCGCGCTGATCAGGCTGCCGCGCACGCCACGGACCTCGACCTTGTCCAGCTCGACCGCATCCTCGGCGGGTTTGGCGGGGCAAGGCGCCTGCGGATTTTCGGTGGTGGGACAGATCAGCGCTTCGTCGCTCGTGGAGGCCTGTTGTGCATGGGCGATGGAGGCGGAAGCGGCCAGTGCGATGGCCAGCGCCGCGGGAAGCACGGCGCGCGAAAGGCGCGGGTGCGCCGGTGATGCACTCTTCATTGCGTCAAACCCTCTCTCCTGGGTGTCGAGCAGCAAGCGTGGTGCGGGGGATGTGTGGTGGCTACCGGTGGCCGGCGCTGTGGCCGGCCACCCTGGTATCAGAAGCGGAACCGCAGACCGATCGAGAACGTCCGTTCCATGACCCCGACATCGCGCGGGAACAGCGATTGATTGCCGAAATAATTGCGGGTGACGGTGTCGAGCAGGTTGGTGGCTTCCACCGAAACCGTCAGGTTCCTGTCGAGGTCGTAGCTCATCGCGAAATCGAGCGAATCGATCGGCGCGACGTAGATCGATTGCGGCTGGTCACCGCTGGCGGTGTAGCTGAGCGCGTACTTGCTGCGCCAGTTGTAGGCCAGGCGGCTGGAGAACGGGCCGTTCTGATAGATCAGCACCGCGTTGTAGGCACGCTTGGACACGTTGACCAGATCCTGCATCTCGCCGGTCGGCGATTGCGTGGCCGCATCGATGAAGGTGGCGTTGAGCTGCGTGCCGAAACCGGACAGCCAGCCGGGCAGGAAGTCATAGAACTGGGTGTAGGCCACTTCCACGCCCTTGAGCTTGCCGTGACCGGTGTTGCGCGGGCGGCTGACCGAATAGGTCACGCCATCGATGACCTCGTCACTGGCGTAGGTCTGGATGTAGCCGTCGATGCTGCGATGGAACGCCGCCAGCGACAGCAGCGAACCGGGGTGGAAGTACCACTCCAGAGACAGGTCCGCGTTGTCCGACTTGACCGAGTCCAGGTTCGGATTGCCGCCGCTGCCGTTGGCCGCCACTGTCGCGGTGGCCTGGAACAGCGTCAGCTGCGGATTGAGCGCGGCGAACGCGGGACGCGTGATCGACTTGCCGTAGGACAGCCGCAGCAGCAGATCGTCGCGGATGCCGAGGTTGGCGCTGAAGCTCGGCAGCAGCTCGTTGTCGCTCTTGTCGATGTTGACCGGCGACTGCACGCCATCCAGCACCTCGGTGCCCGCCAGCTTGGAATCCAGCTTCACCGCGCGCACGCCGATCGCGCCGTCCAGCGGCATGTCGCCGATGTGCAGCGAGTAGCGGCCCTGCAGATAGGCGGCGTAGGTGTCTTCCTTGTCGTTGAAGTACAAGGTCGGGTTGGCGGCCGGCTCAGCCGGGTCATAGCCCATCGCCGCGCGGATCGCCGCCGAGTTGGCGAGCAGGTAGCCGCGATCGGCCACCATCCACTGGTTGGTCGAGGTGGCGCGGTTGCCGTTGAGGAAATTGTTGGGCGTCAGCGAAGCCAGCCCGGGGAAGTCATCGACGAACGCGGTGGTGCCGCTGATGTTGGTGCGCCCGCCGGTATCGGCGGCAATGTTCTCCGCTTCACGCCGGCTCGCACGGAAGCCCGCGTCGATGAAGGTGAACGGACCGGCATCGACCTGGATGTTGGCATCGCCCTTCCACGACCAGTCCTTGCCGACCTGGCGGCTCCAGCCGTCGTAGTACTGATGCAGCCAGTACTTGGACGAATCGCCGACGTCGAACGCGCTGCCGTCGTAGTTCGTCACCGAGGCATTGGAGGAGCCGTTGTTGTCGAACGTCATCGTCGTCAACGGCGCGATGAACGCAGTGTCGAGGATGAAATAGCGGGTGTAGGCCTTGCTGTAGGTGTAGGCCAGGTCGGTGGACAGCTTGACCCGTTCGCCCTTCCAGCTACCGCCGATCGCGCTCTGGTAGGTATCCGAGGTGTTGCGGTAGGCCTGGTTGCTGGTCAGCGTGAACAGATCGCGCGCGACGATGCTCTGCGCGACGTTGGTGCCCGGCTTGGTGGTCAGGCTGACCACGTTGTCGGAGTTCACCAGCACCGGCAGCGGGATCCAGAAGTTGACCTGGTTGTCGTTGCGGTAGCCGACGTAGAAATTCTCGAAGTACAGCTCGGTGTTCTCGTTCGGCGCCCACTGGAAGGTCAGGTTCGCCGAGCGGCGGTCGCGATCGCCGATGGTGTAGATCGAGCCGATCGTGTCGGGGATGTAGACCTGGTCGCCGGTGCCGAGCGGGTTGTCCTTCAGTGTGTAGATGCCGTCGAACGTATTGCTTTCCTGATACCGCTGCGACTGGTAGGACACGCTCGCCATCACCCCGAACTTGCCGGCGTCGGTGTTCCAGATCTTGTTGCCGGTGAGGCTGCCGTTGGGATCGGACTTGCCCGAGTTGCGGCTGTAGATCGCGCGTGCGCTGCCGGCCAGGGTCCAATCGTCATCGAAGTCGAACGGGCGGCGCAGGCGCACGTCGATCAACCCGCCGATGCCGCCTTCGATGTTGTCCGCACCGCTGGTCTTGTAGACGTCCACGCGTTGCAGCAGGTCGGCGGGGATGTCCGCCAACGCCATGCTGCGGCCGGTGGTGGTGAACACGTTGCGGCCGTTGAGCGTGGTGACCACGTCCGGCAGGCCGCGCACCAGCACCGTGTTGACCTCGCCGGCACCGCGTGCGACCTGCACGCCGGTGACGCGCTGCAGGGCCGCCGCCACGCTGTTGTCCGGCAGCTTGCCGATATCCTCGGCGACGATCGAATCCGTGATCTGGAGGTTGTTCTGCTTGAGTGCGATCGCGCTGGCGATGCTGGCGCGCACGCCGCGCACTTCCACCGTGTCCAATTGCTGGGCGGCCTGCGCCTGGCACGTGGGATCGGTGTTGCCCGCATCGGCGCAGCGGGCGTCGTTGCTGGATGTGGCGGCCTGCTGTGCGAATGCGCCGGGCGACAGTGCCAAGGCAAGGGCGGCCGGCAGGGCGGCCACGATCAGGCGCGGCGCATGCCGCTTGTTGCTCACGATATTCATCGCGTAGAACCCCTCCCAGAGTCTCGTTGATGCCAGGGCGCAATTGCTCGGGCCGCTGTGTTGCCTGGAACGGCGCGGGGTGCGCCGGCCGCACGGCATCCGGGGCCGGTCTGTGTATCCGTGCGGAGTTGGCGCACTGGACGGCCGGTTTGTGTTTCCGTTTGCCACGGCCGTCATGTGACGGCGGACGGAGAATAGTGGAGGCACAGATAACCGACTAATGATTTAAATCAGGCAATGCATATGTGTATTGCAATGGTGCAATGCGCCATGTTCTTGTCCGCAGACGCATCGCCTCGACACGCTTCGCGATGCACTTTCGTCGCCGCGCGATACGCGCATTGGGATGGCATGGGGGCGGCCAGGCTGGCTATGCTGCGTGGTTGCGAACAGACCTCTGCCGGGAACCATGCTGCGTAACTTCGGAACACTGCCGGACGGCACCCAGATCCATGCGATCACGCTGGAAAACGACCATGGATTACGCGCCGAGGTGCTGACCTACGGCGGCATCCTGCGCCGGTTGCAGATACCGGTCGGCGATGCGCATCTCGATGTGGTGCTCGGATTGCCGGATCTGCCTGCCTACCTCGACGACCACGACAGCCTCGGCATCCTCGTCGGTCGTTTCGGCAACCGCATTGCCGGCGGTCGCTTCGTACTCGATGGTGTCGAGCATCAATTGAGTCGCAACGAAGGCGCCAACCACCTGCATGGCGGCATTCGCGGCTTCGGGCACAGGGTGTGGCAGGTACAGGAGCAGGCGCGCGACCGCGTGCTGCTCGGCTATGTATCGCCGGCGGGCGAAGAGGGTTATCCGGGCACGCTCGAAGTCACTGCCGAGTTCCGGCTGCAGGGCCAGCGTCTGGAGCTGATCTACCGGGCACGCACCGATGCTTCCACCCCGATCAACCTGACCCACCATCCCTACTTCAACCTGGCCGGGGACAGGCTCGTGCCGGCGGCCGCGCAGGTGCTGCGCATACAGGCCGACCATTACCTGCCGGTGGACGCGGCGCTTATTCCGACCGGTCAGATCGCCGACGTGTACGCCACGCCGTTCGATTTCCGCATCCCGCGCACGCTGGATGCGAAGCGGATGGCCGACGATCCGCAGCTCGCACTGGGCAAGGGCTACGACCACTGTCTCGTGCTCAATCCCGAATATGCAGCCTGCACCGCTGAGCTGTATTCAGCGCACAGCGGCGTGGCGATGCGGCTCACCAGCTCGATGCCGGCGGTGCAGCTGTACGAAGGGCAGATGCTCGACAACAGCCATCCCGAACTCGGGCGCGGGGTATGCCTGGAGCCACAGCAGTTCCCGGACGCGCCCAACCACGCCGAATTCCCGAACACCATCCTGCGTCCCGGCGAGGATTACCTGCACCGCATCGAATACCGCTTCGGCGTGCTCGGCCGCAACGCGGGCTGGGACGAAGTGGCGGACGCGCTCGACCGTGCCCCCGTTGGTGGGTGAACCTCAGTCCGCCGAAGCGCCCGGCACCAGCGCGATCACGAACTCGCACGAAAGTGGAGACGGACCCCCAGCGCCTTGACTTGGCCGCTTTCGCAGTTTAAGCAGTCGAGATTCGCGCCCTTGATCAGATATGGAAAGATGATCGAAAACCCGATGAAAGTTCCTTTCGGCCAATTGCCCGACGGCCGCGACGTACACCTGCTCACCCTGCGCGGTGATGCGGGGCTGGAAGCCGAAGTACTGACCTACGGCGGCATCCTTCGCTCGTTGCGACTGGACGTCGATGGCCGCTGCGTACCGCTGGTGCTGGGCTTGCAAGACCTGCCCGCCTATCTGGCCGACCGGATCAGCCTGGGCGTGTTGGTGGGGCGTTTCGGCGGCCGGATCGCGAACGGACGATACACGCACGAAGGCAAGACACAGCAGCTCGACATCAACGATGGAAAAAACCATCTGCACGGCGGCAAGGAGGGCTTTGGCTGGAGTTTGTGGACGGTACTGGAACAGGACACGGACCGCGTGCTGCTGACCCTTGTGTCCGAAGACGGCGACAACGGTTATCCAGGCCGAGTCGAAGTGTTCGCCGATCTCCGCGTGCAGGGGCGCACCCTGCATGTGAATTTCAGCGCCACCAGTGATGCCGACACGCCATTCAATCCGACCCACCACCCGTACTTCAACCTGTCCGGTGATCCATCCATTCCCGCATCGGAACAATGGCTGCGGGTAGCGGCCGACCGTTATCTGCCGGTGGACGCCGAACTGCTGCCGCTTGGCGGCATCGCTGCGGTTCAGGACACGCCATTCGACTTCCGCCAGGCGGTGACGCCGTTGCGCAACATCGATCCGGCACATGAGCAGATCGTTACCGCCGGTGGTTACGATCACTGCCTGGTACTCGCCGAAGGCGCCGATCGCGTCGCCGAGCTGTACTCGCCTCACAGCGGTGTGGTCATGCGCATCGACAGCAATGCGCCGGCGGTGATTTTCTTTGGCGGCCAGATCATCGAAGCGCATCATCCGGGTTTGGGCCATGGTCTGTGCCTGGAACCGCAGGGCTATCCCGATGCCCCCAATCGCGTGAATTTTCCCGACACTTTCCTGCGCCCCGGCCGGCGCTTCGAACGCCACATCGCCTACCGGTTTGCCACGGTCGCCCCGGGCAGCGATTGGGAACAGGCGATCGCTTCACTTGGGTGAAGCCGCTGCAACGGATTGCCATGGGTGTTCCACGGAAATTTCAGCAACCGGGTCAGCCATTTCCTCTCGGCCAGGGCCAGCAGATAGGCGCAATTTGAAGCGCATCGTTGTGGGACGGGCTTCCGTCCCGACGCTTGGCCGGTAGAGCCCTGTCGGGACGGAAGTCCCTTCCACAATCACCCGCTGATGCGAAGCCGGTCGATCGGTGCCGGATCGGTGCGGGCGGAGTGAGCAGAACAGCCAGCTGAGGCAGCCAGTTTCGTTGCGGCCCGCGACCTTGCGGTCTCGGCAGGGTGCCGGATTGCGGCAAAAGACGCTGTGCTATCGTTGCCCGATGAATTGCGGAGCACCGGATTGATCAGTACAGGCGAACCCAACAAACGACTGCAGATGGCCGCTCATGGCACGCTCACGCGGCAATTGCTGGATGCGCTGGGACGCGAGATCGTGGTCGGGAAGTACGGTTCCGGGCACTTCCCCACCGAAGCTGAAATCTCCGTGATGTACCGGACCAGCCGCAGCATCACCCGCGAGGCGACCAAAATGCTGGCGGCAAAGGGCATGATCTCGGCACGTCCGCGCAGCGGCATCGTTGTGCAGCCGGAGCGCAACTGGAGCATGTTGGATGCGGATGTGCTGCGTTGGCTGCTGGAGCGCAAGTTCTCACTGGAGTTGTTCCAGTCGCTGACCGAAATGCGCCTGGGCATTGAACCCACCGCGGCGATGCTGGCAGCGCGTAATGCGACGCCTGATACCATCGCGGGGATAGAGCGTGGCCTGCAGCGCATGATCGCGGCCGAGAGCGGGGACGATGACAGCCTGGCATCCGACGTCGCCTTCCATGTGGCCATCCTGGACGCGACCGGCAACCCGTTCTATATCCAGTTGCATGAACTGATCAACACGGTACTCAGCTTCTCGATCAAGTTCACCAACAGGATCGGCGGGCACACGGCCAGCATCCCGGCGCACCGCAAAGTGCTCGACGCGATCAGGAAAGGCGACGATTCAGGCGCGCATGCCGCGATGTCCGCGGTGATCAACGACATCCTGAAACTGATCGCCAAAGGTGAGCTGAAGCCGACATCGAAACGCGATCGACGCAAAAAAACCTGAAGGCAGCGGCGTTCGACATCGCGTGGAGCGTGCTAGCTCCAGTATGAGGTCCAGAATCGTCTGAGGCGCATCAGCGCTTCCAGATAGAAGTAGTCTCCCCAGATGCATGCCTCGTCCACGCCGATGCCATTGGGCATGTGGTAAACCGCGTGCAGCAACAGTGCGTTGGATCCTTCCAGCGGGGCCAGGTAATTCGCGTCGAGTTCGCGCACCATGCGCCACGCGGCGGTACTGTACTTCTCGCGGCGTGGATCCGAGAGGGGCAACAGCTTGGCCAATTCCAGCAGGCCGCAAGCGGTGATCGCCGAGGCGGAGCTGTCACGCGGAACGGTGCTATCGGCGAAGACCAGATCCCAGCAACAGATCCCGTCCGCCGGCAGGTGGTCGAGGAAATAGTCGGCCAGCCGTGCGGCCAGCTCGATATACCCATCATCGCCGGTGTGCAGCGCACCCAGTGCGAAACCGTAGATACCCCAGGCCTGCCCACGCGCCCAGCAACTGTCGTCGGCGTGGCCCTGGTGGGTGGAACCGTGGAGTGGCTGTCCGGTGGCGGTGTCGATGTAGAAGGTGTGGAAAGTCGTCGCGTCCGGACGGACAAGATGGCGCGCGGCCTGGCGCAGGTGGCGCGTAGCGGCATTCGAGTAAGCCCGGTCGCCGGTTTCCCGGCTGGCCCAGAACAGCAGCGGCAGGTTGAGGTTGCAGTCGATGATCATGCGCCCGCGTTGCGCCGGGTCGCGCATGTCGCCCCAGGCCTGGATCACTTCGGCGATCGGGTCATAGCGCTGCAACAGTAGTTGCGCTGCTTCGAGCCCTGCAACGCGATCGACTTCGCTGCCGGTCAGTCGATACGCGGCGCAAGCAGATAAGGAGTAGAGGAAGCCGAGGTCGTGATGATCGACGGCGATGCGATGTTGCAGGCGATCGCGGAACGATGGCATATCGCGCTCGGCCGCCGCGCGGTAGGTATCCTTGCCGGTAAGCTCCCAGGCCAGCCAAAGCATTCCGGTCCAGAAGCCGTTGGTCCATTCAATGTTGCCGATCGGCGCGTAGACGCCGCCTTCGCTGGATGGCGCGGGAAACGCATCGATGAATTGCGGCATGGCGCGATCCAGGCGTGCCAGTGCCCGTGCGAGCAGCGCATCGAGTTCCGCTTGTTGCGGCAGGTGAGACATTCCATTGGCAGGAGTATTCATGCGGCTTCTGATTCCAGCGTTTTTGCGTTGCCTGTGCTGGGTGGGGCGGCACTGGATTCGGCAGGCGTCGGAGAAAGTGCGAACCACGAGGCGATCCAGAACACCAGCGCGAACGCGGCGATGAGGAAGTAGGTGTGCTGGAAGCCGATCAGGTCATAGCTCATGCCGACCAATGGCGACAGGATGGCCAGCCCTATCGAATGTCCGAAGCTGACGCCGACCATATAGACGACGGCCGCATGCCGCGCTTCGAAGTGGTGGGCGATGTAGCGGAAGATGGAAACCACCAGAATCGGCAGTTCGACCGCGTGTAGCATCTTGCACGCGGAAATGGTCAGCGGCCCGATGGCCATTCCGGAAGTCGCTATGCGCACGATCATGATGCCCGTGGCCAGCATCAGCCCGCGCGTGGCGCCGATGCGGCGTACCAGTGCCGGTGCCAGGAACATGCCGCCTGCTTCGACGAATATCTGCGCCGAATTCAGGTAGCCGAACATCGTGTTGCCTGCTTCCTGCGTGGGGAACAGCGAAGAGAAATAGGTAGGGAACTGCTGGTCGTAGACCAGGTATAAGTTGGTCACCCCCAGAATCAGCACCATGAAGCCCCAGAACCTCGGCTGCATCAGAACCGCGGCGGAGTCGCGCGGGGTAAGCGGTCGCGATGCGGTTTGCTGTGCGGTACTCGCTTCGATGCGCGCCACGGCGAGGATCGGCAGCAGCAACAGGCCGGCGATGCTGGCCAGGTAAAAATTGATGCCGGGATCGATGTTGTACAAACGGCCGGAGAAGAAGGCGGCGGCGGCAAAGCCGAGCGAACCCCACAGGCGCACGCGGCTGTATTCGAAACCGTACTTCCGCCCGACGCGATCCACGTAGCTTTCCAACGCGTAGCTGCCGGCGATGAAGGTGATGCCCAGGTAGATGCCGCCGACGATGGCGCCAGCCACGAGATTCCACTTGAGCAGCGGCGCGTACACGAAGCTGAAGAAGAATCCGGACAGCACGACCAGCACGGCGATGCCGGCGGGTACGGCCTTGCGCAGCCCCATGCGGTCGGACAGGTAGCCGTAGAGTGGCTGCGCGCACATCGCTCCAATGAAGTTGGCCGCGAACACCGTGCCGGCCTGAGTGCCGTTGAGGCCCAGCGAGCGGGTCAGCCAGATTGACAGCAGCGACATCGCCATCGCCTGGGCGAAGAAGAAGCAGAAAACAAAGGCGCTCAGTGCGGTGTAGTTGCGCTTTGTTGCGGTCATGACAGCCGGTTCCCTCCGGTGGCGTCTCTATCAATTGTATTACAAATAAAATCAGGCCATCTCGAACAGCACGGCCTGCCCGCCGCTCGGTGCAAGCACCAGTTCCAGCCGATCCCGCGCATACAGGCGGCGATGATCGAGGGTCACAGGCGTGCGGTTCGCGGGCGTTGCCGGTTCCCCATCGGCGTAGAGCGTCGCCAGCCATGTGCCCGTACCCAGGAAACTCAGTGGCACCGATACGTTTCGGCCTTGCTCGTTGGTCATCGCGCCGAGGAACCAGCGCTTGCCGTGTCGACGCGCAACGGCGATGTATTCGCCAATCGCGCCGCCCAGCGCGACGGTTTCGTCCCAGGTCGTCGGACACTGGTCGAACCAGCTCAGTTCCGGCCAGGCGCGGCCCGCGTACTTGGCCGGTTCGTCGTACCAGTACAAAAAGATCATCGGGTTGTAGTACACCGCCGCCATTGCCAATTGGTGCGCATTGGTGGTCTGGTTGCGTTCATGGGCGTAGCAGATGGTGTAGTCGATCGGCCCGCTCAGTGCCCGGGTAAACGGCAGCGTGACGTTGTGGCGCGCGGTGGGAAAGTGTTCGTTGCCGCGCACGCCTTCCAGCGCGATGTAGTTGGGTAGCGTGCGCTCCAGCCCGGCAGGCCGCAGGTTGTCGTGGAGATTGACCATCAGGCGATGGCGGCCGCATTGCTCGATGAGGCCGTAGATGAAGTCGGTGTCTTCCTGGCGGCCTTCCCAGACGAAGCCGAATTTGATCCCGGCCACCCCCCACGTCCGGTATGTCCGCACGATGGCTTCGAGCTGGCGCATTGCCGGTACTCGATCGACGTAGAGGATCATGCCGATGCCTTTGGATCCTGCAGCGGCGATGATCCGCGCCATATCCAGTCCGGCTATCGGCACGGTGGCGTCGCTCGGGTCGGTACCGTCGCCGTACCAGTGCGCATCGAATTCGACAAAATCCATTCGCCGATTCGCCGCAAATTCCACGCAGGCCAGTGCGCGCTCGGTGGTGTAGGGTTTTCGAATGCGAATCGCGCGGCCGGGGCGTATCCATGACGTGTTGCCCAATCGGTTCGGCGTCGCCAGCGTCTGCACCAGCCCGGCTTTCTCCAGCAGTTTCGCCGGTTCGCGAGATACCAGCAGCAGGCGCCAAGGTGTGGAGAAGGGAGCTTCGACCGTGAATGTCGGCGCGGCGTGCGTGTCTCCAGGCCCCGAATATCCGGTTGCGCGGCCAGGGTAGTGCATCAAGTACGTGACGATGTCGCCGTCATCGTCACTGCGTAGCATCATGCGCGGGTAGTGGAGACGGTCGGATTCGCAGACGGCCAGCGCGATGCCTTGTGGCGTCGCTACGTACAGCGGTGGATCGGCCAGCGGGCCGGAGTCGGTGCTTTGGGTCAGGTCGGGATCCGGAACCGGCTGCAGTTCGCCTGGCGACGATACCGCGTACTCGCCCTCGTCGCGGCTGCTCCATACGCGCGAGCCATCGGGGAAACGCAAGTGCGTGGTTTCGCCAAACAAGCGCAGTGTGCCGCCTGGCGTGCGCAGGAGCGTGTAGCGAACGGCGATGCCATCGTCATGCGCGACGATGCGGATGGCGAATTCAATGCCGTGCGCGATGTCTTCAAAGCGCGCTTCCAATTCGTTGTAGGTGCTGTCGTACAACTGGGCGATGCCATAGGCCGGTCGCCAGCGTCCTGTGTGTACATGCGTGCGTGCGTTGAGCAGGCGCGCACCTGGGCCGAGGATTTTGCCATTCTCCAGCAGCAGGCCCAATCGTGAGGTTTCCAGAATGGGGCGGCCTTCGAGCTGCGCTGACCAGCATGGCGGCGTGCCGGCTTGCGGCGGTGTCAGCGTGACGATCAGTCGGCCATCGGGCGAGCGCACCTTCCACGCGTCGGCGTCTGCGGCGCGCGTGCGCGGCATGGTCCTGCAAGCGCTCATCGCGGCGGCGGCGAGCGTGGCTGACATCATGCTGCGACGGCTGATCGGCATCTCCACCTCGTTCTTTCGCCTGCGGCCGCAACATGTGCGGTGCAGCAAGCATTATTCTTCATTGGATGATTAATCATACAAATCAGAACGAGCGCATGTCGGTGCATTGCAACAAACGGATCGATGTCTGGCTGGTGCTGTTGGCGTTGGTGCTGGCGGCAGGGAGCGTGCGGGCCACTGACGGGCGCTGGTTTCCCGATCAGGGTGACGGCACCTATCGCAATCCGGTACTGATGGGTGATTACTCGGACCCGGACGTGGTCCGCGTCGGCGACGATTTCTATCTGACGGCCTCATCGTTCGCCAACGTACCGGGCCTGCCGATCCTGCATTCGCGCGATCTGGTCAACTGGACGATCATCGGTCACGCTTTGCCGACGTTGCCGCCAGATGCGCACTACGGCACGCCGCGGCGCGGCGGTGGCGTATGGGCGCCAACGATTCGCCATCGCGGCGGCCGTTTCCTGATCTATTACGCCGATCCGGATTTCGGTATTTTCGTGCTGAGCGCCATCGATCCGCGCGGGCCGTGGTCGCGACCACAACGGGTCGATGCGACAAAGGGGGCGATTGATCCCGCGCCCTTCTGGGACGACGATGGCAAGGCCTGGCTGGTCCATGCGTTCGCCGCCAGTCGTGCTGGCAAGAACAATATCGTCGTACTGAAGCGCATGAATGACGACGGCACGGAAACGATCGGCGACGCCATCACGATCATCGATGGCAATGCGTTGTCGCCGGTGATGACCAGTCTTGGTCCGCGTCCGTGGCAAACCACCGAAGGACCAAAGCTGTACAAGCGGGATGGTTGGTACTACGTGTTCGCCCCCAGTGGCAGTGTCAAGGGGGGCTGGCAGGGCGTGTTCCGCAGCCGACGCATCGATGGGCCATATGAAGGTCGCGACGTGCTGGACCAGGGCCATACCGACGTCAACGGGCCGCACCAGGGGGCATGGGTGACGACGGCGCGTGGAGAAGACTGGTTCCTGCATTTCCAGGATCGCGACAGCTACGGCCGCATCGTCCATCTGCAACCGATGCATTGGCGCGATGGCTGGCCGGTGATCGGCATCGATACCGATGGTGATGGTCGTGGCGAACCGGTGTTGGGTTATCGCAAGCCCGGATTGCCTGCATCGCTGCGCACCGCACCCATGGCGGACGACGAGTTCGATGATGCCTTGTCGCTGGCTTGGCAGTGGAACAGCAATCCGGATGAAGACTGGCTATCGCTGGCCGATGGCTGGCTGCGGCTGAAGTCGATCAGTGGTTCGCGAAACCTTTACGAAGCGGGCAATCTGTTGTCGCAGAAGCTGCCGGCGCAGGCCTTCACCGCAACCACGCGCATGCGCCTGCGGTCGCTACGTTCGGGCGAGCGTGCTGGATTGGCGATGCTTGGGCAGCGTTATGGGTGGATTGGCGTGGAGCGACGCGGCGAAAAACTGTTCGTCGTGCAAGGCATGCGTGAAGGCGTCGAGCCCGCTGCGCCCGAGCAGCGCAGCGAGGGCGTGGAGATCGTCGCCGACACACCGGTGTGGCTGCGGATGGAGGTGCAGCCGGTCACCGTGCAGGTCGATCCTCCCGACTTCACTCCGTACTGGCCCTCGATGCTGCGCGAAACCCATGCACGCATACATTTCTCCTATAGCCTGGATGGAGAACATTTCCACGCACTGGGTAGCGCCATGCAAAGTCTGCCAGGGCGCTGGGTCGGCGCGCAGATCGGACTGTTCGCTCAGGCCCAGGATGGCACTCCGGCGAGCATTGCCACGACGGTCGGATACGCCGAATTCGATTGGTTCCGCATTACCCGCTAGGCGCCGACGATGCGTTTTTTCCTCGGGCGTGGCCGGAGTTGCAACAAGGCATTCCTGCGAAGGGGCCGCTTCTGGCCTGCGCCGCTCTCACAAGTCCCATGTTGCGGTGCGGCGTGCGGCGAATTGTAAGACAAATATGATTAATGGGCGGCGACGGCGCTTATGAGGCATCACCGGTCGCTGCTGCATCGGGGCAAAAAATTTTCTCGCGGTGAAGAGCGATGGCCAGAATCCGAATGTTTTCGGGATGTGTGTGCGTGCTCATCGTGTTGGCTGGCTTCTCCTCAGTAGCGAGGGCGGCCGGAGACACGCTACATATCCATGCGCCACCGGCCGGAAAGGCGTTCTGGACGTCGTTGAACGACGATTTCACCGTGCGCGTGCGTACGCCCGGGGGAGAGTGGCGTGACCTTTACGAATACGACGTCATGGTCGACCTGGACCGTCCGCAGAATGCATCGATGGTGTTCTTCGACATTGCCGGTCCGGTCGAAGTGTCGGTGAAGAAGAACAATGGCGATGTGCGTCGCGTGCAGGTGCGTCCGGATTCGGCTGGCGTTCGTGCCGTGCTGGATGGCAATACCGCGCGCTTTCGTTTGGACAAACCCGTGAACATTTCGGTCGAGTTCGATGGTGACCGCCTGCACAACCTGCATCTTTTCGCGAACGCGATGGAGCCGCAATATCCGGAGCAGGGGCCTGGCGTGATCCGTTTCGGCCCCGGCGTGCACTTGCCGCCCGAAGGCGAGGATGGCTTTCGCATTCCATCGAATACCGTAGTGGTCATCGATGGCGGAGCGCTGGTGCAGGGCACGCTGAAGGTGAGCGACGCGGAGAACGTGCACATCATCGGTCACGGCATCATCGATGGGGCCGAACGCGGCATCCTGGTGGAACGCTCGCGCAATGTCAGCATCGATGGCCCGATCTTCCGCAATCCTAAGCACTACACCGTGCTGTGTGGGCAGTCTTCGGGCGTGAAGATCCGCAACATCAAGTCGTTCAGCGCGTCCAGCTGGTCCGATGGCATCGACATGATGAGTTGCTCGGACGTAGAGGTCGATGGCGTGTTCATGCGAAATTCCGACGACACCATCGCCGTGTACGGAGGACGCTGGGAGTACAGCGGCGACTCGCGTAACGTGTCCGTGGCCAATTCCACGCTTTGGGCCGATGTCGCCCATCCGATCAATATCGGGCTGCACGGGAGCAAAGGCGGAAAAGAAATGCTGGAAAACATTCGCTTCCGCAATATCGACGTTTTGGGCCACGACGAGGATGATCGCAACTACCAGGGCGTGATGGCTATCACAAACGGAGATGACAATCTGGTGCGGAACGTGTCGTTCGAAGACATTCGAATCGACGACATCGAGGAAGGTTCGCTGTTCAATTTCCGTGTGGTGTACAACGAGAAGTACAGTCATGCGCCAGGGCGCGGCATCGAAGATGTGACCTTGAAGAATGTCAGTTTCAAGGGGGGCGACATCAATCGTCCGGTGATTGGCGGGTATTCGCAGGAGCGTCGCGTGCGTAACGTGACCATCGAGAACGTGAGTGTGGGCGGCAAGCGCCTGCAGCGCTCCGATATCGATGTGGGTTCTTTCGTGGACGGGTTGATCGTCAAGTAATCCATTGCGTGCAAGCAGGATGGAGCGCACCGCCGTTTGAAGAGGAGCAATGGCTCCCGCATTGTTTCAGGTGACGCGCTGCATCGGGGGAGCTCCCACGCGCAGGATATTCAGACCCCCGGTGCTTTGGCGCAGCAAGTTCCGGCGAAATTCGCCGGGGCATCTATTTGTGCGCCTGCATTCACGACGGTGTCTTGGCCTGAGAAAGATTTTCTATTTCCATCGTTATTGCGCCGGAAAGGCATGTTGCAGCGCAGCTTGTGATCATTTGTAAGACAAATATGATAAGTGCGCACAATGTAGGAGCGTCATTGCGCGAATTGCCTGGACTCATGGGGTTTCTTCTCGAACCGGATGTCGATTGTTTTACTTGCGGCAATTGATTCATTTGGAATCAATGGAATCGGTATCCGATTCGTGGGGAAGTCTTCATGACGGTAATGCCGCTTGCGTTGCCGTGCTTGCGCATATGAGCTTTTTAGCCATCAGCTTCGGCGGCACAGGCCGAATATTCTTTTAGGGAGAAGAGGATGCAGCACGCAACAGCAGCCAAGAGCATTACGGTGACCGGCCTGGCATTAGCGATTGGTTTCGTCTTGCAGGCTCATGCGGCAATTGGTGACACCGGTGTCGCAAGCCAGGCCGCCGCCACGCCGGCGCAGGAAAGCGAAGTCAAGACCGACGCCGAGGCTTCGACCAAGGCGACCACGCTGGACGCGATTACCGTGACCGGTATTCGCGGAAGCCTGCGTACTTCGGTGGCTCGTAAGAAGGAAACCATGGAAATCATGGATTCCATCACCGCCGAGGACATCGGCAAGCTGCCCGACCCCAACGTCGCCGAGACGTTGACCCGCATCCCCGGTGTGCAGGGCTACCGCTACGGCGGCGAAGGCGCTTCGCCGGTCGGCGAAGGCAGTGGCCTCACCATCCGAGGTCTGTCCGGGCAGACGGCTTCGCGCGTGGACGGCCGTGCGTACTTCACTGCCGGTGGCCGCGAATTCAACATCGAAGCTGCCATTCCCGGAATGATCGCGGGCATCGACGTGTACAAGAACCCATCGGCCGAGCACATCGAAGGCGGCATCGGTGGCGTGATCAACGTGCGTACGCGCAAGCCGCTGGATTTCGAGAAGATGACCACCAGCGTGACGTTGGGCGGGCGCCAGAACGAGATGGTGGGCGAGATCGCGCCGGATATCTTTGGCATGTTCACCAACAGGTGGAAGGTTGGCGATGGCGAGATGGGTGTGCTGCTGTCGGCCAACTATCAGGAAACCTATAATCGCTCCGACTCCGATCCAGCCGCCAGCCGTGGTCCGCAGCTGCGTAATGCGATTCGTGCCGATAGCGCCGAATATGCCACGACTGCCGGAGCCAACCAGGCCTACGCCGGCCGTTCGGACGTTTGGTACCTGCAGCGTCTGGGCGACACCGCCTACACCAACTACACCGATCGTTCCTCACTGATCAGCGCGCTGGGCGTCGAGAAGAACGTGTTCCAGGAAACCATCCACCGCGTGCGCAAGGGCCTGTCCGGCAGCTGGCAGTGGAAGCCCAACGACAGCTTGGAGCTGTACGCCGAAGGCAACTACAACTATTACCTGTACGACCAGGACTATCGTTTCCTGACCTTCAACAACAGCAACTCGGTGCAGAACCTGACGACCGAGGCATATACGTTCGACGAGAATTTTCTCAACCGCAACTCGAACGGCGGCAGCAACGAGCTGGTGGCTGGACAGCGTATGACCAGCGGTACCTATCTGGGGTCCACCGTTAACGGTATCGGCGGCACCGAGCAGCGTCCATATCAGACCTGGACGGCGGCGATAGGGGCGAACTGGCAGGTCAACGATCGACTGCATGCCAACCTGGATCTGTCCTACATCAAGGCCGATCAGACCCAGGACAACCGTTCGGTGAACTTCACCTCGCGTAACGGCTTGACCTGGGATATCTCGCGCGACACCGGCAGCACCGTGCACCAGTTGGGCCTTTCCGGCCCGAGTCTGTCCGATCCTTCCAACTTCGTGCTGCAGACCTACAACAACGGCACATACAACGTATACGACGACGATGGCTACGCCGCTGCGTTGTCGTTCAAGTATGACGTCAGCGACGAGGGTTTCCTGCGCGACATCAAGTTCGGCACGCGCTATGCCAAGCAGAACTCGCGCTTCAACAGCTACAGCTTCGGCGGGAAGTATCTGACGACTGATGGCAAGGCGCTGGCCGCAGACCAGTCCAACGGCATTCTGCTGTCCAATGCCTATTACCAAATCGCGCCCAACAACTGGATGGATGGTGATGCCGGCTACAGTGGCGGCTACGTGGTGTACAGCCCGTCCGGCCTGAGTCGCGAATACATTGCCGGGCATTATCCACTCGCCGGCGTGCCGGTGACCGGGGCGGTACCGGAAAACCTGTTGGCGCGGCGCTATTCGCAGGAATCCACGTTTGCGGGTTACGTCGTTGGTGATTTCGCCATCGGCGATTCGATCAAGGGCAACATCGGCGTGCGCGTGGTCAAGACCGATCAGTTCGCCCAAGGCATGGTGCAGAGTCTGGTCCTGGACTCCAGCGGTACCGGCTACGTGAACGGCCCGATCGTGGCGAATGATGAATCGCGTACGTATACCAACGTGCTGCCATCGCTTAACGTGACCAAGTTCTTCGGCGAGCAGGAGAATACCCTGCTGCGCTTTGGCTATGCCAAAGCGATCACCCGTCCGTCGCTGGCCTCGTTGAACCCGGCAATCTCGGTCAATCCGGCCACCGGTACCGGCTCGGGTGGAAACCCCAATCTGGCGCCGCTGAAGGCCGACAGCTTCGATCTTTCGCTCGAGCACTACATCTCGCCGGTCAGCTACGTGTCGGCGGCGGTGTTCTACAAGAAGATCAGCGGCTTCCCGTTCGCGCGTACGCAGTGCATGAATGTGGATTTTGCGCCCACGCCGACGACCACCAACTGCAGCGACCCGAACCAGTACGAAGTGTCGATCCAGGCGGCCGCTGAAAAAGGCAGCGCCAAGGGCGTGGAACTGGCGGGGCAGACCTTCCTCACTTTCTTGCCCGGCAACTGGTCCAATCTGGGCATGTCTGCCTCGTACACGTACTTGGAGACCGAAAATCCGGTGAGGTTCACCAGCGACGGACCGGTGGTCAATACGCCGATGCCGTTCCAGTCCAAGTACAGCTACAGCCTGACCGGCCTGTACGAGGACGACAAATTCTCCGCGCGTCTGGTCTACACCTATCGTGACGACTTCATTCTGTTCAACATCGATGCATGGCCGAGCTGGGGCCGTTACGTGAAGGGCTATGGCGTGCTGGATGGCTCGCTTGGCTACAACGTCAACGATGTGTTGTCGGTCACCTTCAACGCCTCGAATCTGTTGAACAAGTCGCCGGACCGCTACGCGGGCGAACCGGGGGGGTATGCCTCGGACTTCTCGATCCAGAACTACATGAACGGTCGGAGTTTCGGGCTCAGCCTGCGCCTCAAGTTCGACTGAGGATTGCGTCAATGCCACGGGAAATCCGGATCGGGTCCGGGTTTTCCCGTGGCCAGGAACAGGCAGTGTTTTCTCTGATCAGCCGATCCGGGGAGGACCTTGTCGTGGGCCCGTGCCGGGTCCGTCACGCCTGAACACCATGGCCTGTAGTTCTCAGGCTCGTCCCTCGCTCCATGGAGAGCAAAAACATGTTTGGCATCGGCAAGTTCGTGAAGTTTCTTTGCGCGCTGACGCTGTTACTGCTGACGGGCCTCGCCAGCCAGATGGCACACGCGCAGTTCGTTCACCCAGGTGGCCTGCACACGCAGGCCGATCTCGATCGTATGAAGGCCAAGGTTGCGGCCGGCGAGAGCCCCTGGATCGATGACTGGAACCTGCTCATTGCCGATTCGCAGGCGCAGAGCACCTACACCGCGGCGCCGCGCGCCAATCTGGGAGCCAGTCGCCAGCGTGCGGACGCAGACGCGCATGCGGCGTACCTGAACGCCATTCGCTGGTACATCTCCGGCGATACCCGCTACGCGGACAACGCGGTGGCGATCCTCAACGGCTGGTCTGCAGCGGTGAATCAGGTGCCCACCGGCACCGATATCCCGGGTCTGAGTGGCATTCCGATCCAGGATTTCGCGCTGGCGGCGGAAGTCCTGCGCATCTATCCAGGATGGAGCGCAGCGGATCAGCAGCGCTTCAAGGACATGAACACCCATTACCTCTATCCGGTTGTGCACGATTTCCTGGTCAATCACCGCAGCACCGATGGCGGCGATTGCATCAGCCATTACTGGGCCAACTGGGATGCGGCCAACATCGGCGCGCTGATCGCAATGGGGGTGTTCAACGACAACGTCGACTGGTTCACCGAGGGTGTGGCCTATTTCTACGACGGGGCCGGCAATGGTTCGATCAAGAATGCGGTGGCCTATCGCTATGGTGTGAACGGTGAACTGGGCCAGTGGCAGGAATCCGGCCGCGACCAGGAGCACGCGCAGCTTGGCGTGGGCCTGCTGGGTTACGCCGCGCAGGTGGCCTGGAACCAGGGTATCGACCTGTTCGGCCACGACAACAACCGCTTGCTGGCCGGTGCGGAGTACGTCGCGCGCTACAACCAGGCCAAGGACGTTCCGTACACCGAGTACAACAACTGCGACAACGTGCGGAACATGTTTCCGGCCATCAATGGTCGCGGCCGTCTTGACGATCGCCCAGTGTGGGAACTGCTCTACAACCACTATGGCGTGCGCCAGGGGCTGGCGACTCCGAATACGAAAGCCATGGCCGAGTTGATGCGGCCCGAACACGGCAGCATCGATCACTTGGGCTATGGCACATTGACTTTCACCCTGGATGCGGACAAATCGCCGTGGCCGGTCGCGCCTGTGCCGATTGCGCCGACCGGCGTGGTCGCGATGGCGGGTTCGGGAAGGGTGTGGCTGGACTGGAACCCGGTGCCAACTGCGACCGGCTACCGGGTGCAGCGCGCCACGGCGGTCGATGGGCCATACACGACCATCGTGGCGATGTCGCAGACGACCTGGCACCAGTACACCGATTACAGCGTCAGCAACGGTACTTCGTATTACTACCGGGTACTGGCGGAAAACCAGGCCGGATTGAGTACCGAATCCGCCGCATCCGACGTTGCCACGCCACTGGCCGCTACCAGCGTCTTGCCCACAGGCTGGGCCAGTGCGGACGTGGGTACGGTCGATGCCGCCGGCAGCACCGCCTATTCGCCGGCCGGTAACAACACCTTCGTCGTCACCGGCCAGGGGCGTGGCATCGGCGGAACCAACGATTCGTTCCACTACGCTTACCGGCAAGTGACCGGCGATTTCACCTTCATCGCCCGGTTGACCGACGTCGGCGGTGTGCTGAGCAAGACCGGCCTGATGATGCGCGAGAGCCTGGCCGACAATGCGCCGGCGGTGACCGTGACCAATGGCGACATCGGCTGGCGTTACACCTGGTACGGCGCACGCGCCAGCGCAGGCGCGCAGATGGTCTGGGATACGGGCAACCAATACACGTGGCGTCCTTTCGCCTGGTACAAACTGACCCGCGCGGGCAACGTCTTCACTGCCTACCAGTCCAACGATGGTCTGGACTGGCATGTGGTGGCGACGACTGAAATCCCGATGGCGACGACCTACTACGTCGGGCTGGCGGCTTCCTCGGCGGACGCGACCCAGTTCCGCACCGAAACCAGCACCTTTGACTTCGTGGGTTCGGCACTGCCGCGTCCGGACTACACGATCTCGCCTTCGCCGGTATTGCAGATGGTCAATCCCGGCCAGAGCACCCGCTACACCTTCGCCGTCACCGGCTTGTATGGATTCGACGGCAACGTGAAGCTGGAATCCCGCGGCTTCCCCCTCGGCGTGACCGGCAGGCTGAGCAGCAACATGGCCAAGGGCTCCGCAGAGGTCACCTTGGATATCGCCACCAATGTCGCGACGAAGGAGGGCACTTATCCGTTGAACGTCGTCGGCAAGCACGGCAACCAGGTGCGTATAGGCACGGCCAACCTGGTGGTGACGAAGCCCAACTTCAGCTTGACGGCGACGCCTGCCACGCAATCGATCAATCCCGGCGACACGGCGATGGTCTATGCCAACGTCGCTGCGCTGGCCAACTTCACCGGCATGGTGGATCTCAGCGTGAGTGGATTGCCTGGAGGGGCCACGGCGGCGTTCGATACCTCCACCATCAACACCTCGGGTACGGCGGCGCTGACCATCATGACCAGCAGCGCGACTCCGGCAGGCAGCTATACGCTGACCTTCACCGGTACCGGCGGTGGCCTGACGCATACCGCGGTGGCAGTCCTGAAGATAACCGACGTGGCGATTCCGCCGCTGGTGGCCTATCTGAAGTTCGATGAGGCCAGCGGCACCTTGGCGGCCGATTCAACCGGCAACGGCTGGAACGGCACGCTCAGTGGCGGCGCGACCCGGACTTCCAGTACGCATGGCAAAGCCGTGAAGCTGAGCGGTTCCGGCCAGTACGTCGATCTGGCGCTCAATTCCAAGGCGCTTACCGGCGACTACACCATCGCCGCCTGGGTGAACTTGAACGCCGCCGCCAACTACGGCCGCATCTTCGACTTCAGTCGCGGCACGCCATCGGCCGGTGCCGGCAGCTATATGTATCTGACGACGAGCAACGGCTCGGCCGTGCGCTTCGCCATCACCATCCAGGGCTACAACAACGAGCAGGGCATCAACGGCACGGCCGCCTTGCCAACGGGAGGCTGGCATCACGTGGCGGTGACGCTCTCGGGTACGGTGGCCACGCTCTACGTGGACAAGGTGGCGGTGGGTACCCATACCAACATGACGTTGAGGCCGACCAACTTGGGCATAACCTCGGCCAATTACATCGGCCGCTCGGCCTTCAGTGCCGACCCCTATCTGAACGGAGCGGTCGACGAATTCCGCATTTACGCCGGCGCATTGACCCCGGAACAGATTTCGGGCCTTCCATAGCGCATTTTTTTGACGGGTTCCTCCCACCCGTTTCGGGGCGCGCAAGCGCCCCTCTTTGGGTGGGGCCGTGCCCCAGTCGTTTGGTGGATACCCGGCATTGATTGCGGCGCGACGGATCGCGCCTTCATCGGTGCTGGTCTCGATTCGCGCGGTATGGCGGGGTGGATGTTCGTGGTCGGCAACGCACTGCGACTGCGGTGCTTCAGAACGCCGTCGGCCCCTGCACCAGCTCGATCACGAACTTGCTGCCGAAGAACGCCAGCAGCAACAGCGCCATCGCGGTGAGCGTCCAGTGCACCGCCTTGATCCCGCGCCAGCCATAACGCCAGCGTCCGACCAGCAGCGCGCCGAACACGATCCACGACAGCACGCTCAGCACCGTCTTCTGCAGCAACCGCTGCGCCAGAAAGTCTCCGACGAACAGCAGCCCGGTCAGCAGCGTCAGCGTCAACAGCGCGAAACCGACCGCGATCGTGCGGAACAGCAGGGTTTCCAGTTCGGTCAACGGCGGCAGCGCCCGCAGCCAGGTGTGGAAATCGCGCCGGCGCAGCGCCCGTTCCTGCAGCCACAGCATGATCGCCAGCAGCGCCGAGATGCCGAGCGTGGCGTAGGCCAGCAGCGCCAGCCACGCATGCGTCTCCAACTGCCAGCCGAGCGTGGGGCTCGGCTCGTGACCGTAGGCGTGATAACTGACCAGCATCAGCGCTGCCAGCGGAAACACCACCACACCCAGTGCTGACATCCGGCCGCGCGCACCGACCAGCGTGGTCAGCGCGGCCATGCCCAGGCTGACCAGCGACAGCGCGGCGAAGAAGTGCATGTCCGGCCCACCCGCGGTGCGCATCGCCACCAGCGTGTGGTAGCCGGCGTGCAGCGCAAGCGCCGGCAGCGCCGCCAACAGCCAGCCCTTGTCCGGCGCGGCACCCTCCCGCGCCACGCCACGGACCAGCAGGGCCGCAGCGATCAGATACAAGGCGAGAGAGATGAGAACGATTGTCATCGTGGAAGTTTCTCACACCGGCGGGCGGGCCGGCAGCGGGGTGGCGGGGTAGGGGATCGCCTGCCGCTATAATCGCCGTCCGTTTCCCTTCGCGGTTGTTCTCGCATGTTCGAATCCCTCACCCAGCGACTCTCCGGCACCATCGAGCGCCTGCGCGGCCGCGGCCGCCTGACCGAGGAGAACATCCGCGAGGCCACCCGCGAGGTCCGCATCGCCCTGCTGGAGGCCGATGTCGCGTTGCCGGTGGTGCAGGCGCTGATCGAGCGGATCAAGGTGCGTGCGGTCGGCCAGGAAGTGCTCAAGTCGCTGACCCCAGGCCAGGCGCTGATCAAGGTCGTGCGCGACGAGCTGACCGCGGTGATGGGCGCGGCCGCCGCCGACCTGAACCTCAACGTGCCGGCGCCGGCGATCATCCTGATGGCCGGCCTGCAGGGCGCGGGCAAGACCACCACGGTCGGCAAGCTCGCCAAGCACCTGAAGGAAAAGCGCAAGAAGAAGGTGATGGTGGTCTCGGCCGACGTCTACCGTCCGGCCGCGATCGAACAGCTCAAGACCCTGGCCGAGCAGGTCGGCGTGCTGTTCTTCGCGTCCAGCGCCGACCAGAAGCCGGTCGATATCGTGCGCGCCGCGATCTCGGATGCGCGCAAGTCGTTCGTCGACGTGCTGCTGGTCGACACCGCCGGCCGTCTCGCCATCGACGAAGCGATGATGGCCGAGATCAAGGCGCTGCACGCCGCGGTCAATCCGGCCGAAACCCTGTTTGTGGTCGATTCGATGACCGGCCAGGACGCCGCCAACACCGCCAAGGCCTTCGGCGAGGCACTGCCGCTGACCGGCGTGGTGCTGACCAAGACCGATGGTGACGCCCGTGGCGGCGCTGCGCTCTCGGTGCGCTACATCACCGGCAAGCCGATCAAGTTCGTCGGTACCGGCGAGAAGGTCGACGGCCTGGACGTGTTCCATCCCGACCGCGTCGCCAGCCGCATCCTCGACATGGGCGACGTGCTGTCGCTGGTCGAACAGGTCCAGCAGGGCGTGGACCAGGAAAAGGCCGCCAAGCTCGCCGCCAAGGTCGCCAAGGGCAAGAAGTTCGACCTCAACGACATGCGCGAACAGCTCGAGCAGATGCAGAACATGGGCGGCATCAGCGGCCTGATGGACAAGCTGCCGGGCGTCGGCAAGATCCCGGACCACCTCAAGGACCAGGTCACCGGCAAGGAAGTGCCGCGCATGATCGCGATCATCAACTCGATGACCAAGAAGGAGCGTCGCAACCCGGCGCTTCTCAACGGCTCGCGCCGCGTGCGCATCGCCAAGGGTGCCGGCCTGCAGCCTTCCGACGTCAACAAGCTGATGAAGCAGTACCAGCAGATGGAGAAGATGATGTCCAAGCTCTCCGGCGGCGGCATGAAGGGCCTGATGCGCGGCATGAAAGGCATGATGGGTGGCATGGGCGGAATGGGGGGGCGTGGCGGCTTGCCGTTCCGCTGAGCCCAGCGATATGCCCCCTGTAGGAGCGACTTCAGTCGCGACAGGGCTTTACCGGCAAAGCCCCGTCGCGACTGAAGTCGCCTCTGCAAAAAAAGCGCTCCGGGAAAGCCGGCAACGGGGAGAGCAATGAACAAGGAAATTCAGAAGCGCATCAGTGACTTCTGCCAACGCTTCAACCTGCGCCTCCCCATCCTGCTCGGACCGATGGCCGGTGCCTGCCCGGCGCCGCTCTCGATTGCCGTCGCCAATGCCGGCGGCATGGGCGCGATGGGTGCGGTGCTTTCGGCACCGGAAGACATCGGACGCTGGATGGGCGAATTCCGTGCCGGCAGCGATGGCCCGACCCAGGTCAATCTATGGATTCCCGATCCGCCGCCCACACGTGACGCCACAGCGGAGGCGGCCACCCGCGCCTTTCTGGCGCAGTGGGGGCCGGAGGTTCCGGTCGAGGCGGGCGATGCGGGTCCGGCCGATTTCGATACACAGTTCGAAGCGTTGTTGGAGGCCCGCCCGGCCGTAGCCTCTTCGATCATGGGCGTATTCCGCCCGGATCAGGTGCGGCGGCTGAAGGATGCCGGCATCGCCTGGTTCGCCTGCGCCACAACGCTGACGGAGGCGCTTGAGGCCGAGCGGGCCGGCGCCGACGCGGTGGTTGCGCAGGGCTTCGAGGCAGGCGGCCATCGCGGCGCGTTCGACCCGGATGCGGCCGAGCGCCAACTGGTGGGCCTGTTCGCCTTGCTGCCGCGTCTGGCCGACCGCCTGCAGGTGCCGGTGATCGCCGCTGGTGGCATCAGCGATGGACGCGGTATCGCCGCCGCGCTGCTGCTCGGTGCCAGCGCGGTGCAGATCGGTACCGGCCTGCTGCGCACGCCGGAGGCCGCACTGCCGTCGGCCTGGGCCGATGCGCTCGCCGTCGCCGAACCCGAAGCGACCTGGCCGACCCGCGCTTTTTCCGGGCGTCTTGGTCGCGCCCTCGCCACCGATTACGTACGTGCCGCCGCCGATCCGGCAGCGCCACATCCGCAACCCTATCCGGTGCAGCGTGGCCTGACTGCGCCCATGCGCCAGCAGGCCGCACGCGGGAACCGGTTGGGCGCGATGCAGGCCTGGGCCGGGCAATCGGCCGCGCTGGCACAGGTGCGGCCCGCCGCCGAACTGGTGCAGGCATGGTGGTCGCAGGCGCAGGCGCTGCTGTGAGTCTGGTCTTCCATCAAGGACAACCTGCCGACGCGGCGACGCTGGCGGCCTTGGCGCTGGTCAATTACGGACACTTCACCTCGATGCAGGTGCGCGGTGGCGCAGTACGTGGTCTGGACCTGCACTTCCAGCGCCTGCAGCACGCGACCGCCACGCTGTTCGGCAGCCGGCTCGACGAGACTCAGCTGCGTGCCGAGCTGGCCGCCGCACTCGATGCCTTCGGCCAGCACGACGCATCGCTGCGCGTGACCGTGTTCGCGCGCGCGTTCGACTTCCGCGATCCCCTGCGCGAAGTAGCACCGGACGTTCTGATCTCGGTATCGCCACCCTCGCAGTTGCCAGCGGCCGCGCTACGGGTGCGTCCGGTCACCTTCGTGCGCGAACTGCCGCAGATCAAGCATGTCGGCACGTTCCCGCTGTTCCACCTGCGGCGCGAGGCGATGGCGGCCGGCTTCGACGACGCGCTGTTCGTGTCGGCAACCGGTCATCTGGTCGAAGGCACGGTCTGGAACCTGGGCCTGTGGGACGGGCAGGGCGTCACCTGGCCGCAGGCGCCGGCGCTGCGCGGCACCCAGGAGCACCTGCTCCGCGCCGGCCTCGATCGGCTCGGCGTGCCGCAGCAGACAAGGGTGGTTCATCACGATGAACTCGATATGTTCATCGCCGCGTTTGCCTGCAACTCACGTGGCCAGCAGGCAATCTCGGCTATCGGTGCGACCGGATTCGGCTTGAGCGACAAGCTGGAACTGCTGGAACAGGCTCTGCAGACTCAAGCCTCGCACCCCCTGTAGAGCCGAGCCTGTGCTTGCATCCCTTTTCAGGTCTCGGCTGGGGCCGTGCCGGGAATGCTTCAACCGAGCGGGTTTGGCCTGACCGCGCACTGAGCCCACCGGGAGCTGCGCTTGGAATCCCCAAGCCTGCCCGTTATAATCACCGGCTTACCTCGCCATCCTGGCGACTGGGCAACACAGGAAGCAAAGCAATGGTCAAGATTCGCCTGACCCGTGGCGGCGCCAAGAAGCGTCCGTTCTACCACATCATCGTCACCGACGTGCGCAGTGCGCGCGACGGCCGCAACATTGAGCGCGTGGGTTACTACAACCCGGTCGCCCAGGGTGCCGAGCAGCGCGTCGTGCTGGACGTGGCCCGTGTTGACCATTGGGTCAAGAACGGCGCCCAGCTGACCGACAAGGTTCGCAACCTGCTGAAGGAAGCGAACAAGGCTCAGGCCGTCGCGGCCTGATCCTGAAGGGCCGTGCCTTGGTGCGGCCCATTGATCGCAATCCGATGAAAGATACCGAGCGCCGGATCCTGCTGGGCAGGGTTGCCGGCGCTTTTGGTGTGCGCGGCGAACTGAAGCTCGAGTCCTGGACCGAGCCGCGGCTGGCCATCTTCAAATACCAGCCCTGGATCCTGCGCGCGCCGAATGGTCAGGAATCCACGCTGACCGGTGCGCGTGGCCGCGATACCGGCAAGCACCTGGTGGCGAGCTTTCCGGGCGTCGACGATCGCGACGTGGTCGAGGCGATGCGCGGTACCGAGGTTTACGTGCTGCGCAGTACGCTGCCGCCGCCCAAGCCCGACGAATACTACTGGGTCGATCTGGAAGGGCTGGATGTGCAGACCGTCGAGGGCGTTGCACTCGGCCAGGTCTCACACCTGTTCTCCACCGGTGCCAATGACGTGCTGGCCGTGCGCGGCGACCGCGAGCGGCTGATTCCGTTCGTGCAGCCGGATTTCGTCAAGTCCGTGGATTTCGAGGCCAATCGGATTGTGGTCGATTGGGATCCGGAGTTCTGAAGGTCGGGATTGGTGATCGGGGGTGGGGTTCGCAAAGGCGAAAAGCCCGTCTGTTAGCCTCGCCCTCCATCCCGACACGCTCCATAGCAGCCGTAGGCTGATCATCCTGAATCCCCAATTCCTGCCCCATGCGCATCGACGTCATCAGCCTGTTCCCCGAGTTCATCGCTCAATCCGCCGCGTTCGGCGTGGTGGGGCGTGCGCAGGAGCGCGAACTGCTGGAGCTGCATGGCTGGAATCCGCGCGACTACGCCGAGGGCAACTACCGGCGCGTGGATGACCGCCCCTTCGGTGGCGGCCCCGGCATGGTGATGTTGATCGAGCCGCTGCGCGCCTGCCTGGATGCGGTGCGCGCGGCCGATCCGCAGCCGGCACCGGTGATCTATCTCAGTCCGCAGGGCCGGCCGCTGACCCAGGCCAAGGTTCGCGAGCTGGCGGCGTTGCCGCGGCTGGTGCTGCTGTGTGGCCGCTACGAGGGTGTGGACGAGCGTTTCCTGGCCGCCGAGGTGGACGAGGAGATCTCGATCGGCGACTACGTGCTGTCCGGCGGCGAGCTGGGCGCGGCGGTGATCGTCGATGCGGTGACCCGGCTGCAGGAGGGGGTGCTCAATGATGCCGAATCCGCCGCCCAGGACAGCTTCGAGGGGCCGGGCGGGTTGCTGGACTGCCCGCATTACAGCCACCCGGCGGCGCATGCGTGGGGCGATGTGCCGGACATCCTGCGCTCGGGCAACCATGCCGCGATCGCGCGCTGGCGCCGGCAGCAATCGCTGCTGCGGACCTGGCTGCGACGCCCGGACCTGCTGGATGAGGGGGCATTGTCCAAGGTCGATCGCAAGCTGCTGGACGAGATCCGGCAGGCCGAGGACGGCGGGTCGTCGGCCCCCTAGCATCGGGCTGACGAAATCGGCTAGAATATGCGGCTTCGTATGACCCGACTGGGTCCGGCGAATCCCACAACAATAACGTGCAGCGCAATCCTGTGACTGCATTGGCCCGAGCTGTCGAAACGACACGCCCACCCCGAACGAATCGGTATAACCCATGAGCAAGCTGAACAAGTCCATCATCGCGGAATTCGAGTCCGCCCAGATCGCCCGCGAACTGCCGCAGTTCAGCCAGGGTGACACCGTCGTGGTCAACGTCAAGGTCAAGGAAGGCAACCGCGAGCGCGTGCAGGCCTACGAAGGCGTCGTGATCGGCACCAAGAACGCCGGCCTGAACTCCTCGTTCACCGTGCGCAAGATCTCGCACGGCTACGGCGTGGAGCGCGTGTTCCAGACCCACAGCGCGATCATCGAGTCGGTCGAAGTCAAGCGTCGCGGCAAGGTTCGCGGTGGCAAGCTGTACTACCTGCGTGGTCTGGAAGGCAAGGCTGCCCGCATCAAGGAAGACCTGGCCGCCGCCGCACAGGCCAAGGCTGCTCGCCAGGCCGCGAAGGCCGGCTAAGAGCTCCTGGCACGCGAGACTGGGCTTCGGCTTCGGTCCGCGCCCACACAGAAGGCCGCCTCCGGGCGGCCTTCTGCGTTGCAGCCCCCGTGCCCCGTAGGAGCGGCTTCAGCCGCGATGAGGCTTTCCCGAGAACGCCTCATCGCGGCTGAAGCC